>NZ_JAFCLY010000057.1:0-55974 GCF_018130185.1 Bradyrhizobium sp. AUGA SZCCT0182 | reverse complement strand
AATCAGGTCCGGACAGCCTTGGAAAGGCGCTAACGCCTCTTGACAGCTAACACGGTAGATCCCGGCTCAAGGCCGGGCGACGAAAATTCACACCTTCTCTTCCGCCAGCGCCTTCTGCACGGCGGGCCGGTCCTTCATGCGCTTGAAATGGTCGGCGACCTTCGGCAGCGTCGCCATGTCGACGCCGTCGCCTTCCAGCCATCCCGTCAGCGTGAACAGATAGGGGTCGCAGATCGTGTAGGTCTCGCCCATCATCCATGGGCCCTTGAGCATCTTCTGCTCGAGCAGTGCAAAGACCGCGCCCATGCTTTTCGGAAGCGTCTTCTTCATGTCGGCGAAGGAGGATTCTTCCGTGGCCCAACGGTAGCCACGCCCCTTATGGGAATGCGCCACGTGTACCGTCGAAGACAAATAGCTGTTGATGGCCTGCACCTGCGCGAACGCAAAGGGATCATCGAGCGGCGCCAACTTCGCCTTTGGAAAACTCTGCGCGATGTAGGCCAGCATCGCCACGTTCTCGGTCAGGACGCCGCGATCGGTGACCAGCGCCGGCACGCGGCCTTTCGGATTGATCGCCAAATATTCCGGACTTTGCTGCTGGTTGGTCTTGAAGTCGATCCGCTCGGCGGTGTAGTCGGCGCCGGCTTCCGCCAGCGCGATGTGGGTGGCGAGCGCACAGGTGCCGGGGGCAAAATAGAGCTTGAGCATGTTGGTCCTCACGGGTGATGCCTCAGGTTAGCGGCGCATTGCTGCGCCGTCTATCCCAGGCGAACCCTGAAGTGGCACTCACGCCGCGCGGGGCTGCAACTTGCCGTCGATGTAGACGCTGACGATGGTATCGTCGCCAGGATAGAATTCGGGCGCCACCGTCTGGATCTGAGCCTGGATGCACTTCCACGCGCCGTTCTCGAACAGGTAGGTGTCGGTGTACATGGTCATGCCGGTCACTTCGTTGCCGTCGCGGCGGCGGGTGGCCTTGTTGGTGGAGCGTACCAGCGCGACATCGCCGATGACGGTGATGAGTTCGTCGCGGACATCCCAGTAGGGGATCAGTTTCGGATCGAAGGCGGTCGCCCAGTATTTCAGATAGGTCGCGCGATCCCAGCGCTGTCCGGTCGGCCAGATGCTGATGAAGGCAGGGTGCAGGATGGCGTCGTGCGAGGCCACGTCGTTGGTGATGAAATTATGGATGAAGCGGGCGTTCAACGCGCGCAATTCTTCCATCGTCTCGGCGGATTGATGGTCACGTTTTGCCAATTGCATTTTTCATCTCCTCAATTTTTGTCAAAGCGCCATCCGGCGCGCCATCTCTGCGGTTGCATCGTCTGCCGGAAAAAAGCATTCGATCTTGATCTGTTGCAGCGCCGCGTCCGTCGGCATTGCTAGCGTCGTAAAGGTGGAAAAGAACGCGAGCCGTAAATCACCTTTGGCGAGTTGCATGATCATGACGGGCGAACTGGCCTGCGAATGGCGCGGAAGCCGCCATTCGGCCGGCAGCCCGGGATAGGCCATGATCTCGTCGAACAGCCGGGCGGCCGCGCGGCTACCCTGTGCGACGTCACGGTGCAGGATCTGGATCATCTGGCCGGCGAACTCTTCCCAGTTCACGATGAACTGCCGCAGGCCTTTTGGATGGAAAACGACGTGCATGGCGTTGTCGGCAACGCCGGCTTCCATCCGGTAGGAATCACGAAACGGCTTGAGCAGGCGCGCGGACCCTTGGTTGCGCATCCGAACGTCCCAGTGCCCGTCGACCACGATCCCCGGATACGGCTCCTGCTGCCGCAGGATGAAATCCACCGCCTGCTGCACCGGCTGAAGATTATCGGCCGCGAGCCCCTTGTCGCCGTAGGGCGGCACGAAGCCCGCCGCGACGTGCAAGGCGTTGCGCTCCTCGAGCGGCAGATCGAGCGCGCTGCCGAGGAGTTGCACCATCTCGCGGCTCGGCTGCGACCGGCCGGTTTCCAGAAAGCACAGATGCCGCGCCGATACGTTGGCGTCACTTGCCAGTTCGATCTGGGTTAGTCTGCGCACGCTGCGCCAATGCTTCAGCAGACTGCTGAAGTGCCCGGCCGCGGCATCCTGCAAATTTTGTTTTGGTATGCCCATGTGCCGCAATCTAGACCATCACGTCAGAACGGCAATTACCTCGGATGTAAGTGACAAGCCGCGAAGGGCTTGCAAGACTTGGCGTTCGTTCAATCGTGCGGGGAGTATTCATGGACGGCAGCGCAATCACAAAAATCGTGACGCAGTACATGGCGGCATGGAACGAGCCGGAGGCTGCAGCCCGGCAAGCGCTGCTCGCGCAATGCTGGAGTGACGTCGGCGTCTATCTCGATCCCAGGGCCTCGCTGACGGGGCGGAACGAACTCGCCCGCCACATCGCTGCGACACAGGCCTCACGGCCCGGCGCGCGGCTCGAGTTCATGAGCGGCATCGACGCGCACCACAACGTGGTCCGCTTCCTCTGGCACCTGGTGCGCGCGGACGGCAGCTGCGGCGACATCTCGATCGATTTTGGCGAGCTCGGCCCCGACGGCCGGCTGGTCAGGATCATCGGCTTCTTCGGCGCTCCGCCCGCACCGCCGTAAACGTTGGGGACGGGATACTGGCCGGGCTTTCGCAGTTGCCCCCTGCCGCCCCTCATGTCATGACGCCCCGGAGGTAACAGAGGCGTAGACATGACCGTACTCATCGCCGGCGGTGGCATTGGCGGGCTGACGCTGGCGCTCAGCCTGCACCAGATCGGCGTTCCCGCACGCGTCTTTGAAAGCGTGCCGGAGCTTCGGCCGCTCGGCGTCGGTATCAACGTGTTGCCGCATGCGGTGCGCGAGCTGATCGAGCTCGGCCTGCACGACCAACTCGACGCGGCCGCCGTCCGCACCAAGGAACTGGCGTATTTTTCCAAGCACGGCAAACCGATCTGGAGCGAGCCGCGCGGCGTCGAAGCCGGCTACAAATGGCCGCAATTCTCGATCCACCGCGGCACGCTGCAGCAGATCCTGCTCGACGCCGCGACCGAACGGCTCGGAAAAGAGAACATCCTCACCAGCCACCATCTCACCGGCTGGACAGAAAGCGCCGATGGCGTCCGCGCCGAATTCATCGACAAGGCGACCGGGAAAACGGCCGGGAGCCATGACGGCGTGCTGCTGATTGCCGCCGACGGCATTCATTCGGCGATCCGCGAAAAACTTTATCCGCAGGAAGGCCCGCCGATCTGGAATGGGCGCATCCTGTGGCGCGGCATCACCAAATCTGACGCCTTCCTGTCGGGCCGCACCATGATCATGGCCGGCCACGAGATCCTGAAATTCGTCTGCTATCCGATTTCGAAGCAGCCGGACGCCTCAGGCAAGTCTAGCATCAACTGGGTGGCCGAGCGGCACATGCCGCCGACCTATCAGTGGCGCCGCGAGGACTATAACCGGACCGCCAAGCTCGACGAATTCCTGCCCTGGTTCAAGGACTGGAAATTCGACTGGCTCGACGTGCCCGGCCTGATCCGCAACTGCCCGCATGCGTACGAATATCCGCTGGTCGACCGCGATCCGATTCCGCAATGGACCTTCGGCCGGGTCACATTGATGGGCGACGCCGCGCATCCGATGTACCCGATCGGCTCCAACGGCGCCTCGCAGGCGATTCTGGATGCCCGTGTGATCACCCGCGAAATCCTGGCGCACGGCCCGACTAATGCCGCGCTCACGGCCTACGAGGCCGAGCGCCGGCCCGCGACCACTGATCTGGTCATGCTGAACCGGCGCAACGGGCCGGAACAGGTGATGCAGATGGTCGAGGAGCGCGCGCCCGACGGTTATGAGGTCGTCACCGACGTGCTGTCGCTCAAGGAATTGGAAGACATCGCGGCCAATTACAAGCGCGTCGCCGGTTTCCAGGTCGAAGGCCTCAACGCCAAGCCGCCGATCGTGCAGTTCGGGCGCTAACGACCTGATAGCTTCGCAGTCTCGACCAGCCGCGCGCTGGTGGTGGCCGTTGCCAAGACGGTGCCATCTTCAGACATCAGCCTGCCCTCGACAAAGGCGATGGTCTTGCCAAGCTGTGTCACGGTCGCTTCACCGACAATCTTGCCCGGCTTGGCCGGAGTTAGAAAATTCACGGTCATGGTGATGGTCGCGGTGTAAAGTTTTCCGTCGGTCATCGCGAACACCGCCGGCCCCATGGTGTCGTCGAGCATTGCGGAGAGAATGCCGCCCTGGACGAAGCCGGCCGGATTGCAGAAATCCTTGCGGCCGTCGAAGCCGATCCGGATCCAGCCATCGTTGGGCCGTGCATCGAGCAGATGCCAGCCGAGCAGTCTTGAGGATGGCGGGAGCGTGAGATGGTCGAGCGCGGTTGCGATCATGGGAACCTCCTGATCGCCGCGTTGTAGCGGAGGCCTGCTGACAGCATGGTGTCAGCAGACCAGAACTGCCTCCCAAATAAATAGTGGACGACTCAAGCGCACGAGACATCTGTCTCATCGCTCCATTTTCGAGATACATAACCCCGTTTGGGGCCGAACTGCTGATGAACTCAGCGACAAAGGCGCGCCCGATATCGTCCTGCTCAATCGTGCCAAAAGGTCCGGGAATCAGACGCCCCAGCTAGGCCACATAGCGCGGCGTGTGAGCATTGCCCGCGATAATTCCCGGACGAAAAATCGCGAGGCGTTGGAAGCCTATCCCTTGAACCGTCTCTTCCTTCAACCCCATGACCCGCACATAGCGAATCCTGCTTTTCGAGCTGCTTCCCACTGCCGAGAGCAGTGAAAACCGTGTGATACCCCCGGCCTGACAACCGCGGGCAAAGCCACCGACCACGCCAATTTCGAGGGCCTTCAATTCCTCCTCACTCCACTTCAAGCTGCCTTTGCCGACACCCACACAGGATGCCGCATAGACAGGATCGCCTAGCGCAACCATGCTCTGCGCAAGCTTGGTCACTTCTGCCGGAAACTGAGCAGCTGCCGTATCCAGGATCACCTGCCGCACACGGGGATCAGCGCTCAGGGAAATCGCCCTGCGATTGACCATCACGACTTCAGCGCAGGACGGCTCAGCAGCCAGCGCGCGCACCACCGCAGCTCCCACCTGCCCCGTGCCACCGATGATCAAGACACGAAATACCATTTTAGGCCTTTTACTGTTTGGCGCTCCATCCACAGCCGGATTTGGCGATGGCTTGCTAGAGATTTAGCCCGTGCGCGATCGCCTTGCGCATGACATTGGGCAGCGCCTCACCCGCGAGCGTCGCGATCGGGACCCAGCGCATTCCGTCCGGTGCTCGCGTCCGCGCGGCCACCTTCGCCGTGTAGATCACCAGCTCAAGCGGAAAATGCGTGAAGACATGCGTCACCACGCCCACCTTGCGATGCCATTTGGCGATCCCCTTGAGCGCCGGCGCCTGCTGCAAGGCCGCATTGTCGTCCTGGCCGGCGAGCCAGTCCGAGCCCGGGACTTCGGTCATGCCGCCAAGCAGGCCTTTTTCCGCGCGGGTGCGGACCAGCAATTCATCGCCCCGCGTGACGATGAAGGCCGCGCCGCGGCGCATCGTTCCCGTCTTCTTCGGCGCTTTGCGCGGAAAAATCTCCTGATCGCCGCGTGACCGTGCCAGGCAATCGTCGTTCAGCGGACACAGCACACATGCCGGTTTCTTCGGTGTGCAAATCGAAGAGCCCAAATCCATCAGAGCCTGCGCGCTATCGCCGGCACGGGAGGGACCCAATAATGTGGCTGCCAATTGCTGGATCAACGGCTTGGCCTGTGGCAGCGGCTCCTCGACGGCGAACAGCCGCGACGTCACGCGCTCGATATTGCCGTCGACCGGCATGGTTCTGATATCGAACGCAATCGCCGAGATCGCCGCTGCCGTGTACGGCCCGATCCCCGGCAAGCTGCGCAGACCTTCTTCGGTATCCGGAAACACCCCGCCATGGTCGCGCAACACCGCCACCGCGCAGGCGTGCAGATTGCGCGCCCGCGAATAGTAGCCGAGCCCGGCCCACATCCGCAGCACGTCATCGAGCGAGGCCCGGCCAAGCGCCGCGACATCGGGCCAGCGCGTCACAAACTTCAGGAAGTACGGCCCGACCGTTTTGACGCCGGTCTGCTGCAGCATGATTTCGGACAGCCAGATCCGGTAGGGAACCGCGCGCTCCCCCGCCGGCGGCCGCCACGGCAGCACGCGGCGATGCCGGTCGTACCAATCGAGCAGCAGCGCGGGACGGCCCGGCGTCGCACTTCCTCGTCGTCGGGGTTTGGTGGCCACGGCAGGATTCATGAAGGCACTGTAATAGCGGGATGACATTCTCTCCACGTCATGCCCGTGCTTGTCGCGAGCATCCACGTCTTTCTTTGCCCGGTTCCTGTCGCAAGCCGCTCCGTGCTATAAGCCCCCATGGCAAAACCCGGCCCGATCTCCGCAAAACCGCTTTCCGTCCTGCTCGGCGACGTGTTTTCCGACGCCTATGCTAAGCAGGGGTTCGCCGCGCGCGAGCTGGTGACGCGCTGGGCTGAGATTGCAGGCCGCGAGATCGCGGCCCATTCCGAGCCGCTGAAGATGCAATGGCCGCGGCCGGTCGAGGGCCAGCCGCAGGAACCGGCCACCCTGGTGCTGCGGGTGGAAGGTCCGATGGCGCTGGAAATCCAGCATTCCTCCGACGTGATCCTGGAGCGGGTCAACCGCTTCTTCGGCTGGAGCGCGGTCGGACGGCTGGCGCTGCGGCAGGCGCCGCTGTCGCGCCGGGACCGGCCAAAACCGTCCCGCGCGCCGGACCCGAAGGCGGTCGCCGAGATCGCCAAAACCCTGTCCTCGGTCGAGGATGACGAATTGCGCGACGCGCTGGCGCGGCTCGGTGCCTCGATCAAGCGAAATTGAGCCTGCCGCGCGCCCGGCCCGCGGCAACCTGCCATTGCCACAATTATCGTTTCAAGCTACGCGAAGGCTCGTTTTTCGTACTTCTTCGGGCGTGAACGCGCCAATCGGGAGCTGACCTTGATCATCACGCGCCGCGCCTTCACCGCCGCCCTTTCGCTGACCGGGCTTGCCGCCCTCGCCGGCTTCTCGCCGCTGCGGCTGATCAATGACGCGCTGGCACAGGGCGCCGCCGACGTCGCCAAGCCGCAGTCGCTGCCGGACATGGCGCTCGGCCCGCCGAATGCCTCGGTCACCATCACCGAATACGCCTCGATGAGCTGCTCGCATTGCGCAGCGTTCACGGAGCAGGTGTTCCCCAAGATCAAGGCGGAATTCATCGACACCGGCAAGATCCGTTTCGTGTTCCGCGAATTCCCGCTCGACATCAAGGCCGCCGCCGGTTCGATGCTGGCGCGCTGCATCGCCAAGGACGACGCGCCGAAATATTTCGCGGTCGTCGACCTCCTCTTCAAGCAGCAGAACGACTGGGTGCTGAAGAACACCACGGAGACGCTGATCCGGATCGGCAAGCAGGCCGGCCTCACGCAAGCGGCGGTGGAAGATTGCCTCAAGGACCAGAAGCTGCTCGACAAGATCGCGGCCGACCAGAAATACGCCGCCGAGGTGCTGAAGGTGCAGTCGACGCCGACCTTCTTCATCAATGGCGAGATGATCAAGGGCGAGCAGAGCTTCGAGGAGTTCAGCAAGCGCATCAATTCGATGCTCAAGAGCTGATCGGCTCATTTTGAGGGAGCGGGCCTGATCGGCCGGCGCGCGAAGCGAACAAATCCCTGTTGAAAACCTGATTCGCCCACCGGATTCATACGGGCCTGTAAGCCCTGCAAAAACCTCGACAAAAGGCTTGGGAAAAGCCCTTCGCGCCCGTTGCCCTTCGGCCCCGGCCTCGCCATTGTCGCGCTCCATAAGAGACGCAACGCGCGACTCATCCACACACCGACATTGCCTTCCATGGTATTGTCACGGCAGGGAGATTCGCGCCCGGCCAACAGAGAATCGTGTTCATGAAACTCACGCGCCTCCGCCTTCATGGTTTCAAGTCGTTCGTTGAACCCACCGACTTCATGATCGAGCCCGGCCTGACCGGTGTGGTCGGGCCGAACGGCTGCGGCAAATCCAACCTTGTCGAGGCACTACGCTGGGCGATGGGCGAGACCTCGCACAAATCGCTGCGCGCCGCCGACATGGATGCGGTGATCTTTGCCGGTTCCGGCAACCGTCCGGCGCGCAACCACGCCGAAGTGGTGATGACGATCGACAATGCCGATCGCTCGGCGCCGGCGGCAATGAACGACCGCGAGATTCTGGAAATTTCCCGACGCATCGAGCGCGAAGCAGGCTCGGTCTATCGCATCAATGGCCGCGACGTCCGCGCCCGTGACGTGCAGATCCTGTTCGCCGATGCCGCCACTGGCGCGCGTTCGCCGGCACTGGTTCACCAAGGCAAGATCGGCGAAATCATTCAGGCCAAGCCCGAACAGCGCCGCCGCGTGCTGGAAGACGCCGCCGGCGTCGCCGGGCTGCACGCCCGCCGCCATGAAGCCGAATTGCGGCTGCGGGCGGCCGAGACCAACCTCACCCGCGTCGAGGACGTGATCGGCCAGCTCTCCGGCCAGGTCGACGGCTTGAAGAAGCAGGCGCGGCAGGCGATCCGGTTCCGCGAAGTCGCCGCCAAGGTGCGCAAGGCCGAGGCCACGCTGTTCCATCTGCGCTGGCTCGAAGCCAACACCGACGTGGCGGAAGCCGCGCGCACCCATGACCTCAACGTGCGCGAGATGGCTGAACGCACCCGTGAACAGGCTGAAGCGGCCCGTATCCAGGCGATCCGCGCCTCCGAACTGCCCGCGCTGCGCGAGGGCGAAGCCCGCGCCGCGGCCGGACTGCAACGCCTCACCAATGCGCGCGAGCTGCTCGACCGCGAGGAAGAGCGCGCGAAGGAGCGTGTCGCCGAACTCGACCGCCGCCTGACCCAGTTCACCGCCGACATCGCACGCGAACAGCAGCAGACCTCGGACGCCGAAGTCGCCTTGCTGCGGCTCGACACCGAAGATTCGGAAATCAAGGAAGAGATCAAGTCGCGCGTCGAGAAGCGCAGCGGCGTCGATGAACGCGTCTCCGAAGCGGAAGCGACGCTGGCCGCCGCCGAGCGCATGTTCTCGGAATTGACGACGGTGCTGGCCGACCTCACCGCCAAGCGCAACCAGTTAGAGGCCGGCGTGCGCACCCATCGCGACCGCCTGGCCCGGCTCGACCAGGAAATCGCCAACGTCCAGGCTGAGGAAACCAAGCTCGCGCAGGAAACCGGCAATCTCGGCGACATCGACGCGCTTGCCGGCGCCATGGAAACCGCGCAGGAAACGCTCGCCGCATCGGAAGCCGCCGCGCAGGCCAACGAGGCCGGCCATGTCGCCGCGCGTGCACGGCTGGAAGCGTCACGTGCGCCGCTGGCGGAAGCCGACAAGCGCGTGCAACGGTTAGAGACCGAAGCGCGCACGATTTCAAAGCTCGTCAATGGCGAGACCAAGAACCTGTGGCCGCCGATCATCGATGGCGTCACCGTCACCAAGGGGTACGAAAAGGCGCTTGGCGCCGTGCTCGGCGACGACCTCGATGCACCGATCGATCCGTCCGCGCCGATGCGCTGGACCAATGCGGGTGCAACCTTCGACGATCCGGCGTTGCCCGCGGGCGTCGAAGCGCTTGCCGCCCATGTCGAAGCGCCGTCCGAGTTGGCGCGCCGTCTGGCGCAGATCGGCGTCGTCGCCAAGGAGCGCGGCGCGGAACTGGTGTCTCAGCTGAAGACCGGCCAGCGGCTGGTGTCGCTGGAAGGCGACGTCTGGCGCTGGGACGGCTTTGTCGCCGCCGCCCACGCCCCGACCGGCGCCGCACGGCGTCTCGCCGAACGCGCCCGCCTGGTCGATATCGAAAACGAGCTGGAGCAGGCCCGTAGCGATGCGGCCGCCAAGCGGCAGGCGCTGGAAGACGCCGAGAGCGAATTGAAGGCGGCATCGGGCGCCGAGTCTGCTGCCCGTGACGCCTGGCGTGCCGCGCAGCGCGAGGCCGATGCCGCACGCGAACGCCATGCCGCGACCGAGCGCGAGATCAACCGCCACGCCGCACGCAAAGCGACGCTGACAGAAGCCCATACGCGCATTGCCGCCGACCGTGCCGAGGTCGAGGCCGCGCATGAGAACGCCAATGCGGTGCTGGCCGAGCTGCCGCCGAGCCTCGAGACCGAAACCAGGCTCGGCACCGTTCGCACCGACATCGAGGGCCATCGCCGCTTCGCAGCACAAGTGCGTGCCGAAGCGCAGGCGCTGGCGCGCGAGGCTGAACTGGCCGACCGCCGTGTGCAGGCGATCCTCGCCGAGCGCACCGAATGGCAGAACCGCAAGCAAAGCGCAGCCTCGCAGGTTTCCACCATCGAAGCCCGCGTCACCGAAGTGACCGCAGAGCGTGCCGAGCTCGAAGACGCGCCGGCGCTGTTCGCCCAGAAGCGCCGCGCGCTGATCAGCGAGATCGAGTCCGCCGAAAGCGCGCGCCGCGTCGCCGCGGATGCGCTGGCTGCGGCCGAGAGCGTGATGGCGGAGACCGACCGCGAGGCAAAGGCTTCGCTGGAAGCGCTCTCCAGCGCCCGCGAGGCGTGCGCCCGCGCCGAGGAACGCATGGACGGCACCAGGCGCCGCCTCTCCGACATCGAGCGCGAAATCCACGACATGCTCGAAGTCGAACCGCATGCCGTGGCTGGTCTGGCCGAACTCGAGCCGGGCGCGGAATTGCCGCCGCTCGCCGAGATCGAGGAAAACCTAGAAAAGCTGCGCCGCGACCGCGAGCGGCTTGGCGCGGTCAATCTGCGCGCCGAGGAAGAGCTGCGTGAAGTCGAGACCCAGCACACGGCATTGACCACCGAACGCGACGACCTCGTCGAAGCCATCAAGCGGCTGCGCCAGGGCATCCAAAGCCTCAACAAGGAGGCGCGCGAGCGGCTCTTGACCTCGTTCGAAACCGTCAACGAGCACTTCAAACGGCTGTTCACCGAATTGTTCGGCGGCGGCGAAGCCGCATTGCACCTGATCGAGAGCGAAGATCCGCTGGAAGCCGGCCTCGAAATCATCGCCAAACCGCCCGGCAAGAAGCCGCAGACGCTCTCACTGCTGTCGGGCGGCGAGCAGGCGCTGACCGCGCTGGCGCTGATCTTTGCGGTGTTCCTCACCAATCCTTCGCCGATCTGCGTGCTGGACGAAGTCGACGCGCCGCTCGACGACCACAACGTCGAACGGTTCTGCAACCTCTTGCATGAAATGACGTCCTCGACCGAAACCCGCTTCATCATCATCACGCATAATCCGATCACGATGGCGCGGATGAACCGGCTGTTCGGCGTCACCATGGCCGAACGCGGGGTGTCGCAACTGGTCTCGGTCGGCCTCGACGACGCCGTGAAGATCCTCGACCAGCACGTGGCGTAGGACCAACGTCGTCATTCCGGGGCGCGAAGCGAACCCGGAATCTCGAGATTCCCCGGTGCGCAATTGCGCACCTGAGGTCTGGTCCTTTGGACCATCCCGGAATGACGTGAGGATGACGGCAGGCGATGACCTCACCCGACCTCCCCGCCGAACTGAAAGCCGCGCTTGACGTCAAGCTGCGCGGTTTTTCGCGGAGCGACGCGGCGGAACGCTCGGCGTCGATCTCGAAAAATTACCGCGATGGCGGCGGCTCCGGCACGATCCGATCCGAGACCGATGCACTGGCCTATGCGCTGGCGCGGATGCCGGCGACCTATGCCGCGGTCACCGCCAGCCTGAATGCGCTCGGTGAAATCCGCCCCGATTTTGCGCCCAAAACCCTGCTCGATATCGGCGCCGGGCCGGGCACAGCGAGTTGGGCAGCGGCGGAAGCATTTTCCTCGCTGCGAAGCTTTACCCTGCTCGACGCCAACGACGCGTTGCGCAAACTGGCGCTCGATCTGGTCAGCGAGAGTTTTCGCCTGCGCGAACTCCAATACGAACGCAGCGAGGCACGCAGCGCCCTGATCAAGGCTGACGCCGCCGACCTCGTCATCGCCAGCTACGTGATCGGCGAACTCAGTGCCACCGAACAAAGCGCACTCGCCGGGCTGATGTGGGAAAAGACCCGCGAGACGCTGCTGGTGGTCGAGCCCGGCACACCGGCGGGCTATGCGCGGATCATCGCGCTGCGCGAGCGCTTGATCGCGGCCGGCGCGCATGTCGCCGCCCCCTGCCCGCACGACGGAACATGTCCGCTTGCCGCGCCGGACTGGTGTCATTTCACCCAGCGCCTGCAACGCTCGCGCGCGCACAAGCAGGTCAAGGGCGCCGAGCTGCCCTACGAGGACGAAAGATTCGCCTATGTGGCGTTAACACGCGCGCCGTTAGCGGCGCGCCCGGCCCGGGTGTTGTCACAGCCGGCCGTCTCCAAGGTCGAAGTCACGGCCAAGCTTTGCACCCCGGCCGGCCTGGTCCTCAGCCGGACGCCCCGCCGCGCCAAGGCGGATTATGCCGTTGCCCGGCGCTGGCGCTGGGGGGATGCGGTGGCGGAGCAAACGGGTCGTCCCGGCGAAGGCCGGGACCCATAGCCACCGGCACCAGTTAGGCGAAGAAAGCGTTCGTCAGCGTGCCCAACGAAAGGCCGCGGCGTATGGGCCCCGGCCTTCGCCGGGGCGACGAAAGAGTGAACTTATCCCGCCCTGGTTTCGACTAAACGAAACCCCACGTCGCGGCGGGCTGCCGCACGCCCCGGTTTTCGTCTAGGTTCCACACTTTCTTCGCCTCATCAGGAGTTGTTTGCCATGTCGACGAGCTGGATCGTTATCGGCGTCATTGTCATTCTCGTGCTGTTCGCCATCGGTGCGTATAACCGCCTGGTCGCGCTGAGCCAGCGTGTCGGCCAGGCCTTTGCCGACATCGACGTGCAGCTCAAGCAGCGCCACGACCTGATCCCGAACCTGGTGGAGACCGTAAAGGGCTACGCCAGCCACGAGCGCGGCACGCTCGACGACGTGATCAAGGCCCGCAACTCCGCGATGTCCGCGCAAGGGCCGGCGCAGATCGGCGCCGCCGAGAACCAGCTGAGCGGTGCGCTCGGCCGCCTGATCGCGCTGTCGGAGGCCTATCCGGACCTCAAGGCCAACACCAATTTCCAGCAGCTCGCCGGCGAACTGTCCGACCTCGAAAACAAGATCGCCTCGAGCCGCCGCTTCTTCAACAACGCGGTTCAGGAATACAACACCGGCATCCAGCAGCTGCCCGCCGCGCTGTTCGCCGGCATGTTCGGCTTCACCAAAAAGGAATTCTTCGATCTCGGCGCCAGCCGCACCGAAGTCGAGGTCGTGCCGACCGTAAAATTCTAACGGCCCGCGACATTCCAGCGAGAAACAGCACATCATGGCCGCGTACGGGCTCTACACGCATATTGCATCGAACAAGTTTCGTTCGATGCTGCTGCTCGCCGGCCTGTTCCTGCTGATCTACGTGCTGGTCTATGCCGGCGCGCTGCTCGCGGAAGTCGTGATCCGCAGCGACGCCTCGGTCGATTATTATTTGCGGGCCGCAGGGCGCGATCTGGTCACGGCCTTTCCCTATGCGACAGGCATCGCGGCGCTCTGGATCGTGATCGCGTATTTTTTCCACCAGAACATGATCGACGCCGTCACCGGCGGCGAGGACGTGACGCGAAAGCAGCAGCCGCGGCTCTATAATCTCCTGGAAAACCTCTGCATCTCGCGCGGCCTTCCGATGCCGAAGCTGAAGGTGATGGACAGCCCGGCGCTGAACGCATTCGCGAGCGGCCTCAACCGCCGGCAATACGCCATCACCGTCACCACAGGGCTGCTGAGGACGCTCAACGACCAGGAGGTCGAGGCGGTGCTGGGCCATGAGCTGACCCATATCCGCAACGGCGACGTGCAGCTGATGGTGATCGCGGTCATCATCGCCGGCGTGGTCGGCTTCTTCGGCGAACTGTTCTTCCGCATGTTCACCAACCTGTCGTGGAATTCGTCCGGCGGATCGTGGTCATCCTCGTCCTCACGTTCGTCGTCCTCTTCGTCCTCGGACAGCGACAACAAGAGCTCCGGCGGCGGTGCGATCATCGTCGTCATCATCGCGGTCGCGCTGATCCTGCTGGCCTGGCTGCTGTCGCAGGTGGTCAAACTGGCGCTGTCGCGGTCGCGCGAATTGCTGGCCGACGCCGGCTCGGTCGAACTGACCAAGAACCCGGACGCCATGATCACGGCGCTGCGCAAGATCGAAAATCGCGGCGAGCTTCCCGGCGCCACCTCGGCTGTGATGGAACTGTGCTTCGACAATCCCCGCGAGGGATTTGCCGATCTGTTCGCGACCCATCCGTCGGTGGATTCGCGGGTCAAGGCGCTGGTGCAATATGCCGGCGGCCGCGATCCGGGCCCGCTGGCCTTGCCTGACGAGGCCGACGACGAGCCGGAGGATCAGGCGGAACCGCAGTCGGCGGACCAGCTGCCGCCCCCGGTCACCCACGGTCCGTGGAGCGATGCCGCAGCGCCCGCGGGCCTGCCGCAAGGTCAGCGGCAGGGCGGACGACAGGGTCCTGGCTGGGGACCCTGGGGCCGGCACAGCTGAGCCCTCGGTACGGCGACATTAACGAATTACCTACGAATAACGCCGGTGCGGGCTCAAGGAATTGAATTCTCCCTTGTTTCTGCCATGTTCGCGCCCAAACAGGTATATGGGGACCTGCCGATCGCTCCCGCGATCGGGGGCGCGTAGTAGGAAATTCCATGGCAAAGCCAGTCGTGATTGTGGTGGGCGCGGACAAGGGCGGGGTCGGCAAGACGACCGTGTCGCGAACGCTCCTGGATTATTTCAGTGCCAACAACGTCCCGACCCGGGCGTTCGACACCGAGTCGCCGCGCGGCACGCTGATGCGCTTCCACCCCGACATCACCCAGATCGTCGACATGACGACGACCGCGGACCAGATGAAGATCTTCGACACGCTCAATGCCGGGACCTCGGTGACCGTGATCGACGTGCGCGCCGGACTGCTGTCGCCGGCGCTGGCCTCGCTCCGCGACATCGGCTTTCTCGATGCCGCCAAGGCCGGCCAGATCACCTTTGCGGTGTTCCATATCCTGGGCCCCTCGATCGCCTCGCTGGACGAAATCGCCGAGACCGCCAATTTCATGCAGGGCGCCAAATATTACCTGGTGAAGAACTTCATCAACGACACCCAGTTCTTCCAGTGGGACCAGGCGACCTACAATTCCTATTTCCACCGCATCAAGGATGCCACCGAGCTCACGATCCCCAAGCTCAACGAAATGGCCTATGAGCAGGTCGAGGTCTCCTCGGTGCCGTTCCTCAAATTCGTCGCCAACAAGGGCACCAACGACGAGGCCGCGAACTATTCGTTCGTGCTCCGCGGCTATGTCCGGCACTGGCTCGCCAATGTCTGGAGCGAGTTCGACCGCATCAAGCTGACCGACCTGGTCGGCGGCGGCAGCGGCAGCGGCAAATCGAGCACCCGCAGCGGCGAAAAATAATCGCGCCAGGTGCGCGATGGGGCTGGATTAGGCGGAAAAATCGCCTGATATAGCGCGTGATGAGCCCCACGTCCGTCTACATCATCTGCTCGCCCCGCCCGCTGGTCGGCAAGACGCTGATCGCGCGGCTGCTCAGCGAATTCCTGCTGTTGAAGAACGGCACGGTGATCTCCTTCGACATCAATCTGAAGGAACCCTCGCTGCTGGAATATCTGCCGCGCACCACCGAGACGGCCGACGTCATCGACACCTTCGGCAAGATGCAGCTGATGGACCGCCTGATCGTCAATGACAGCGTCGCCAAGGTCATCGACCTCGGTTTCCATGCTTTCGACGAGTTCTTCAAGATGACCGATGAGATCGGCTTCATGAAGGAAGCCGTGCGCCGCGGCGTCGCGCCGGTGATCCTGTTCGTGGCCGATACCGACCGCGCCTCGGCCACGGCCTACAACATGCTGAAACAGCAAATTCCTGCGAATGCCCTGATCGCGATCGACAATGAGCACGTCGTACGCGGCGAACTGCCCGCCGCGATGGAACGGGGACGCGTGCTGCGGATCTCGGCGCTGCCGGTGTTCCTGAAGACCTATATCGACCGGCTGACCTTCTCCTTCACGGGCTATCTGCGCCAGGAGAAGGATTCCTCGACCGAACTGCATCAATGGATCCGCAGGAACTACACCAGCTTCCGCGAGCTGGAGCTCAGCCTGATGCTGCAGAGGTCGTGAAGCCGACCAAAACAATATTACCCGGATAATATTGACGCAGGCCCGTCGGACTGGTACCGCCTCCCCGACAGCAAATCTCCGCGCGAGGCCTCCGGTGACATCAGACAGAAAAGCCGCCATCGCCGCCTACAAGGAGCGGAAGACCATCGCGGGGATTTTCGTGATCCGCAGCAAGGCCTCGGCCGAGCAATGGGTCGGTCAGGCCCCTGACCTCGAAAAGATCCAGAACCGGATCTGGTTTTCGCTGCGCCAGGGCAGCCACACCTGCCGCAGCCTGCAGGCGGCATGGACCACGCATGGGCCGGAAAATCTGACCTTCGAGGAGTGCGAGCGGCTGGAAGAGGAAGAGACGTCCTACATCAGGGATGCGCTGTTGAAGGAGCGCCTGCTCTATTGGCGCAAACAACTCGGCGCCGCTGCGGTCTAATGTCGTCCCTGCGCACGTGTTCGCAGGGACGACGAGGAAGAAAACTCAATGCCCTTCGAACGCCATCAGCGTTCGCACCGGCACGTCCATTGCCCGCAGCTTGTCGGCGCCGCCCAGATCAGGCAGGTCGATGACGAAGCAGGCCGCGACCACGTGGGCGCCGATCTGGCGCAGCAGCTTCACCGCGCCTTCCGCGGTGCCGCCGGTGGCGATGAGATCGTCGACCAGGATGACGCGCTCGCCGGGCTGCACGGCGTCGGCATGCATCTCCATTTCATCGAGGCCGTATTCCAGCGAATAGGCGATCCGCACCGTGGTATGCGGCAGCTTGCCTTTCTTGCGGATCGGCACGAAGCCGGCGGAGACCTGATGCGCCACAGCACCGCCGAGGATGAAGCCCCTCGCCTCGATGCCGGCGACCTTGTCGACCTTGCTGCCGGCCCAGGGCTGCACCAGTTCATCGACCGAGCGGCGGAACGCGCGCGCATCCGCGAGCAGCGTGGTGATATCGCGGAATAGGATGCCCTTCTTCGGGTAATCCGGAATGGTGCGGACGGTGGCTTTCAGATCATGTTCAAACGTCATCGGTTTCTCTTTTCCCCACTGTCATTCCGGGATGGTGCGCCAGCACCAGACCCGGAATCTCGAGATTCTCAGATGTGCAATAGCACATCGTAGTTCGATGCTTCGCATCGCCTCGGAATGACGAGTGTACATGTCTTGCACTCAATTCGCCGCAACATGCAGCCGGAACGCGTTCTCGACAATACGTAAACCCACCTCCCCGCCGAGCGACATCAGCGATTCCGGATGAAACTGCACGCCGCCGACCGGCAGGGTCTTGTGTTCGATCGCCATCGCGACGCCGTCCTCGGTGGTCGCGGTGACCGTGAGCACGTCGGGCACGCTGTCGCGCTCGACATAGAGCGAGTGATAGCGGCCGATCACGATCTCATTAGGCAGGTTCTGCATCAACCGCCCGCCCCGCACCTGGACCCGCGACGGCCGGCCGTGCGCGGGCTGACCGAGTTGCCCGAGCTGGCCGCCGAAATATTCGCCAATTGCCTGCACGCCGAGGCAGACGCCGAAGATCGGCAGCTTCTTCTCCAGCGCCGTTCCAATGGTTTTCGAGATCCCGAAATCCTCGGGCCGGCCCGGACCCGGCGACAGCACCAGCAGATCCCAGTTCTTCTGGTTCAGCATCTGCTGCGCATGAACGTGCCGGACCACGGTCACGGACGCACCGACCTGCCGGAAATAATCCGCCAGCATGTGCACAAAACTGTCGTCGTGATCGATCAACAGCACCTTCTTGCCCGAACCGGTGGCATCCGGCGCGAACGCCGACAGCGGCTTCGGCGGATCGCCGCGCAGCGCCTGGAACAGGGCGGCCGCCTTGACCTGGCATTCCCTGTCTTCGGCGGCGGGATCCGAATCGAACAGACAGGTCGCGCCGACGCGCACTTCGGCGAGCCCGTCCTTCATCCGGATGGTGCGGATGGTAAGCCCGGTGTTGATGCTGCCGTCGAAATTCACAGCACCGATCGCGCCGGCATACCAGCGCCGGGACGAGCGCTCATTGTCCTCGACGAACTGCATCGCCCATAATTTCGGTGCACCCGTCACCGTCACGGCCCAGGCGTGGGTCATGAACGCATCGAGCGAGTCGAAGCCGGGGCGAAGAATGCCCTCGACATGGTCGACGGTGTGGAACAGCTTTGAGTAGGTCTCGATCTGGCGCCGCGCCAGCACCTTGATGGTGCCGGGCACGCAGACGCGCGCCTTGTCGTTGCGGTCGACGTCGGTGCACATGTTGAGTTCGAATTCGTCTTTTTCCGAATTCAGCAATTGCCGGATTTGCTCGGCATCGCCGATCGCGTCGACACCGCGCGCGATGGTGCCCGAGATCGGGCAGGTCTCGACCCGCCGTCCGTCGGAGCGCACGAACATTTCCGGCGAGGCGGCGACGAGAAACTCGCCCTCGCCGAGATTCATCAGCGCTCCATAAGGCGACGGGTTGATGCGGCAGAGCCGCTGGAACACTTCGGCCGGCGAACGCTCGCACGGCTCGGCGAATAACTGCCCGGGCACCGCCTCGAACAGATCGCCACGCGCGAACGCGGCGCGTGCGGTCTCAACCGTCGCCTGGTATTCGCCGGGCGCGTGATCGGCAAAACCCTGCCGCGGCGTCCTGGCGTAGACGCTCTCGGCGGTGTCGCGCGGCAGGCCGGCGGTGGATCTGCCGTTCCAGCTGAAATCGTAACTCAGCACCACGCCGCGGCCGGTGGCGCGGTCATAGGCGAGCAGGCGATCCGGCACATACAGCACGATGTCGCGCTGGTCGGCCTCGCGCGCGCGCTTCTGCACGAGGTCCTCGATCTGGAATACGAGGTCGTAGGCGAAGGCGCCGAACAGGCCGAGCAGCGGATCGTCATTGGCGGTGAAGCTTGCGACGAGATCGCGCACCAGCGACATCACGCTGGCGCGGCGGGTGCGCTGGTCTTCATCGACAGGCGCGGGTCCGCGGATGATATGGCCGGCGAGACGCGACGCGCTCTGCTCGGTGACGACGACGCAAGGCTCGCGCAGGACGTCGCCGAGAAAGGCGATCAGCACCTCGCCGCGCCCGTTCAGCGCGCTAAGCGCGAAATTCGCGCCCTCGGTTTCCAGCACCAGCGGCGGGTCGGAAAAACCGAGGTCAAAGCTCTCGTAGCGGCCCGGCACCGTGGTGCCCGAAGACAGCACCACGCCACGGCGGCGGTCGAGCAGGTCGATCAGGTCATCGAGCCGCTTGGCGTCGCCGGAAAATTGCTCGACGGTGCGCGAGATCGCAAGACCACTGGCGGTCCGGTATTCGCTGTGCTCGGGCAGGGAGAAGACGGTCCTGTTCATGTGATCCTCTTACGAAACTTGGTGAGGGAACGCCACACAGGACAAACGAAGGGCAAACAAACTAACCGCCGGTCGCACTGCGATGGCGACCTTCGACGATTGTTAAAATGAAATCGCACCGGCCACCTCTTTAAGAGGTGCGCCACCAAAGACGGGATGGGCGGACGGCGGTGCTCATGGCGCTTAATCACCATCCGCCGCGAGCGATGTCAAGGGAGGCCCTGGCGCCCTGGCCTGCCCGTGCCTGCCCCGCCGGCCATCTTTTGGGGTTTGAAACGGCCAAAATCCGCGTAGCATCCGGCCCAAGCGGCGGCGGCAACAACGCCCGAAAACAACAAGCAGGCGGAGGCAAGGGATGGCATTGCTGGGTCTGGGATACGCGGGCTTCGGATCGGATGCGCTGGAGGACTGGCGCCAATTCGGGACCTCGCTGGTCGGCCTGCAGGCGGTCGAGCGCGGCAACTCGCTGCTCGCCTTCCGGATGGACGACCGCAAGCAGCGCATCGTCATCGACCGCGCGATGGGCGAAGGCGCGCGCTTCTTCGGCTGGGAAGTCGCCGACGCGGCGGCGCTGGACCAGCTTGCAGCCCGGCTCGAACAAGCCGGCGTCAATGTCACGGCCGAGCCAAAGACGCTGGCCGATGCCCGGCGCGCGCGCGGCCTGATCTCGTTTCGCGATCCCGGCGGCAACCGGCTCGAGGCGTTTTACGGCGCCGAGATCGACGAGACGCCGTTCAGTCCGGGCCGCTCGATCTCGGGCTTTCGCACCGGTCCGCTCGGCCTCGGACATGCGGTGCTGACCGTCGAGCACATCGATCCGATGATGGCGTTCTATCTCGACGTGCTCGGCTTCGGGCTTTCCGACTACATCGAAAAGCCGTTCCGCGCCTATTTCTTCCACGTCAACGCGCGGCATCACTCGCTCGCGCTGATCGAGACCGGCAAGAACGGCATGCATCATCTGATGATGGAATTGTTCTCGCTCGACGATGTCGGGCAATCCTACGACATCGCAATGATGCAGCCGGACCGAATCGGCGTCACGCTCGGCCGCCACACCAACGATTTCATGACCTCATTCTACGCCAAGACACCGTCGTCCTTCATGATCGAATGCGGCTGGGGCGGCCGCGAGATCGATCCCGCGACATGGCAGCCGGTCGAAATGCATCACGGCCCGAGCCTGTGGGGACACGAGCGCGTCTGGCTGCCGCCAAAAGACCGCGAGACCGCGCGCCAGATGCGGATGCAAGCCGCCACCGAAGGCCTGCGCGCGCCGGTGCAGGTGATGGAAGGTAATTACCAGCTGATGTCGGGCACGTGTGCGTGGTGGGATGGGGTGAAGCAGTAGGGCCGGCATGTCGTCCCGGCGAACGCCGGGACCCATAACCACCACTGTTCGTGGTTACGGGAGTCGTCGAACACTGATTTCTAACCGATAAGCCGCGGCGTATGGGTCCCGGCCTTCGCCGGGACGACGACTTCGTTGCTACCGATAACACCCCTCTTCGATCTCCTCGATCAGGCTCCGCGCCTGCGGCTTCCAGCCGAGCTGCCGTGCCCGCACCGCACGCACGCGGCTGTTGGATGCCATGGTGTTTTCAGCCGTGCCCTCGCCCCATTCGGCGGCCGCCTCTTCCATCGACATCGCCGATGGCGGTCCAGCAAAACCCAGCATGCGGTTGATGGCTTCGCAAACCTCGCGCATCGAATCCTCGCCGTTCTCGGCGAAGTAGAACGCACCGGCCGGCGACTTCTCGATCGCAAGCGCATAGAGCGTCACGAGATCGTCGATATGAACGTTCGACCAGATATTCTCGCCAGGACCGGCATGGGCCGCGTTGCCGCGTTTTTTCGCGAGCTTTATCAGGAAAGGTACCTGCACGCTGTCGCGCCCCGCCCCATGGCCGATGCCGTAGATCAGGCTCGGGCAAATGATGACGGGACGGCAGCCCTTGTCGCGATAGGAGAGGATCAATTCGTTCAGCGCGACCCGCGCCGCACGCGCAGGCGATGGCGTAAACGGCGTGTCTTCATCGAACACCGCATCAGAGCGCTGGCCCTTGGATTGCGTGCCGATGATGCTCGACCCCGAGGTGTGGATGAAAGGCTTGCCGCTTCCGGCCAGCGCGCCGAGCAGGGCATCCACCGCGCCGGTGTGATCGGCGCTCGCCGCATTGATGACGACGTCGGCGGCGCGCGCCGCCTGCGCGAGGATTTCCGCGTCATCCAGCGTTCCCGATAACGGCTCGATGCCGCGGGTGCGCACCGCGTCGGCCTTTTCCGGGGAACGAACCAGGCCGGTGACCTGATGTCCGGCGGCCGCGAGATGAGCGGCCACCGATCCGCCGATATAACCGGACGCGCCTGTGCAGAAGACTTTCATTTACAACTCCACCGTCATTGCGAGCCGACGGGTCGCGCGGATGCGCGCCCGATGACAGGCTCCGCGAAGCAATCCAGTGTTAGGGACGCAAGATGGATTGCTTCGTCGCGACGCTCCCTTGCGCAAACGCCTGCGTTTGTCGCAGGCAATGACGAGGAGGCGCTTGATCTCACCCCAGATGCTTCCTGAAAAACTCCGTCGCGCGGCCCCAGGCGAGCTCCGCGCACTGCCGGTCGTGCACCGACAGGCGTTGCTCATTGCCGAAGCCGTGCTCGGCGTCATAGCGGAACAGCTCCAGCGATTTGCCCGCTTCCTTCATCGCCTTTTCGAAACCGTCAACCAGCGCCGGCGTGCACCAGTCGTCCTTGTTGGCGAAATGGCCCTGCAGCGGAATTTTTACATCCGCCGGTTTCGCCGCCTGCTCCGGCGGGATGCCGTAGAACACGACACCGGCCGTGAGCTCCGGAATCCTGGTGGCGCCGATGATGGTGACAGCGCCGCCGAGACAAAAGCCGGTCAGGCCGACCTTGGCGCCGTTCTTGGCGAGATATTGCGCGGCACCGCGCACCGTCTGCGTCGTCGCATCCATGAAATCCAGCGAGTTCATCTCTTTGCCGGCGGCGTCGGTGTCGTGATACGGCACCACCGTGCCCTTGTAGAGATCCGGCGCCAGCGCGTCGAAGCCGGCCACGGCGAAGCGGTCGCACATGCCCTTGATCTGGTCCTGCAGCCCCCACCATTCCTGGATCACGACCACGCCCGGCGCATTGCCGCGCGCGGCATTGGCGAGATAGCCGGCCGCGTCCTTGCCGTCGGGACGCTTGAAAGTGATGCTGGTTCCCATGAGGTCCTCCGTATTTTTTGGGGAGCGATTGGCGGCCATTTTGTCCGCTGCAGGGTCAGGAAGCAATCCGCCTCCACCGTCATTCCGGGATGGTGCGCTAGCACCAGACCCGGAATCTCGAGATTCCGGGTTCGATGCTGCGCATCGCCCCGGAATGACGAACACAAAAAAAGCCCCCGCAGGGGCTTTTCCAAATTGCGATGAAGCCAGCGCTTAGTGCGCGTTGGCCCAGACCTTCTTCTTGGTGAAGTAGAGCAGGCCCGTGAGCAGGATCAGGAACACGAACACCTGCAGACCGAGCCGCTTGCGCGCCTCCATGTGCGGTTCCGCGGTCCACATCAGGAAGGTGGTGACGTCCTTGGAGTACTGCGCGACGGTGGCCGGCGCACCGTCGTCATACGTCACCTGGCCGTCACTGAGCGGCTTCGGCATCTTGATGGCGTGGCCGGGGAAATACTTGTTGTAGTAGGAACCTTCCGGGAGCGAGAAGCCGGCCGGCGGCTTGTCTTCATAGCCCTGCAGCACGGCCGAAACGTAATCCGGGCCCTGCTCCTGGTACTGGGTGAAGAAGTCGACCAGGAACATCGGGAAGCCGCGCTTGTAGGAGCGCGCCTTGGTGATCAGCGACAGGTCCGGCGGAAATGCGCCGCCATTGGCGGCCCGCGCCGCGTTCTCGTTCGGGAACGGCGACGGGAAATAGTCGGCCGGCCGGCCCGCCCGCTCGAACATCTCACCCTTGTCGTCCGGACCGTCCTTGACCTTGTAATCGGACGCGAACGCCGCGGCCTGCGCCACCGAATAACCGGGACCGCCGGCTTCCGCGAGGTTGCGGAAGGCGACGTAGGACAGGCCGTGGCAGGACGCACAGACTTCCTTGTAGACCTTCAGGCCGCGCTGCAGCGCGCCACGATCGAACTTGCCCATCGGGCCCGAGAACGACCACTTGTTTCCGGGCGGGGCAACGCCATGGTCCTCGGCGCGTGCATTCTGCGTACCACCGACCAGGAGACCGCCGGCGACGACGAGCGCGACCACCACTGAGGCCACCTTGCCGCCGTGCTTGGCCAGCACGTCGTCGGCGATGGAATTCGGCACCGGACGCGGCGTCTCGATCCGGCTCAAGAGCGGCAGCAGGATCAGGAAATAGGCGAAATACAAGAAGGTCAGGATACGGCCGGCGATCACGTAGATGCCTTCCGGCGGCTGCGAGCCGAGATAGCCGAGCCCGAGGCAGACCACGACGAAGATCCAGAAAAACTGCTTCGCCAGCGGACGATATTTCGAGGAGCGGGTCCGCGCGTTATCGAGCCAGGGCAGGAACGCCAGGATGATGATCGCGCCGAACATCGCCACCACACCGGCCAGCTTGTTCGGGATCGAGCGCAGGATCGCGTAGAACGGCAGATAGTACCATTCCGGCACGATGTGCGCCGGCGTCACGCCGGGATTGGCGGGAATGTAGTTGTCGGCGTCGCCGAGATAGTTCGGCATGTAGAAGATGAACCATGCGAAGAACAGCATGAAGCAGGAGACGCCGAACGCATCCTTGATGGTCGCATAGGGCGTGAAAGGCACGGTGTCCTTTTCGGTCTTCGCCTCGACACCGGCCGGATTGTTCTGGCCCGCAACGTGCAGCGCCCAGACGTGCAGCACGACCACGCCGGCGATCACGAACGGCAAGAGATAGTGCAGCGAGAAGAAGCGGTTCAGCGTCGGGTTGCCGACGGCATAGCCGCCCCACAGCAGCGTCACGATGCTCTCGCCGAAATACGGTACGGCCGAGAACAGATTGGTGATGACGGTGGCGCCCCAGAAGCTCATCTGGCCCCACGGCAGCACATAGCCCATGAAGCCGGTCGCCATCATCAAGAGGTAGATGATGACGCCGAGGATCCAGAGGATTTCGCGCGGCTCCTTGTACGACCCGTAATAAAGGCCGCGGAACATGTGGATGTAGACGGCGAAGAAGAACATCGAGGCGCCGCAGGCGTGCATGTTGCGCAGCAGCCAGCCGTAATTGACGTCGCGGACGATCAGTTCGATCGACTTGAAGGCCATGTCGGCGTGCGGCGTGTAATGCATCGCCAGGATCACGCCGGTCAGGATCTGCAGGCCCAGCATCATTGAGAGGATGGCGCCGAAGGTCCACCAGTAGTTCAGGTTACGCGGCGTCGGATAGGCCACGAACGAGGAATGGACGAGGCCCATGATCGGGAGACGCCGTTCGATCCACTTCAAGGCGGGATTGGTCGGCTGGAAATCGGATGGTCCGCTCATTGATGCGATCCTGAGGAAGTAAAACGACGCGACGGATTGAGGTCCCGGACGGGCGTCCGGGCCTTAGCCGATCTGGATTTTGGTGTCGGAAACGAACGTGTAGGGCGGCACCGGCAGGTTGCTGGGCGCCGGGCCTGAACGGATGCGGCCCGAGGTGTCGTACACCGAACCGTGGCAGGGGCAGAAGAAGCCGTCGTAACTGCCTTCATGCGCGATCGGGATGCAGCCGAGATGGGTGCAGATGCCGATCACGACCAGCCACTGGTCGTGGCCCGCCTTGACGCGCGCCGAGTCGGGCTGCGGATCGGGCAGGCTCGACAGCGACACCTTTTGCGCCTCTTCGATCTGCTTCTTGGTGCGATGGCTGATGTAAATCGGCTTGCCGCGCCAGAACACCTTGATGTCCTGTCCCTCGGCGATCGGCGTCAGATCGACCTCGATCGGCGCACCGGCCGCGATCGTCGCGGCGTCCGGGTTCATCTGGGCAACGAGCGGCCATACTGCGGCGGCGGCACCTACGGCGGCGACGGCTCCCGTTGAAACAAAAAGAAAATCACGGCGTGTCGGATGGTCCGCCGAAGACGCTGTCGTCACGATTCCAAGCCCTTTCTCATCTGCAGCCAGCGGAACCGCCCCGGAAACGCTGAAAACGCACCCAGAAGAGGCTGCCGGCGCCCGCGGCCCCCGCGGCGGCAGAAAGACCACTTTTCCCCGCCAAATCCGGCGGAACAAGCAATCCAGAATCGTTCTATTGGCACCCTTGCCGTAAGAGCGCAAGCCCGCTATCGGCTCGCAAGCGTGCAATGCACTAAATCCACGCCGAGCTGTGATTTTTCAGTCATTTCATCAGGGCTTCACAGGCCGCCAACATCATGCAGATTGCGCTTTTCCAGCCCGACATCCCCCAGAACACCGGAACGATTCTGCGCCTGTGCGCATGCCTGGATGTCGCGGCCCACATTATCGAGCCCGCGGGCTTTCCGGTCTCCGACCGCCATTTCCGCCGCTCCGGCATGGACTATCTCGACCATGTCGCTATTACACGCCACGACTCATGGTCAAAATTCGAGCAATGGCGTAACGACGGCGGTTTCCGGCTGGTCCTGCTTACGACCAAGGGGGCCGGTTCCTATCTGGATTACCGATACCAGCGGGACGACGTCCTGCTGTTCGGGAGGGAATCCGCGGGGGTCCCCGACGAGGTCGCCGGCGTCGCCGACGCGCGGCTGGTGATCCCGATCAAGCCGGGCCTGCGTTCGCTCAACGTCGCGATGGCGGCCGCCATGGCACTAGGCGAGGCGCTGCGGCAAACCGGTTCCAAGACCTGATCGAGAAAGGCTTGATCGAGACCGATGGAGAGATGGTGAGTTACGCGGTCAAAGAGATATTTCTGACCCTCCAGGGCGAAGGCGCGCATGCCGGCCGTGCGGCCGTGTTTTGCCGTTTCGCCGGCTGCAACCTCTGGAGTGGCCGAGAACAGGACCGTAGCTCCGCCACGTGCAAATTCTGCGATACCGATTTCGTCGGCACCGACGGCACGCTGGGCGGCCGCTACGCCTCGGCCGATGAGCTCGCCGATACCATCGCCACGCAATGGACCGGCGCGAGCGCCAACCGCTACGTCGTGCTGACCGGCGGCGAGCCGCTGCTGCAGGTGGACACGCCGTTCATCGACGCGCTGCATGCGCGCGGCTTCGAGATCGGCATCGAAACCAACGGCACCATCGAGCCGCCCGAGGGCATGGACTGGGTCTGCGTCAGCCCGAAAGCCGGCTCCGACCTCGTGGTGCGCCGGGGCCATGAGTTGAAGCTGGTCTATCCGCAAGCGGGTGCAGCCCCCGAGCAATTCGAAGGTCTCGCCTTCGAGCGCTTCTCGCTGCAGCCGTTGGATGGACCCGACGTAACCGCAAATACCGCGCGCGCGATCGACTATTGCCTGCAGCACCCGCAATGGCGACTCAGCCTGCAGACACACAAGACACTCGGCATCAGGTAGTACTGGCATCAGATAGGATTTGAGCTTTCGCAATGTGGGAACTGACAAAATCGTTTCGCTTCGAGGCCGCGCATTCGCTGCCGGGAACGACCTTTGGCGCTGATAGCGAAGAGATTCACGGCCACTCGTTTCGCGCCGAAGTGAGCATGCGCGGCACGCCCGATCCCGCGACGGGGATGGTGCTCGATCTCGGCCTGCTCGAACGCAGCATGGCGGAGGTCCAGAAGACGCTCGACCACAAGCTCCTCAACAAGGTCGAGGCGCTTGGCCCGCCGACGCTGGAAAACCTGTCCCGCTTCATCTGGGAACGGGTCCAGCACGCCGGAAAGATCACCCGCGTCAGTGTCCACCGCGACAGCTGCAACGAGAGCTGCACCTATTACGGCCCGCAGAACTAACCCGTCATTGCGAGGAGCGAAGCGACGAAGCAATCCACCCTTTCTTACCGCACCATGGATTGCTTCGCTTCGCTCGCAATGACGGAGGATAGACGTTAGGAATTACCGATGGACACGACCGTCATCGAGGATCGCAAGGCGCGGGCGCGGGGTTGGTTCGAAGCGCTGCGCAACGACATCTGCGCGGCCTTCGAGCGGCTGGAAGACGATGCGCCCGCCTCACTCTATCCCGGCAGCGCGGGGCGCTTCGAGCGCACGCCGTGGGACCGTGCCGACCATACCGGCAAACCCGGTGGCGGCGGCGTGATGTCGATGATGTACGGACGGCTGTTCGAGAAGGTCGGCGTGCATTGCTCGACGGTTCATGGCGAATTCAGCCCCGAATTCCGCTCGCAGATTCCGGGCGCCACCGATGACCCCAGGTTCTGGGCATCCGGCATCTCTGTCATCGCGCATATGCGCAACCCGCACGTTCCCGCCGTGCATATGAACACCCGCTTCGTGGTGACGACGAAGGCGTGGTTCGGCGGCGGCGCCGACCTGACGCCGGTGCTCGACCGGCGCCGCAGCCAGGAAGACGCCGACACGATCGCCTTTCACGCGGCGATGAAGGAGGCCTGCACCGGGCCGAACGGCGTTGCCGATTACGACCGATACAAGAAATGGTGCGACGAATATTTCTACCTGCCGCATCGCAAGGAAGCCCGCGGCATCGGCGGCATTTTCTATGATCACCACGATTCCGGCGACTGGGATGCCGACCTCGCGTTCACCCAGGACGTCGGCCGCGCCTTCCTGAAAATCTATCCCCAGCTGGTAGGTAAGAATTTCGGCACCTCCTGGACGCCGGCCGATCGCGAGGAGCAACTGGTGCGCCGCGGGCGTTACGTCGAATTCAACCTGCTCTACGACCGCGGCACCACCTTTGGCCTGAAGACCGGTGGCAATGTCGATTCAATCCTGTCGTCGATGCCCCCTGAAGTGAAATGGCCCTGACCAAAATGGCCTCGAACAAGATGACACAACTACCCCGCGCCATGCTGATCGACATGGACGACACCATCCTGTCGGCCTATGGCCGCCCCGAGATCGCCTGGAATAATGTCGCGGCGGAATTTGCCGATGAGTTGGGCTCCATCCCATCGCAACAAGTCGCCGCGGCGATCGTGGAGTCCGGCCGGAATTTCTGGGCCGCGGCCGCTGCCGAATGGCGGCTGAAGCTCGCGGAGGCCCGGCACGTGGTGGTCGGCAACGGATTTGCAGCGCTTGCCGCCGCCGGCCACGCGCCGCTGTCGCCGGATCTGGCCACGCGGCTCGCCAACCGGTTCCATGCGTACCGCGAGGAGGAGATGTTCGTCTTCCCCGGGGCGCACGACGCGATCGACGCGCTGAAGGCACACGGGGTGAAGCTGGCACTGGTGACCAACGGCGCCGCCGGTCCGCAGCGCGCCAAGGTCGAACGTTTCGCACTGTCGCACAGGTTCGATCACATCCAGATCGAGGGCGAGCACGGCTTCGGCAAACCGGAAGAGCGCGCCTATCTGCACGCGATGCAGGCACTCGGCGTCACCGCGCCCGAGACCTGGATGATCGGCGACAATCTGGAATGGGAAGTCGTGGCGCCGCAGCGCCTCGGCATCTACGCGATCTGGATCGACGTGCACGGCGACGGCCTGCCGGCGGATTCGACGATCAAGCCCGACCGCATCATCCGCTCGCTGACCGAGTTGCTGCCTTAGGGGCTTCGGTTCCACCGCTCAAATCTCCACCGCGAAAACGGCCGGTCGTGATCCGTCTGTCATGACAGACCGATAGCCTGTTCGTCGCGTCAATCAGCGCGGAGGGAAGATCATGGAATTGAAGCCAGGCGATGTTGTTATTCTGAAATCCGGCGGTCACCCGCTGACGGTGGCCGAGGTCAACGACGACACGGTCGAATGCCTGTGGATGGGCGGCGAGGGCGATCTGTTTCGCGAAACGCTTCCCAAAGCGGTCCTCGAGCCTGCCGAAATCGATGATGCGGAAGACGACGATCAGGACGAAGACGATCAGGATGAAGACGAGAGCGAAGACGACGAAGATGAGGACGACGACCACAAGAAGAAAAAGAGCAAGAAGGTAGCGTAATAACTCCCTGCGATACCGC
Organism: Bradyrhizobium sp. AUGA SZCCT0182; assembly: GCF_018130185.1. Taxonomy (NCBI): domain Bacteria; kingdom Pseudomonadati; phylum Pseudomonadota; class Alphaproteobacteria; order Hyphomicrobiales; family Nitrobacteraceae; genus Bradyrhizobium; species Bradyrhizobium sp. AUGA SZCCT0182. Next base: position 26,399 of record NZ_JAFCLY010000057.1, on the reverse strand, counting down.
CGGGTCGGGATACCCGGCGGCATCGTTTTCCCGGGCATTCCAATCGACCCTCGAACCGAGAGACCGCTAACCGAAGAGAGACCGCACGGCGGTTGAGATCATCACCACGCCGCCCGTGATGACGGCGGCGTCGAGGATCGCGGTGTGGATGTGCACCGGCATGCGCTCGACAAAGGCCTTGGCGAGGAACGCGCCGGGGATCGAGATAGCCCCGATCAGGATTGCAAAGGCGAGCACCTGCGCGGTGACGGCGCCGGCCAGGCCAAACACCGAAATTTTAATGATTGAGGTCGCAACCGAGATCACGGCGTCGGTGGCGATTACGGCTGCGCCTTCGAGGCCGACCGCCATCAACAGCGACAGCAGGATCACGCCCGAGCCCGAGGTGCCTCCGACCACCACCCCATACCCGACCGCGCTGGCGCCAAGTCCGGCGTCGCTGATCCTGATATCGCGGCGTTTGGCAAAACGGCGCAGCGGCACGCTCAGAATCAGCATGCTGCCGATCACCAGCGCCGCGCCGGAACCGGACAGCCGCGTATAGCCGTAAGCCCCGAGCGCCGTGGTCAGCGCCGCGGCCGATATCACGATCAGCGCGCGGCGGCGGTCGGCATAGCGGACATAGGCGACGAAGCGGCTGATATTGGTGAAGATCGAGGAGATCGCGATGATCGGCACCACCGGCTCGGCGCCGATCAACGGCACCAGCACCAGCGGCATCAGCGCGCCGGTGCCGTAGCCGGCAAGGCCGCCGACCACGGAAGCAAACAGCGCCACGCCGGCGACCAGCAACAGCTGGACGATCGAGATGTCGGCAAAGCCTGCGAGAATATTCACGGGTGGAGTTTCACAGCCGGTGGTCGCGGGTGAAGCGGGCGACGGTCTGGTCGGCAATGGCCGATAGCGCGGGTTGATCGAGCGGAAAATCCGCCGCCAGCCAGGCGTCCTCCGCCAGCGTCAGCACGTGGCCGAGCGCCGGGCCCTCGGCAATGCCGCGCGCGATGAAATCGGCTGCCTTCAGCGGGAATTTCGGAGCGCTCCAGCGCTGCGGCAGGGTAGCAAATTCACGCCAATAGGCGGCGCGATTGTCAGCGAAGTCCTGGCTCCCCCCTGAGCGCGCCCAGGCCAGCAGCAGCCGGTCGCGATATTGTTCCTCGCCTAGCCGGTAGAGCCGCCGCCGCGCCCTCGCCTCGTCCATGTCGGCGAGCCGCCACCAGCGGTGACCCATGGAGTCGAGCGCCTTGGCCTCGGCGTTGGTCAGACGCAGCCGCGCCGCGACACGCTTGGCGTCCTCGGTTACCGCCACCGAGAGCGCGCCGAGCCTGCGAACCGGGCTCGGCGTCAGCCCCAGCATGTGTTCCGCCGATATCATCGCAGCCATGGGTCCCGTGTAGGTGACGCCGCCGAAGATCGCTTGCAGCAGACCGGCATCCCCCATCGCGGTGACGGCAACCAGCGCGCCCTCCGCGACCATGATCTTCAACATTTCCATGCGCACGCGTTCGGCGGAGAGACTGGCCAGTCCCGCACGGCCGCCAATGCAGGCGAGATAGCCGACGCGGTCGGGCTCGCCAACGCCATAGACGGCGTTCATGCGGAAGAACCGCAGGATACGTAAATAATCCTCGGCGATGCGCTGACCGGCGTCGCCGATGAAGCGCACGCGACGGGCTGCGATATCGGCGAGCCCGCCGACATGATCGTGCACGACGCCGTCGGCATCGACGGACAGGCCGTTGATGGTGAAGTCGCGCCGCTCCGCATCGCGAACCCAGTCGCGGCCGAACGCGACCTTGGCCTTGCGGCCAAAGGTCTCGGTATCCTCGCGCAAGGTCGTGACCTCGAACGGCTCGGCGTCGACCACCAGCGTCACGGTGCCATGCTCGATGCCGGTCGGCACGCATTTGATGCCCGCCGCCTTGGCGCGACGCGCCACTTCATCAGGCAGCGCCGTGGTGGCGATGTCGATATCGCCGGGCGGGATGTTCAGAAGCGCATTGCGGACGGCGCCGCCGACCACGCGGGCCTCCTCGTTATTACCGTTGAGCAGAGCGAGCACGCGGGCAGCCGGACCTGACGTGAGCCAGGGCGTGTTGGCGAGCACGCGCACCTCGCTCATTTTCCGGCTCCGGGTCTATCGGTACCCGGAACGAACTTGCCGTTCTCGATGTGGGCGGGGACGTAGGTCGAATCCGGCGCTGCGCCTCTGAAATGCGCGAGCAGGACGAAACTGACGATCACGAGCAGCAGCGACCCCAGCACGAGCTTGGCGACGAGATGCGCTGGCCAGGAAGATTTCGCCAGCACGCCGGAACGGGTCGCAAGCAGGAACAGCGCATAGGCCACGAACGGGATCAGGAAAATTGCAAGTTCGGTCAATACCGGACGGATCATGCGAGATAAATCCGCTCGTACAACACCCGCAGGATGCCGGCGGTGGCGCCCCAGATGTAACGCTCGGCGAACGGCATCGCGTAATAGGAACGCTCCATGCCGCGGAATTCCTTGGAGTGGATCTGGTGGTTCTCCGGATTCATCAGGAACGCCAGCGGCACCTCGAAGGCGTCGACGACCTCGCCCTCGTTGATGTCAAGTTTGAACCCCGGCTTCACCCGCGCCACCGTCGGCAGGATGCGAAAGCCGAACGCGGTGCCATAGAGATCGAGATAGCCGATCGGCTCGATGAAGTCGCGCTTCAGCCCGACTTCCTCGTCGGCCTCGCGCAAGGCAGCGTCCATCGGCGAAGCATCGGTCGCATCGATCTTGCCGCCGGGAAACGAAATCTGGCCGGCATGGCTGCTCAGATGCTCCGAGCGCTGCGTCAGCAGCACCGTCGGCTCCGGATGATCGACCACCGGGATCAGCACCGCCGCCGGCCGCACCGGCTGTTCCTGGGCGATGATCTCGAGCATCCGATCATTGCCCTCGTCGCCGGTTCTGGGAATGATATTCGGATCGATCAGGCCGGGCGGGACGTCGAAGTTCAGCCGCGCCTTGGTCCGCGCGAAGAATTCCGCCGAGCTGACCGCTGCCGGTTCCAACTTCTTCAGCATCGGCTCGTTCAAAGCGCGTCCCTCACCTGCTTCGCGTCGGCCATCGCGAAGAATTCGCCGCCGGATTCGATTCCGAACATTGGCTGTCCATCGACCACCCGCTCTTCCCCCATGTCAACCAGATCGTAATAGAGCGCGCGGGTGACCTTGGCCCAGAGATCGCTGCGCACGTGAAGATAGGGCGTGAGGCCGCCGTCGGCAGCCATCTCGAACCGCAACCGGTGCTCGCCGTCGCAAGGCACCCAATCGTCCACATTGGTGCGGAAGCGCAGCAGGCGGCCACCGCCCTCGCTTTGCTCGTTCTGCATTTCGACCGCCAGGAACGGCACATCGTCGACACGGATGCCGACCTTTTCTACCGGGGTCACGAGAAAGTGCTTGCCGTCCTCGCGCTTCAGGATGGTCGAAAACAGCCGGACCAGCGCCGGCCGGCCGATCGGCGTGCCCATGTAGAACCACGTGCCATCGCCGGCGATTCGCATGTCGAGATCGCCGCAAAACGGCGGATTCCACAGATGCACGGGCGGCAGGCCGCGTCCGGCGGGGCTGGCCTTTGCCGCATCGGTCGCTGCGGCGGTCAGACCTTCGAGACCGGTGTTTTCACGGCCTGGTTTGCTGGTTTGCCCTTGCTTCGCCATTGTTTGCCTTAAAGCTTCTGCGGCTCAATCTGGCACGATTGGTGCACGTCCGAGAGACGTGAGCGGGAACAATATTCTCGCCATATCGTGATGCCGTTCATACCCCCATATACCGATAATGTGGGGATAGTTTAATTCAGCGAATACATGGCCTTTGCGCAGGTTTAGCATGAGGTTCGTGGCATGACGACGCATTCGGCGGGGTCATGAAGCGGTGAAGGAGATGGATATGCCTGGCGCAGATGGTGTCGAAAAGCTCGAGGACGCAATCGTCCGTTCGGCCGAACAAGTCGCCGGCCAGATCAAGGCCGCGAAAGAAGCCATCTCGACCGTCATTTTCGGCCAGGAACGGGTGATCGAAAACACCCTGGTGACGATCCTGTCCGGCGGTCATGCGCTCCTGATCGGCGTCCCGGGCCTCGCCAAGACCAAGCTGGTCGAAACCCTCGGCATCACCCTTGGTCTCGATGCCAAGCGCATCCAGTTCACGCCTGACCTGATGCCGTCTGACATTCTCGGCGCCGAAGTGCTGGACGAGAGCAACTCCGGCAAACGCTCGTTCCGCTTCATCTCGGGCCCGGTATTCGCGCAGCTTCTGATGGCCGACGAAATCAACCGTGCCAGCCCGCGCACCCAGTCGGCCCTGCTGCAAGCCATGCAGGAACAGCACATCACCGTTGCAGGCGCGCGGCACGATCTGCCCAAGCCGTTCCATGTGCTCGCGACCCAGAACCCGCTGGAACAGGAAGGCACCTATCCGCTGCCGGAAGCCCAGCTCGACCGCTTCCTGATGGAAATCGACGTCGACTATCCCGACCGCGACGCCGAGCGCCGCATCCTGTTCGAGACGACAGGCGCGGATGAGACGCTCGCCAAGGCCTCCATGAACGCGGAGATCCTGATCACCGCCCAGCGGCTGGTGCGCCGCCTGCCGGTCGGCGACAGCGTGGTCGAGGCCATTCTTTCGCTGGTGCGGGCCGCGCGTCCCAATCCGGATGGCGAGAGCGAGAAGCTGATCGCCTGGGGCCCCGGTCCGCGCGCCAGCCAGTCGCTGATGCTGGCGGTTCGCGCCCGCGCGCTGCTCGACGGCCGTCTCGCGCCCTCGATCGACGATGTGCTCGACCTCGCCGAACCGGTGCTCAAACACCGCATGGCGCTGACGTTCTCGGCGCGCGCGGAAGGCCGCACCATTCCCGACGTGATCAGGCAATTGAAGACGCGGATTGGTTGATGGCCGCAGAGACCAAGCACGCCAACGGGGAGATCACAGCAATCCGACGTGCCGATGGCGAAAGCCGTACGCTCGCCGCATCGCTGCCGCGTCTCGTGCTTGAAGCCCGCCGCATCGCCGCCAACGTCATTCACGGCCTGCACGGCCGCCGCCGCGCCGGCTCCGGCGAAAGTTTCTGGCAATACCGCCGCTTCGTCTCGGGTGAGCCGTCGCAGAACGTCGACTGGCGCCGCTCGGCGCGTGACGATCATCTCTATGTCCGCGAGCAGGAATGGGAGGCCGCGCACACCGTATGGGTGTGGCCCGACCGCTCGCCGTCGATGGCCTTTGCCTCGAAGCAGGCGCGCGACAGCAAGCTGGAGCGCGGCCTGATCGTGACCTTCGCGCTGGCCGAACTGCTGGTCGCGGGCGGCGAACGCGTCGGCATCCCCGGCCTGATGAACCCGACCGCCAGCCGCAGCGTCATCGACAAGATGGCGCAGGCGATGCTGCATGACGATGCCGCGCGCGCGAGCCTGCCGCCGTCGTTCATCCCGTCGGCGCTGGCCGAGATCGTGGTGCTGTCGGATTTCTGGTCGCCGATGAGCGAAATCCACACCATGCTCGCGGGCCTGTCGGCCTCCGGCGCGCATGGCACGCTGATCCAGATCGTCGATCCCGCCGAAGAGACCTTTCCCTATTCCGGACGCGTCGAGTTCGTCGAACCGGAAAGCGGCGGCGTCATCACCGCCGGCCGTGCCGAGAGCTGGGCCAGCGACTATGTCGCGCGCGTCGCCCTGCATCGCGACGAGATCCGGGGCGAGACCAACAAGCTCGACTGGTTGTTTTCGACCCATACCACCAGCCGCTCCGCGGCCGAGCTATTGTTGTTCCTGCACTCGGGCATGATGGTGAGCAAGGGCGCGGTGCGCTCCTCGACCGTCAAAGCGGGGCGAAGCGCATGATCGCGGGCCTGCCGCTCTCCTTTGCACAACCGCTGCTGCTGCTGGGCCTGTTGTCTCTTCCAGTGCTGTGGTGGCTGCTGCGCGTGATGCCGCCGCGTCCGAGGCGGATCGAGTTTCCGCCGACGCGGTTGCTGTTCGACATCAAGCCCAAGGAAGAAACCCCGTCGCGGACGCCGTGGTGGCTGACGCTGTTGCGCCTGACCGCAGCAGCCCTGGTGATCCTCGCCGCCGCAGGTCCGATCTGGAATCCGCAGACCGCCGCCGGCGGCAGCAGGGCGCCGCTGGTGATCCTGCTCGATGACGGCTGGAGCGCGGCCTCGAGCTGGGAAACGAGGATCAAGGCCGCCGACGAATTGATCGCCAATGCCGACAACGACCGCCGCGGCGTCGCGCTGGTACCATTGTCCGAACCGGCGCGCGACGTCACGCTGATGCCGGGCGGCACGGCCCGCGTCGCACTGCGCCAGCTGGCGCCAAAGCCCTATTCGATCGATCGCGTCGAAACGCTCGCCGCACTCGACCGCTTCCTCAAGACCACCGGCGATGCCGAACTCGCCTGGCTATCCGACGGCGTCGATACCGGACGCGGCGCCGAATTCTTGGAGGCGCTGGCCAAGACGGTCGGCGATCGCACGCTGACGATCTATGAAGGCGGCGCAGCCTCAGCCCTGGCGCTGGTCGCCGCCGAAAACGCCGCGGCGAAGATGACAGTGAAAGTATTGCGCACCAACAGCGGCATTGCCGCCGGCGTGGTGCGTGCGATCGACGCCAAGGGTTCGCCGATCGGTGAAGCCCGTTACGCGTTCGGACCGCAGGACCGCGAAGCCGAAGCCGCGTTCGAACTGCCGGTCGAGTTGCGCAACGATATCTCGCGGCTGGAAATTGCCGGCGAGCGATCCGCCGGCGCCGTGCAGCTGCTCGACAAGCGATGGCGGCGGCGCGCGATCGGCGTCGTCACGGGCGCCACCAGCGACACCGCGCAGCCGCTGCTCGCCTCGACCTTCTATCTCACCCGCGCGCTGTCGCCGTTCGCCGACGTGCGGCTCGGCGACCGCGGCGCACCGCAGCAGGTGATCGGACAGTTTCTCGATCAACGGCTGCCGATGATCGTGCTGGCTGATGTCGGCACGCTGTCACCGGAAATCCGCGAACGCCTCAACGCCTGGATCGACCAGGGCGGCGTGCTGGTGCGTTTCGCAGGTCCCCGCCTCGCTCAGGCCGATGACGATCTGGTGCCGGTCAAACTGCGCCGCGGCGGCCGCAGCCTTGGCGGCAGCCTGACCTGGGAAAAGCCACAGCATATGGCCTCGTTCGCCGCCGACGGCCCGTTCGCGGGCTTGCAGGTACCGAAGGACGTCACCGTCAACCGCCAGGTTCTGGCTGAACCAGATGCCGTGCTGGCAACCAAGAGCTGGGCTTCGCTGGAAGACGGCACGCCGCTGGTGACCGGCGAACATCGCGGCAAGGGCATCCTCAGCCTGTTCCATGTCGGCGCCGACTCGCGCTGGTCCGACCTGCCGATGTCCGGCAGCTTCGTCGAGATGCTGCGTCGGCTGGTCGATACGTCCGGCTACACGCAAAAGCCGGGTGCGGGCGTCGCCGGCGAAGCGACCAATGTCGAGACCGTGGCGCCGCTGCGCACGCTCGATGGCTTTGGCGCATTCGGCCCGCCGCCCTCCACCGCCAAGCCGATGCCGGCCGATTATCGCGACCGCGCCACCGCGGATCATCCGCCGGGTTTCTATGGCGCGGCCGAAGGTCCGATCGCCGTCAACACGCTGGCCTCAGCCGATCGTATCGCAGCACTCGACACGACGTCCCTGCGCGCCCGCCGCGCCAGCTACACCAACGCCGAACCGCGCGATCTGCGCGGCATCCTGTTGTCGTCATCGCTGGCGCTGTTCCTGATCGATGCGATCGTGGTTGCCATGCTCGGCGCGGGACTTGCCGCGCTGTGGCGGCGGCGTGCTGCGCCCGCAGCATTGGTGTTGGCGATGATCCTGGCCGCGACGTCGATCGCGCCCGCCCCGCTCCGCGCCGCCGACAATGACGATTTTGCGATCAAGTCGGTCTCGCAGACGCGCCTCGCTTATGTCGTCACCGGCAATGCCGACGTCGACTCCATCGTCAAGTCAGGCATGTCGGGACTGACGTTGTTTCTCGCCCAGCGCACCGCGCTGGAAGCCGGCGACCCCGTCGGCATCGATCCCGCGCGCGACGAGCTGGCGTTCTTCCCGCTGATCTACTGGCCGGTGGTACCGGGGGCGCCGAAACCGCCGCAGGACGCCATCAACCGCATCGACGCCTATATGAAGCAGGGCGGCACGGTCGTATTCGACACGCGCGACGCCATCGAGGCGCCGCCGGGCGAGAACGGCGCATCGCAGACGCCGGGCATGCGCACCTTGCGCGAGATTCTCTCCTCGCTCGATGTGCCCGAGCTTGAGCCGGTGCCACGCGAGCACGTGCTGACCAAGACGTTTTATCTGCTGCGGGATTTTCCGGGCCGGTTCAACTCGGGCCAGACCTGGGTCGAAACCCTGCCGCGCGAGGATGACGACGAAGCCGCATCGCGGCCCGCGCGCGGCGGCGACGGCGTCTCGCCGATCATCATCACCTCGAACGATCTTGCGGGGGCCTGGGCGATCCGTCCCGACGGCCAGCCGATGCTGCCGCTGACGCCGAGCGAGCCGCGCCAGCGCGAATTCGCCTTCCGCGCCGGCGTCAACATCGTGATGTACACGCTGACCGGCAACTACAAGGCCGACCAGGTGCACGCGCCTGCCCTCATCGAACGGCTGGGGCAATAACGGCATGCAGTACGGCATCGCGTTCACCCCCCTCGTCCCCAGCCTCGTGCTGTGGATCGCGCTGGCCGCGATCGTCGCGATATCCGTGCTGCTGCTGATCGGCCGTGCGCGGGGCGCAGCCGTGCGCGTCACCGCGCTGGCGCTGATCTTGCTCGCGCTCGCCAACCCTTCCTTTACCCGCGAAGACCGTGAGCCGTTGTCGTCGGTGGCCGCCGTGGTCATCGACAAGAGCCCGAGCCAGAATTTTGGCACGCGCAACGAGGAGACAGCGAAGGCGCAGGAAGCGCTGGTCGACAGCCTCAAGAAGGTCAAGGGACTGGAAGTGCGTGTCGTCGACGCCGGACAGGCCGACGGCGAAACCGACGGCACCAAACTGTTCGGCGCGTTGTCGTCGGCGCTGGCGGATGTTCCCGTCGATCGCGTCGCCGGCGCCTTCCTGATCACCGACGGCCGCGTCCATGACATTCCCGCCAACGCCGCGGCGTTGGGCTTCCAGGCGCCTGTGCATGCGCTGGTCACCGGCCGCAAGGACGAGCGCGACCGCCGCGTTGCGATTTCTGCGGCGCCAAGATTTGGCATCGTCGGCCAGCCCCAGACCATCACCTACCGGCTGGACGACCAGGGCGTCACCGGCCAGCGCGCCAGGATTGTGGTGCGCCGCGACGGCGAGGTGATCAACGAACGCACGTTGCAGAGCGGCCAGACCGCCAATGTCGAGATCGACATCAAGCATGCCGGTCCCAATATCGTCGAGATCGAAGCCTCGCCGCTGGAAAACGAGCTGACGCTGGTCAACAACCGCGCCGTGGTCGCGATCGACGGCGTGCGCGACAAATTGCGCGTGCTGCTGGTATCGGGCGAGCCGCATTCCGGCGAACGCACCTGGCGCAACCTTTTGAAGTCCGACGCCAGCGTCGACCTCGTGCATTTCACCATTCTTCGCCCGCCGGAGAAGCAGGACGGTACGCCGATCAACGAGCTGTCGCTGATCGCTTTCCCGACCCGTGAATTGTTCCAGCAGAAGATCAACGAGTTCCAGTTGATCATCTTCGACCGCTACGCCCGCCAGGGCGTGCTGCCGATTCCCTATTTCGAGAATATGGCGCGCTATGTGCGTGCCGGCGGCGCGGTGCTGGTATCCGCCGGACCGGACTACGCCTCGACCAGCAGCATCTGGCGCACGCCTTTGGATTCGGTGCTGCCGGCCGAACCCGTCGGCGTCTCCGAGAAGCCGTTTTATGCACGTCTGAGCGACATCGGTAAACGTCATCCGGTCACGCGCGGCCTCGAAGGCTCCGCCAACGAACCGCCGCGCTGGAGCCGGTTCTTCCGCACCGTGGAGACCCGCAACGCCATCACGCCCCCGGTCATGACCGGCGCCGACGGCAAGCCGCTGCTGCTGCTGTCGCGTTTCGGCGAGGGCCGCGTCGCGCTGCTGCTGTCTGACCATATCTGGCTATGGGCGCGCGGCTATGAAGGCGGCGGCCCGCATCTCGATCTGTTGCGGCGGATGTCGCATTGGCTGATGAAGCAGCCTGATCTGGATGAAGAAGCACTGCGCCTGCAGATCCAGGGCAAGGATCTCGTGGTGTTGCGGCAGACCATGGCCGACAACGTCGCACCCGTAACGGTGACCTCGCCGAGCGGCGCCACGCGCGAATTGACGCTGAGCGCGAGCGATCCCGGCACCTGGCGTTCGACCATACCGGCCAGCGAACTCGGCCTGTGGCAGGCGACCGACGGCACGCTGAAGGCGCTGATCAATGTCGGGCCGACCAACCCGAGGGAATTTTCCGAAGTCACTTCGACGATCGAAATGCTCAAGCCGCTGGCGCAAGCGACCGGCGGCGACGCGCGACGCGTGGTCGACGGGTCAAGCATCGACCTGCCCCGCATCGTGCCGGTGCGCTCCACCAGCATCTTCCGCGGCGACGGCTGGATGGGCGTGAAGATGCGCGACGCCAGCGTCGTCAAGGGCGTCGGCGTGCTGCCGATGTTCGCGGGCCTGATCGGCCTGCTGCTGCTGCTCGGCGCCTTCGCCGCGACGTGGGTCCGCGAGGGGCGCTAGGCGCGGCTGCATAAAAAGCTATGCGGCCTCATCGGCACGTCGCCATCTGGGGAAAGGATCGGGCAGACTAGCCCATTCCTCGATGTGCATGCCGGACTTTCCTGGAACAAGACACGCGTCGAGGCGCGCCGTGATGGCGTCCTGGTCCATGGCGGTGCCGATGAAGACGATCTCCTGCCGGCGATCGCCGTACAGTTCGTTCCAGCTCTTCTTGAGCGACTGCCGCCAGAACGGATCGTCCGGCCAGCGGTCAGCCGGCACGTTGGCCCACCAAAATCCCAGGCCTTCGGTTCGGACAATCGCGCCGGCCTGACTTAATTCACCCAGCCATTGCGGACGCGTGGCGATCCAGAAATGGCCCTTTGCCCGGATGACTCCAGTCCAGCTTTCCCTCAGGAACTGATGGAACTTCGCCGGCTCGAACGGTCGACGCGCACGATAGACGAAGCTGCCGACGCCGTATTGTTCGGTCTCCGGCGTATGGTCGGCAAAGCCATACAGCTCCTTGAACCAGAGCGGATGTTGTTGCGCCCGCTCGAAATCGAAACGCCCGGTGTTGAGAATGCGCTCGAAGGGCGCATTGGCAAAATTGGTCTCCACGATGTCGGCTGTGGGGTTCAACGCGCGGATGATTTTGCGAGCGGCCTCCAACTGTTCATTGGAAGCATCATCGATCTTGTTGAGCACCACCACATCGGCGAATTCGATCTGCTCAACCAGCAGATCCACCATCGTCCGCTTGTCGTCAGCACCGAGCGACTCGCCGCGATCCCGAATGAAGTCGGTCGAGGAATAATCGCGCAGCAGGTTTACCGCATCGACCACCGTCACCATGGTGTCGAGCACCGCCACGTCGGAAAGACTGTCGCCTTCCTCGGTGCGGAAATCGAACGTCGCCGCGACGAGGTTCCGAAATGCCGGTCGATTCGATCAGGAGGTAGTCGAACCGATCGCTCTCGGCGAGCGCGCGAACTTCCTTCAAGAGATCGTCCCGCAGCGTGCAGCAAATGCACCCGTTGGTCATTTCGACCAGCTTTTCATCCGTCCGCGACAGGTTCGCACCGCCATCGCGTACGAGGTCGGCGTCGATGTTGACCTCGCTCATGTCGTTCACAATCACCGCCACTTTCAGGCCATGACGGTTGTTCAGCACATGGTTCAGCAAAGTTGTCTTTCCAGCCCCGAGGAAGCCGGACAAGACCGTGACGGGGAGTTTTCGCATCGAGGTCAAAGAGCCTGTTCAGTTCACGGAATCCCAAACTAGGACGGCGAGGCATGGGATGATCCGCATCTATGTAATGTTATAACATAACAATCTGAACGCGGTTCGGCTGTCAACCAGGAAAATCGAGGGACGCCAGGTGCGCCCAATCGACGATGATCAGCTCGACCCGCATACCGTTGCGTGAATCACACACTCGCTTTGAATTGCGCCGGCACCCGGACCGAGCACGGTTGACCCCGCAGACCACCGCTGATGTTATAATATTACATTGGGACGGCCGAGACACCTTGGCCGGCCCGGGACAAGGCCCCCATCGTCGTGAAGTGGTTCCGGAATAACGTCAAACACGGCTCGCGGCTGGCGCTGCTCGCGCTCGCGATCCAGTTTGCGCTGTCGTTCGGGCATTACCACCCGGTCGCGGCCGCGCCTGCGATCGCGTCCAGCCTGGCGCAGGTGGATCTCGATCATGCGCAGATCCCCGCCGTACCGGAGGCGGCAGGCCAAGCCGTCCAGGCGCAGCCACCGTCCAGTCACGACACCGATCATCCGGCTGAGGCCTGCGCGATCTGCGCCGTCATTTCGCTGGCCAACAACCTTGTATTCCCGGCGCCGCCGCTGTTGCTGCTGCCGCAGGCTATCGAACTTCTGTACCTGACGACCGACGCCGAATTCGCGCATCTGAGTTCGGTCCGCTCGCCGTTCCAGTCCCGCGCGCCTCCCGCCTCCTGACATCGATTGACTGATGCGCCCGAAGGGGATCGCCGCGTGACACGTGGCCGATCCGCCAAGGGATAATCGAATCGATCCGTCGCTTGACGGAATCAGGATCGGGACAAATGACATTCACTAAAAGACGAGCGTTCCACATCGGTGGCGCAAGCTGGCTATTCCTTTGTGCGGTCGGCAGCGGCGCGATGGCCCAGGACGCGGCTTCGCCATCCTCCTCGACACAACTGCCGGAAATCACCGTGACGGCGCCAAGCCCGATCGTGCGGAGAAACGTGACCCCGGCGCGAAAGCCGGCGCGCGTCGCCCGCGGCGTGCCCGGCCGCAATCGCGAGCGCGATAACGAGCCGCAACCGGTCCCCGTCGCCGCCACGCCCCAACAGGGCGTGCTGCCGGTCGTGACTGGTCAGTTCGCAACCGTCACCGTCATGCCCAACGAGGAAATCCGCCGGCAGGGCGGTGGCACGCTCGGCGATCTCCTGTTCTCCAAGCCCGGGATCACCGGCTCGAGCTTTGCACCCGGAGCGTCAAGCCGGCCGATCATCAGGGGCCTCGACGTCAATCGCGTCGGCATCGTCGAGAACGGGATCGGCAGCAACGGCGCTTCGGACCTCGGCGAAGATCACTTCGTGCCGATCGATCCGCTTTCGACCAATCAGATCGAGGTCATCCGCGGTCCGGCAACCCTGCGTTACGGGTCCACGGCGATCGGCGGCGTTGTCAGCGCCACCAACAACCGCATTCCGGACGCCTTGCCCACCTGCGCGGCCCCCCCGTTTCAGACCTATGGGCTTCCGGTGAAGGCCCCGCTCGCCAATGCCGCATCGCCGGGGTGCCTGAACGTCGAGACCCGCACCGCGGTCAATTCGGTCGATCGCGGTGTCGAAGGCGGCATTCTGCTCGACGCCGGCGGCGGCAATTTCGCCATTCATGCCGACGCCTACGGACGAAAGTCGGGCGATTACAGCATTCCGAGCTATCCTTATCTGTTCGACCAGACCCGGCCGGTCGATGGACGCCAGCCGAATTCCTCGGCGCAGGCCACCGGCGCATCGATCGGCGGTTCGTATTTCTTCCATGGCGGATTCATCGGAGCGGCCGTCACGCAGAACGACACGCTCTATCACATACCCGGCATCGACGGCGCCGATCACCAGACCCGGATCGACGCACGTCAAACCAAATTCACGACCAAGGGCGAATACCGGCCGGACGCGGCGGCAATCGATGCGGTGCGTTTCTGGGCGGGCGCCACCGACTATAAGCACAATGAGATCGGCCTCGCCGACCCCGCCGATCTGACGACGCTTGGCGTGCGCCAGACCTTCACCAACAAGGAGCAGGAAGGCCGCGTCGAGGTACAGTTGGCACCGTTCAACGTCCGCTTCGCCGCCCTCACCACGGCTGTCGGCATCCAGGCGTCGCATCAGGAACTCACAGCACCGAGCCCGGATGATATCGGCAGTCCAGTGAACGGCTTGTGGGATCCCAACAAGAACACCAAGGTCGCCGGATACATCTTCAACGAGCTGAAATTCAGCGATGCGACAAAGGCGCAGATTGCCGGGCGTATCGAGCACGCCAACCTGACTGGAACGACGCCGGCTTTCATTCCCGATGAGTTCGACCTCAACGTCGATCCCGGTGCCATTGGCCCCGCCACGCCGCGCAACCTCAACTTCGCGCCGAAGAGCGGGAGTATCGGCCTGATCCAGAATCTTCCATGGAATCTGGTTGCGAGCATCACCGGCCAATATGTCGAGCGCGCCCCCAAACCCGCCGAACTGTTTTCACGCGGCGGTCACGATGCGACCGTCACATTCGATATCGGCAATCCCAATCTGGGTATCGAGACCGCGAAATCCGTCGAAGTCGGTCTGCGACGGGCAACAGGCCCCTTGCGATTTGAAATCACCGGCTATTACACCAAGTTCAACGGCTTCATCTATCGGCGGCTGACCGGCAACACCTGCGAAGACGGTGTGTGCCAGGCGGGCCCGGGCCTCGAACTCAACCAGGCGATCTACTCCCAGCGCGACGCCACCTTCCGCGGCGGCGAATTCCAGTTTCAGTACGATGTGCTGCCGGTCTGGAACGGTCTGTTCGGAATCGAGGGGCAATACGATATTGTCCGCGCGACCTTCGAGGACGGGACCAACGTACCGCGTATTCCGCCGCAGCGGCTCGGAGGCGGCCTGTTCTATCGCGACGCCGATTGGTTGATGCGGGTCAATCTGCTGCACGCCTTCGCGCAGAACGATATCGCCGTGATCGGCGAGACGCCGACGGCGGGATATAATCTGTTGAAGGCCGAGGTCAGTTACAGGACCAAGCTCGATGCGTCCTGGTTCGGCGCGCGGGAAATGACGGTTGGCCTCGTCGGCAACAACCTGTTGAACGAAAACATCCGCAACTCGGTGTCCTACTCCAAGGACGAAGTCCTGATGCCGGGGATCGGGGTGCGGGCGTTTGCGAATTTGAAGTTCTAGCAATCCCGCTGGAGCAGGGCGAGATCAGCGCGCCTTGCTCCAGTCCGGGCGAATGGCACCGGAGACGCCATCGAAGGCGCCGTCGACGAGTTCGGCGACCAGGAGGCGGCTGTAATCGACCGGGCCGGGCATGGTCATCCGCCCCTTCGGCACGGCCTTGAAACCGACACGGCTGTAATAGGCCTCGTCGCCGACCAGAATGACCAGGCGATGGCCCTTTGCCCTGGCATCCGCAAGGGCGCGATCGAGCAGCATGCGTCCGACGCCGCGGCTGCGAAACGGCGGCTCGACCGTCAACGGCCCGAGCATCAAGGCGGGGGTATCGCCGATGCAAACCGGCAACTGGCGCACCGAGCCGACCATCAGCGTACCGATCCGTGCC
The DNA here is from genome assembly GCF_018130185.1 of Bradyrhizobium sp. AUGA SZCCT0182. Taxonomy (NCBI): domain Bacteria; kingdom Pseudomonadati; phylum Pseudomonadota; class Alphaproteobacteria; order Hyphomicrobiales; family Nitrobacteraceae; genus Bradyrhizobium; species Bradyrhizobium sp. AUGA SZCCT0182. The sequence continues at coordinate 10,833 of NZ_JAFCLY010000057.1, read as the reverse complement.
GTGAACGACAGATCGAGCAGATGATCGACGTGCTCGCGCAACCGGTAGGCACTCAGCACGAAGCGGCCGGGGCCAAAGGTGCGTTCGAGCAGGCGCTCGATCGCCTGCGCGTCCTTTGGCGTTTCGGGCAATATGGTGACGGAAAGTTCGCTCATGGTAAGGCGCGGGATAGCATCTGGCAGCGGCGCGGTCCATTGCCGCCAGCGCTAAACCATGCCTCATTTCTTGTTGATGGCCGGTTGCGACAGATAGGCCAGCAGTTTCATCTCGCGGCGGCCGCGCGTCACCGTATCCAGCACCAGCCCCGACGAAACCGACAGCACCGCCATAATCATCAGCCCCATCGACAATACCGCGGTCGGTAGTCGCGGAACGAGACCTTGCTCGAGATAGGTGATGATGACGGGGATCGCGAGGACGACGGAAATCACCATCAGCAACACGCCGATTGCGGTGAAGAATCGCAGCGGCTTTTCCGAGCGATAGAGTTTCAGGATGGTGCCGAGGATGCGGAAACCGTCGCGCCAGGTGTTCAGCTTGCTGAACGACCCCTCGGGCCGGGCGAAATAGGGTGTCTCGATTTCGGCCACCGGCAGCGCCAGTTCGAGCGCATGCACGCTGAGCTCGGTTTCGATCTCGAAGCCGTCCGACAACACCGGAAACGATTTGACGAAGCGGCGCGAGAACACGCGGTAGCCGGAGAGGATATCCTTGAACGCCTGACCGAACACCATCGAAAGGAATCCGGTCAGCATCCAGTTGCCGGTGCGGTGACCGGGCCGGTAGGCGGCGGCCGATTGATCGACGCGAAAGCCCACTACCATGTCGAGGTGTTCGTTGACCAAGACCTCGATCATGCGTGGGGCGCTGGGGGCGTCGTAGGTCGCGTCGCCGTCGACCAGCACGTAGATGTCGGCATCGATATCGGCAAACATCCGCCGGATGACATGCCCCTTGCCCTGACGGCGTTCGCTGCGCACCTCTGCGCCGGCCGCCCGCGCGAATTCGACGGTGCGATCTCTTGAATTGTTGTCATAGACGAAGATTTCGGCCGCCGGCAGTACTTTGCGAAAATCGGAGACCACGGTCGCGACGGCCGCCTCCTCGTTAAAGCACGGCACCAGAACCGCAACTCGCAACGCTGGTGTCGTCATCGCGGACCTGCCGAATCAGGCCTGACCATGGATCGCCGATGCCGCTTCAGGGCTTTTGCCAGTTGAGGGAAGCCCGGCTCGGCGGCGGCCTCGCCGCGCAGATTGAGCGTTGCGAACAGCAGCGTCCACAGCGTGAGCATGTCGATCGGCATGATGTAATAGGGCGTGAAGATCGGATGCGTCATGAAGAAAATCAGGTTTATCACGAGATTGGCGGCCAACACGATGGCAACCCGCCTCGCACCGCCGCGATTGAAACGCCAGAGCCAGGCGGTCCATGCCGCCGCGATCGCCAGCAAGGTGAACTGCACGTCCCTGAAATACTGCCAGAGGACGCCAGCATCCAGCTCCGGCGGCGTGACGTCCTGTCCGCCATAGGTCGTCGTGAAGGGGCTGCCCGCATTGATCGCATTCGCGATCAGCGTCGGCGCCATCCCGATCAGGAACGCAACGCCGAATGCCGCCCCTTGCAGGAACGTCTCCCTGTTTCGCGCCAGCAGGAATGCGCCGGCCAGATACAGGCAATAGCCCGCCGACAGGAACAGGTTCGGCAGGCGCAAATTCACGGACAGCCCGATCAGCAGCCCCACTAGCGCGAGCAGCACAAGCCGATGCCGCGATCCATCCTTCAACAGCTTCGCGGTGAGCCAGCCCGCGAGCGCGCAGACCATCATGGTCGGCGCTATCGAATAGCTCGCCTTGGTCGGATTGATCATCAGGTAGATAGCTACATCCCCGAAGACGGCCGCCAATGCGAGCGAATACCACGTTGATGCGCAGCTCAACGCGAGCAGTGCGAAACCGGTTACCACGATCGACGCCAGAACATAGAGCGGGATAACCTGGAAGCCTTCGGGGAACAGCGCCAGCGCAAACCCGGTCCCCGGCGGATATTGAATGACGGTTTTTTTCGTCTTCTCCATCCAGACGTGGCAGGGAGCCCGCGTCGCCACGTTCCACTCGGGATAGTCGATCGCCTTCAGCTTGTTGGCGAGATATTGGTCGTCCTCGCGCTTGATGTCGGTGTTGAGCCCGTCCAGGCCGAACAGCTTGAACAGATGCGCCTGCCGCAAATAGCAGATGTCGTCATAGACCCCGCGGCTTTCGCTCCAGCGCGAGATGGTCCAGATGTTGCTCGCCAGCACCACCAGGAAGGCGAAGCCGCAGAGAAGTTTAATCAGTTTCATCCTGTCCGGCCCCGCCTCGACTGCTCCGCTTCTAGGGGCTGTGATGGCGGCACGCAACCGAGCGCGTGCGCAAAAATCAGCGCCAGGTCGCGGTCCGTGCCTTGAAATCCAACACTTCGGCGATCCGAAGGCGCGTACCTCGGGTGGTGTCCGCCGGCAGCGCCGCCGCATCGTAGAACCCGCATTCCACGATTTCGCGGTTGGGCTCCGGCAAGCGGTCCTGCCGGAATTGCCTGACGACATAGACCGCGACGTGGTCGCGGCGGGAGATATGGCCGTTGAAAAACAGACCATGCAACGCCGGCTCGTCGGTCAGCTCGATCCGCCCCTCCTCCATGAGTTCGCGCCGCAATGCTTCGAGGACCGTCTCGCCGACCTCGACCCCGCCGCCCGGCAGATGCCAGCCGGAGATATAACTGTGCCTGACCAGAAACACCCTGTTGCTGCCGTCGAGCACGACGCCGCGGACCCCGAGCGTCATGCCGCGGGCGATCCGCCAGTAAAGATGCATTACCCGCCGCAGCTGCGGCTCGAAGCGTTTTCGAAGATTCTGCAGGGCGGTCACAAATACCTCAAATGGCGGACATGATGTTTGATCCTTGCGCAGATACCGCCGGCTTGCCAATACATTGCAGGGATTCTGGCAAGGATTCTGGCAAGGATTCCTGACGAGGTTGTTGATGGCCGCATTCACGCTGGCGCATTTGTCCGATCCGCACCTGCCGCCGCTGCCGGCGGCACGGCTGCGCGATCTCGCGGGCAAGCGCGCGCTCGGCTATCTCAACTGGACCCGCAACCGCCACAAATACCACCGCCGCGAGGTGCTCGACGCATTGGTCGCCGACATGCAGGTCCAGCAGCCTGACCATATCGCGGTCACCGGCGATCTGGTCAATCTCGCGCTGGAAGCCGAGTTCTCGCCGGCGCAGGCCTGGCTTGAAAGCGTCGGCGCGCCGCAGGAAGTCACGGTGATTCCCGGCAATCACGACGCCTATGTGCGCGCCACCAGGCATCGCTTCGCCGGAACGTTCGGCGACTATCTGCGCGGCGATGCCGGGCCCAACGGCGCGACGTTTCCGTTCGTGCGCCGGCGCGGCCCGCTGGCGCTGATCGGCGTATCCTCCGCGGTGCCGACGCTGCCGCTGATGGCCACCGGCAGGCTCGGGCGGACCCAGCTCGATGGACTGGATAGAATCCTGACGCAATTGTCGTCCGAACAGGCATTCCGGGTGTTGCTGGTCCACCATCCCCTGCATTCGGATTCCCGCATCAAGCGGCTGACGGATTCGCGGCAGCTCCGCGCGCTCTTGAAGCGCCATGGCGTGGAATTGGTGCTGCACGGGCACGACCATATTCATTCGACCATGTGGATCGAAGGCACTGACCGCCAGATTCCCGCGATCGGCGTGCCTTCGGCGTCGGCACTGGCGCACCGGCACTATCCCGCCGCGGCCTATAATTTGTTTTCGATCGAGCGCGACGGCGACCACTGGCGCTGCGTGCAGACCGTGCGCGGCTTTGGCGATGACAATGTCATCCGGCAGTTGGCGCAAGTCAGGTTGTCGTAACCGGTTCAAGCAGGGTTAGTCCCCACCGCCACCGCCGCAACCGCCGCCGCCGCCGCCGCCATCTCCGCCACCACCCCCATCGCTAGCCCCGCCATCGCCGCCATGGCTGGCGTCGCCATCGCCGAAGCCAGACGACGAGCCATCGACCGACGAGTCCGCGAAATCACCACCGCAGTATGCGGTGCCGCTGCCGTTCTTGCGTAACTCCTCGCAGTCGGGATGATAGACAAAGCCGTTGGGGATCTTGAACTTGCTGTCGAGCGCAAATAACAGCGGCAGCCGGCTCGGCCTGACAGGATCGATACTCTCGTACTTGCAGCAGTACCACCAGACCCGCCGCAGGCCCTCGTTGCTCTTGCGATGCTCGCTCAGCACCACCGCCGGGGTGTGATGCAGGAAACCGCCGAACGCGCGGCGGCAAAACGCATCATACTCGCGCGTGTAGAGGATAAACTCGTGCCACAGATCGTCCGCGACTTGCGAGGGCATCGAGACGTAGCGCTTGCCGCTCATGAGATAGGCGAGGAAAAACTGCCGCAGGCCCCGCGACACCAGCGCGCTGTCCTTGCGCTGGAAACCCGGGTGATGCTGCTCCAGCCGCTGAAGCAGTCCCGGCGGCCAACGGAAGGTGCGGATATATTCGGCACGCCTCAGCGTCAGCCATTTGCCGTACAGGCTCGCGGCGATGACCAGGACGATCACCGCCACGATGGCGTTGCCGATGATGATGGCTGGCACGAGGTCCCCTTCAGGCTCCGCGCTAGAGGTTTCGCAGGCTCGCGAACAGCGCGACGCCGAACAGGGCGGCGGCGCCGAGCAGGAAGCCGAACACGAACATCCCGAGGCCGCCACGGCGCTTCGGCGGCTCTTCGGCTGATGGCTCGACCATCGGGGTCGCCACCATCGCATGCTCGCGCTCGATCATGCGGCGCGCGACATAGTCGGTGACGGCATCGACGATGACGGGCACGTCGTGGGATTCGGCGAGCACGATGCGGCCGAAGCGGGTGTCCTGCACGAAGCGGTAGATGCGCTTGTCGCGTCCCATCAGGATATGCGCGACCACGTCGATCCACAGCCGCGGGGTCTCGCCCTGGCTGACGCCGCGGTCGAACAGATCGACCTTTTCGGGGACCTGCGCGAACAAGGGATCGAGCGCCTCGTTCATGATCTCGAGCCGCGCGACTTCAGCATCGCGCAGTTCGACGACGACGCCGGTGCGGTCGGCGGCCTCGATCCGCGCCTTGCGCAGCGCGTCGCGCAGCCGCGTCGGTTGCGGTTCGGTGATGGCGGTACTCTGAACGTCTGACATCTTGCGGCCCGCCTTTGTCCTGAAGGGTTGGCGGGGGTTAACCTAGCAGTAACCATGTTTTGCGCAAAGCTCGTTTGTTCCCAATGACTTAGGTTTTGGTTGAAAAGCCTTGTTTCGGTTGAAAACGGCCGACGGCCCCACCCGGAGATCCGGATGGGGCCGTCCCACCTACGTTTTCCTTGGACGTTTCTTCTAGTCTATCGGCAGCAGCCGCTCAGGCCGAGACGCGGGAGGGCTCTTCGACGATCGAAAAGCGCACGCCGGCCTTGTGACGGTTCTCTTCCGAGACCGCGCGCCAGGCATCCTCTGCCTCTTTGCGGGTCTTGAAAGGTCCCTGTACCTGGGCCGAGCCTTCCACGAGCTTGTGGAAGTTCATCGAGCCGAACTCGCCGCCAATCACCCAGAAATTGCTCTTCGTCATGACTAGTCTCCTGCTTGTTACCGTTAGCCGAACTGGTTCATCGTGTTGTGGGCGCCGCCCGCCTTCAGAGCGGCTTCCCCGGCGAAATATTCCTTGTGCTCGTCACCGATATCGGAGCCGGCCATGTTCTGATGCTTGGCGCAGGCGATACCCTGACGGATCTCCTGGCGCTGAACATTCTTCACATAGCCCAGCATGCCCTGCTCGCCGAAATACTCCCTCGCGAGATTGTCAGTCGACAGAGCTGCCGTGTGATAGGTCGGCAACGTGATCAGATGATGGAAGATGCCGGCGCGCTTGGCTGAATCGGCCTGGAAGGTGCGGATGCGCTCGTCGGCTTCAATACCCAGCGGCGTATCGTCGTATTCCGGCTTCATCAGATCGGCGCGGTTGTACTTGCTGACATCCTTGCCGGCTTCCTTCATCGCGTCGTAGACCTGCCAACGGAAGTTGAGCGTCCAGTTGAACGACGGCGAGTTGTTGTAGGCCAGCTTCGCGTTCGGAACGACCTCGCGAATGCGGTCGACCATCTTGGCGATCTGCTCGATATGCGGCTTCTCGGTCTCGATCCACAACAGGTCGGCGCCGTTCTGCAGCGAGGTGATGCTGTCGAGCACGCAGCGATCTTCGCCCGTGCCGGCACGGAACTGATAGAGGTTGCTGGCAAGCCGCTTCGGACGCATCATCTTGCCGTTGCGGTTGATGATGACATCGCCGTTCCGGGCATTGTCGGCCGTGATTTCCTCGCAATCCAGGAAGCTGTTGTACTGATCGCCGATGTCGCCGGGCTTGTGGCTGACAGCGATCTGCTGCGTGAGACCGGCACCCAGCGAGTCGGTGCGGGTCACGACGATGCCGTCTTCGACGCCGAGTTCAAGGAAGGCATGGCGGCAGGCACGAATTTTCGCCAGGAACACCTCGTGCGGCACAGTCACCTTGCCGTCCTGGTGGCCGCACTGCTTTTCGTCCGAGACCTGATTTTCGATCTGCAGCGCGCACGCACCTGCCTCAATCATCTTCTTTGCGAGCAGGTAGGTCGCCTCCGCATTGCCGAAACCGGCGTCGATGTCGGCGATCACAGGCACGACATGGGTCTGGAAGTTGTCGACCTTTTCGATCAGTTCCTTTTCCTTCGCCTTGTCGCCTGCCTTGCGGGCGGCGTCGATGGCGCGGAAGATATCGTTGAGCTCACGGGAGTCCGCCTGACGAAGGAAGGTGTAGAGCTCTTCGATCAGCGCCGGCACCGAAGTCTTCTCGTGCATCGACTGATCGGGCAGCGGTCCGAACTCGGAACGCAGCGCGGCGATCATCCAGCCGGACAGGTATAGATAGCGGCGATCGGTCCTGCCGCCGAAATGCTTCTTCACCGAGATCAGCTTCTGCTGCGCGATGAAGCCATGCCAGCAACCCAGCGACTGGGTGTACTTGGTAGGATCGGCGTCATAGGCAGCCATATCGCTGCGCATCAGCGCCGCGGTGTACCGGGCGATGTCCAGGCCGGTCCTGAAGCGGTTCTGCAGACGCATGCGCGCCACGGCTTCGGCGGTGACGCCGTTCCAGGTCGGCTGGGTCTCGAGCAGCGCCTTGGCAGCGCCAAGCTCGCTCGCGTAGGAAGCGGGTCCCTTGATCGCCTGGTCGATGCCACGTGGCTGATAGTTCATTTGCTTAATCCTTTCGGTGACGACTAATTTGCGGCATTCATCACTCTTTGCCGTAATCGACATTCATGACAGTGCATTGCAAAACGTACCGAGAGCTAAACGCCAAAATCCTGATTTCGTATAGATAGCTTGATTTTGAATGGTGATGTCATGTAACATCTATACTTGTCACAGATGTCATTTTGTCAATTTTGTCACAAAATCCGTCAGAAAGGCTGACATGGCGAGCGAGTCCGGAAAGAAGCTGTTTGTCGGTCCGCGGTTTCGCCGGATCCGCCAGCAGCTCGGCCTTTCGCAGACCCAGATGGCCGAGGGCCTGGAGATTTCTCCGAGCTATATCAACCTGATAGAGCGCAACCAGCGCCCGGTGACCGCGCAGCTGCTGCTCCGGCTGGCGGAGACCTATGACCTTGATTTGCGCGATCTCGCGACCGCCGACGAGGATCGTTTTTTCGCCGAACTGAACGAGATATTTTCCGATCCGCTGTTCCGGCAAATCGACCTGCCAAAACAGGAACTGCGCGATCTCGCTGAATTGTGCCCCGGTGTGACTCATTCGCTGCAACGGCTGTACGCCGCCTATACCGAGGCCCGCCGCGGCGAAACGCTGGTGGCGGCGCAAATGGCCGACCGGGACGAGGGAACCCGGTTCGAGGCCAATCCGATCGAACGGGTGCGCGACCTGATCGAGGCCAACCGCAATTACTTCCCCGAACTCGAACAGGCCGCGGAAAGCCTGCGCGACGAACTGGGCGTGCCGTCCGAGGAATTGTTTGCGGCCCTCGCCGCGCGATTGCGCGAAAAGCATTCGATCGTCACCCGCATCATGCCTGTCGACGTGATGCGCGAGACGCTGCGACGGTTCGACCGCCATCGCCGGCAGCTGCTGGTCTCCGAACTGGTCGACGGCCCCGGCCGCGCCTTCCAGCTCGCGCTGCAGATCGGGCTTGCCGAATGCAGCGCCAGCATCGATACCATCGTCAACCGCGCCGGCCCGCTCGACGACACGCCGCGAAGGCTCTACCGGATTACGCTGGCGAATTATTTCGCCGCCGCCACCATGATGCCCTATCAGGCGTTTCATTCCGCGGCCGAAGCGCTGAACTACGACGTTCACGTGCTGGCGCAGCGCTTCAACGCCGGTTTCGAGCAGGTCTGCCATCGCCTGACCACGCTGCAGCGGCCGAACGCGCGCGGCGTGCCGTTCTTCCTGCTCCGCGTCGACAATGCCGGCAATGTTTCCAAGCGGTTTTCCTCCGGCACATTTCCGTTCTCGAAATTCGGCGGCACCTGCCCGCTGTGGAACGTGCATTCGACCTTCGACACGCCGGACCGGCTGCTCAAGCAGGTCATCGAATTGCCAGATGGCACCCGTTACTTCTCGATCGCGCAGATGGTGCGCCGGCCGGTGGCGCCGCACCCGCAGCCGCAGCCGCGCTTTGCGATCGGTTTGGGGTGCGAAATCCGCCATGCCGCAAAACTGGTTTATGCCGCCGGCATGGACCTGGAGAAAACCGAGGGTACGCCGATCGGGGTCAACTGCCGGCTCTGCGAGCGCGAAAACTGCAGCCAGCGCGCCGAGCCGCCGATCACGCGCACGCTGATCCTGGATGAGAACACGCGGCGCGTGTCGTCGTTTGCGTTCAGCAATGCGAGAGAGTTGTGAGTGTTTGAGATTTCTGACTGCATGAGATTTTGGGGCTGTCATTCCGGGGCGATGCGAAGCATCGAACTACGATGTGCTATTGCACATCGGAGAATCTCGAGATTCCGGGTCTGGTCCTGCGGACCATCCCGGAATGACGGCCTCCCCAGAGCCACAAATCCTCTGACCTGAGAGACAACCGAATGTTCGTTTCATTCTTCCCCCGCCCGAAAATCTTCTTCATCTCGGCGATCGTCTGGGCCGCGCTGGCGATGACGCTCTGGTACAGTTACGCCAACGAACTGTACGGGTCGTCAGCGCCTGTTGTCGGCGTCTCGACCTTCTGGTCAGTGCGTTCGCTGTGGTTCGATCTGTATTTCTGGGCGTTCGTCGGCATCTTCACAGCCTTCTGGATGTGGTTTTCGCCGCATCCCTGGGCGCTGTGGTCGATCCCGGGCTCGGCGCTGATCCTGTTCGCCACCTATTTCCAGGTCCAGGTCAGCGTCGCCATCAACACGTGGTACGGGCCGTTCTACGATCTGCTCCAGGCCGCGCTTTCGAAATCGAAGCCGGTCACTGTCGAACAGATCTACGGAGAATTTTCGACTTTTGCCGGCATCGCGCTGGTCGCCGTTACCGTCGGCGTACTGACGCGTTTCTTCGTTAGCCATTACATCTTCCGCTGGCGCACCGCGATGAACGATTTTTACATCGCCCACTGGCCGCGCCTGCGCACCATCGAAGGCGCCTCGCAACGCGTCCAGGAAGACACCATGCGGTTTGCGACCATCACCGAAGGCCTCGGCGTCAATTTCATCAGCGCGATCCTGACGCTGATCGCCTTCCTGCCGGTGCTGCTCAGGCTTTCCAGCATTATCACCGAGCTGCCTATCGTCGGTGCGATCCCCTATCCGCTGGTGATCGCCGCGATCGTGTGGTCGATCTTCGGAACCGGTTTGCTGGCGCTGATCGGCATCAAGCTGCCCGGCATCGAGTTCTTCAACCAGCGGGTTGAAGCCGCCTACCGCAAGGAGCTCGTGCTCGGCGAAGACGATCCGGCGCGCGCCGATCCGATGACGCTGAATGAGCTCTTCGTGCACATTCGCAAAAACTATTTCTGGTTCTATTTGAACTACCTGTACTTCAACGTCGGCCGCATCGTCTATTTGCAGACAGACGTCATCTTTCCCTACATCCTGCTGGCGCCGACGATCGTCGCCGGCAAGCTCACGCTGGGTCCGCTGCAGCAGATCCTGAATGCGTTCACTCAGGTGAGAAACTCGTTCCAGATACTGATCAACTCCTGGACCACGATCGTCGACCTGCTCTCGGTCTACAAGCGCCTGCGCGGCTTCGAAGCCATGATCGCCGGCGCCCCGCTGCCCGACATCGAGCACGTGAAGGAGCCCGCGGGGATTTGAGGGAGTTGCCGTCAATATCGCAATCGTCGTCCCGGCCTTGAGCCGGGACCCATACGCCGCGGCAGTCATTGTTGAAGAAGGTCTCTAACGCCAGAGCTTTCACCGATGGGCCGCGGCGTATGGGTCCCGGGTCAAGCCCGGGACGACGGCGGTGTTTGTTGTTGCACCATCATTCACATTCAAACGCAGCTCCACGTTCTCGCGGCGCATTGCGCCCGAGCGTTGCTGGAAACTTCTCGCCCTCATGAAATCAGAGGGCGCAGGGAATGCCGGATGCGCGCTGCACCCGCGGTCTCGTGTGCGAATTGTGCTAAGTAGGCTGCACACGAGCATACAGGGCAGCGGAGAGCATCCGACATTCCCTGCGCAATGGCTTTACGACTTATGACGCGCTCTCCCCGGTGAGACGGCCTCTATTGCCACCGTCGCCCCTCGGAAGCGTTAGCTCCCGAAAGGCTTGACGC
>NZ_JAFCLY010000056.1:0-56167 GCF_018130185.1 Bradyrhizobium sp. AUGA SZCCT0182 | reverse complement strand
CCTCGCGGAAATGGCGCTCGGCGAAGTCAGATCAGAGCTGGCTCACGTCGTGAGGGTCGCAAGCCTTGGTGCATTGACGGCGTCGATCGCGCATGAAGTTAACCAACCTCTGTCGGGTATCCTCACCAATGCCAGCACCTGCCTGCGAATGTTGGCTGCCGACCCTCCCAACGTTGAGGGAGCGCGCGAAACTGTGCGTCGGACGATTCGCGATGGAAAACGAGCGTCGGATGTGATCGTTCGATTGCGAGCGCTATTCGGCAAGAAAAGATTTGCGATCGAATCAATAGATCTGAATGATGCGACGCGAGAAGTGATTGCGCTGTTGTTGGTCGAGCTTCAGAGAAATCGAGTTAGGCTTCAGACGGAGCTTGTTGAAGGCCTTCCGCTAGTTATGGGCGATCGCGTACAGCTTCAGCAGGTCATCCTGAACCTGCTCCGAAATGCGTCAGATGCAATGACCGCAATAGAGGATCGACCGAGGCAATTGTTCGTCCGAACCATGCGAGACCGTGACGATCATATCTGCGTGACTGTGCAGGATGCCGGTGTGGGTTTTAGATCGCAGGATGCCGGCAAGCTATTTGATGCATTCTATACCACCAAGGCTGGCGGTATGGGGATCGGCCTATCCGTAAGCCGTTCCATTATTGATAGTCACCGTGGCCGGTTGTGGGCGACTGCGAATGAGACTCACGGTGCTTCTTTTTCGTTTTCGATTCCAGTGAAACTTGAGAAGGACGGCCTTACTGACCTCAGGTGAGGGAGTAGGTCGTGAGGGGTCCGTGATGTCCGTTCGTTTGCTTGTTGCGGGTGCAACAATGGCCCGGGCCTACTTAGACGGAGCCCCTTCGACACCGGTTTCGTTGGTTTGCCTAAGTGGACAAGCCGAAAGAGCCGAGCGTGTGCTGGAATGTTTCGGCCAGAACAAGTCGAATTTGCTGGCCGTGCGGGAGTGCCCAGTTATCCGCGAGCTCGCCCAGAAGGGTATTAGTTGCCGTCACGACGATGCCTCCCTGCATCATGCGCAAACGAGCGGCATCTTCGGAAATCTGAAAAGGCGAGCCGCCAGCATCGAGGACCGCGTGAACTTCGTAGCCAGCCCGCCGAGCGCTGAGGGCGGTATAGAGCAGGCAGCCGTCATTGGTGGTCCCAGCCATGATCAAGCTATGGCGTCCCGTTGCCTCGACGGCACGGACAAAGTCCGGATCGTTCCAGGAATCGACAATGCCGGTGCGCTTGATCCGGCGCGCATAGGCATCGCGGTTGATCTCTTCCAGACCTGGCATCCACCAGTCCTTGTTGGCGTCCTCGTTGCTGCTGGTCCAGACACTGGGAATGCCGAGGATTTTAGCCGCCTTCACCAGGGCGATGTTGTTGTGCTTGGCGATTTCAAGGGCTTGGGTTTTGATCATGGACATCGAGATGATCTGATGATCGATCAGGATCAGGGCACAATCCTGGGCCTTGAGTGCCTTTGACATATTATTCTCCGGTTTCGTTTGGGTCGAGTGGCCGAAGCAGACGTCCTGAGGCTTATCGGCCAAGTCCGCTTATGACGCGGAAACACACGATCGATGCATCACGTTTTTCCCCGCAAATTTCGTTTTCAAGACTGGTTTACAAAAAGGCTTCCGTTGAAAGCCATCTCGATCGCACCACACTAGGTCGCGATACGAATGCGACGTCGGCTTGTGGCACGACGATGAGCCTATGCAGCAACTCCGGTTCGCGCCGAAGAAAGCGGGAGGTGTACGGAACGCAGTATGATGAACCTAGTGAAGCAAATCTTTGATGCGTGCACGATATTTCAGTTTCGGCGGGGAGCTCGCCAACGAAGCCGGACTCGATCATGATGTGCTCTCGAGGATGTCTGGCAACAAGCCTTCGACTGCAGGCAAACGACCGCGCACAAATTGCTGCGTGACCCTTGCCACGCGCTCGCCGAGGTATTCGGCGGTCAGAAGATCGGATTCGGGTGGGGCAAAGTCAGGCCCTTGATCGTTGTTCGACTGTGCCGCGGCGCCTAGCCAGAAGCCAAGCCGATTGAGGTCGTGATCTGAGCCGTACGTACTGTTGTTGCCGGACGGAAGACCGAGATTGACCCAATGCATGCGGTGTTGCGCCGCGAAGATGGCGAATTGGGTCAGTGTAGCGAGCTTGTCACCCGACTTTGACCCCGAGTTTGTGAAGCCTGCCGCGATCTTGTCCTTCCACGCGCCCGTAGCGTAGGGTTTTGACGTCGAATCCATGAAGGTTTTGAACCGTCCGGACACGCTTCCCATGTAGGTCGGGGCGCCGAAGATGATTGCGTCTGCAAGTTTAAGGTCATCCAAGCGGCCCTGAGCCTCGTCTGATGTCAAAAAGAGGACAGATGCGCCCGCGACCCGTTCGACACCACGCCGCACGGCTTCTGCCTGCCGAGCAGTGTGGCCAAAGCCGCTGTGAAATAGCACGGCAACCGTTATTGGAATGGCTGGTACTTCGTGGTTCATGGTTGACACCGATCGGAAATGTGTTCTGTCCCCTTTTGGGCTCGGTCAGTGCTTAGTCCGAACAATGCGCGATCGTCTTTCATGTTGTCCGACCAATGTCGAGAATGCACGACCTGCTGTGCTGGACCGATCAACGCCGGCTCGGATGTTACCGAAGCGGTGATGGCAAGTTGCTCCAGCCTGCGCGTCCTGGCCGCTTCGAAACCATGCATGCCTGTCTGCCACTGCAGACCGACGATTGCGCCCTTCGTAGGTTGCAGAAGGCCGAGCGAACTCACGAGAGTTAGTGGTAGCCAGATCAGCGCGTGTAGCCAGTAAGGTGGCGAGTAGGCAACTTCGACGGCCAGAACGGCCGGAACGATAACATGGCCAACCACGATGATGACGAGATAGGCTGGCAAGTCATCGGCACGGTGGTGATGAAATTCTTCGCCGCATTCTTCGCATTGATCAGCAACCTTCAGATATTTGCCGAACAGATGACCTTTGCCACAGTTCGGGCATCTGCAACGAAATCCACGCATCATCGCCTGGTAAAGCGAGGTCGTTTCTTCAGGGCGGGCGGGCGCTGGACTGATTGTCGCCCGCGCCACAGGGATTGTTTGCGTCATCTCGATGCCCTCCTCATTGGCAGCACCCATATCCTCGCCTTCTGATCGAATTTATTCTTCCTGCCTTGAACTGTTTTTTTACATTCGCAGGTCAGTCGGCCGATGGCACTGAAGTCTTGACGACACCTTGGTCCAATAGATTCGCGCTTTGCTTAACATCATCCTTTATCTCACGGTCCCGGTATTCCCCGGCCTCACGAGAGCTCTATTCTGAATGGATTGAGGGGCTCGGACAGACTATGTTTCGTATGATTGCCGGGTTTCCCCTCTCTGCGTGGGCATTTGCGTTCCGGACGTGGGCCGCCATGGTGACGGCCCTGTATGCGGCTTTCTGGCTGCAGCTCGACAGCGCGTCGTCCGCCGCGGTTACCGTCAGCATTCTCGCCTTACAGACGCGGGGGCAGGTCTATCAAAGGGCGCTATACCGAGTTCTCGCCACTATCATCGGGATTATCGCGTCTATTGTGATTGCTGGATTGTTCGCGCAAACTCGTGAGCTGTTCATAATCGTCTTCGCGGCTTGGCTCGGACTCTGCGTTTACGTCGGCGGGCTTTTGGAGGACAGCAGGGCCTACGGCGCCGTGTTATCCGGTTATACGGTTGCTCTGGTGGCTGTGGTCCAGATCGACTCGCCTCAGAACATCGTCCTGGCCGGCTTTAACCGCGGTGCGGCTATTGTGGTCGGAGTCGCCGCGCTCGCTCTGATCGGCGAAGTATTCGGTGCTCCGAACTTGGATGCGAGTCTGTTGTCCAAGCTCACAACCATCCATCGGCGAATAATTGCCGTTGCACTTGCTATCCTCGGTGGCAAGAGCGCCGACCCGATCCGGTCGGCTAATCTGCTGCGTGAGATCACAGCGCTTCGTCCCGACATCTCGGCCCTTGCGGTCGAATCGGGTCGTGGGTCGGCGCGGCGCGCGGCAGCCCGTAACGCGGCCGTAGCATTGGTCGGTGTAGTCAGCGCCGTAGGCGCATTGGCATCACTCCCCCCGACGACGTTGCGATCTCTCCGAACCGGGCTAGGGGAGGCACTCGACAATGGCCTGGCGGAAGAGAACCGTGTTTTGCCTGGACGCCTGCAACAGCATGCGAATTCCGATAACTTCGACCCGTACGAGGCGATTTTCGTCCGTTACGCTCTAGAATTGCTGGTCGAGAACCAAAGAGCTAAAGACGCTATTGGAGCTCTCCAAGCAGGCCGTCGCCCTACACATGAGTTTGATGCGCCCATCTACCGTTCGAGCCGAGTGGCGGCACGAAACGGGCTGCGCGCGTTTCTGGTAGCGCTGACGATCGCGGCCTTATTGTCCCTTGGCGGCTGGCCGTTCGCATCGCTAGGCATCGCTTTGACAGGCGTGATCATTGCCCTGAGTGCCAACGTTCCGAACTCGGGCGCTTTCGCCACAGCAGCTGTTATCGCTGTACCGATCGCTGTGATGCTTGCGGGTGTAACCGAATTTTTTATTCTGGACGGGGTCGACCAGTTTCCTCTCTTGGCGATCGGTATAGCACCAAGCGTCATTGCCACCGCCCTCCTATGCACGGCGCCCAACCCGAGACTGGCCGTGACCGCGTTCCTTGTGCTGGTTGTCTTTCCCGTGATGCTCTCGCCAACGAATCCGCAGCGTTACGACCCCGAACCCTACCTGTTCTCCAGCCTTATTGCGATCGCATCGGTTATCCTGCTGTTCGTCCTTCTCCGGGTTATCCTTCCAACGTCCGATGCGCTTCGGCGGCACTGGTACCTGATGTCGGCGCAAGCAGAGATGCGCGGACTCCTTACCGATGGCTACTCTCGGCGCCCAAATGAAGAGGCCCTGTTCCGAGACGCGGACCGCATTAGGCAACTCGCAGCGCTGCAACCTTCGTCAGATGGACACCGGGATGACCTCCGTCAGGCTATGGAGTTGTTCGGACGTGCGGCGGCTGTGCGCCGGGTTCGGACAACGCTGACCGAACTAGTTGCTCGAACGGGCTCACGGTTGATGGTCGAGACCAATGCGGCTCTGGCTGCCTGTGATCCCCTTCGCCTTCGCCGAATTGCCGACGATCTCGCAGGCGCGACCGCTGGGTTCAGTCGTGATGACCTGGCCCTCGCTCGCGCGGCCCGCCTGGATCTGATCTGGGCTGCTTCCCTGATCGACCCCACCGCCGCCCTCGGCTTCCATCCGCATGGGTCTTTTGCCTCATGATGCATACCTTCTCTGAATTGGTCCTCGACGGGGTGCTCGTCTCGCCTTTCGTCCTCTATGCAGGTGCCGCCCTTGCAATCTTCGCTGTGCTGCGTCCCTTGCTGTACCTCGTATCGTTCGAACGCGCCTTCAGTAATCCGCCGGCGGCGGAGTTGAGCCTCTACGTCTTGGTTCTCGCGCTTTTGATTGCGGTGTTCTAGAGGGAGAAGGTCTTGCAGCTGCACGATACCATCACAGACGACCGGACGAAGGATAACACAGCCGATACCCGCGCCACGGTGGCTGAGCGCTCTGTGAGTAATGGCGGCCTCGCGCCGGGCGGAGATCAGCCTGGCGTTACCCTTGAACGGAATCTGAGCGTCGAAAGGCCCGTTTTGAAAGGGCAGGTGACTGGGGTTCGAGGCCCTACGGCTCGCTTTGCTCGGGAGGTGTTCAAGCGCGCGACGACGGCGGCCATCCTTGCGCTCGCCGGGTTAGCCGCTCTCCTCATCTGGGACGTTTATGTCAACGCGCCGTGGACGCGAGACGGCCGCATCCGCGTGCAGGTAGCGAGCATTGCGCCTCAGGTGTCGGGGCAAATTACGGAAATCCGAGTCGTCGACAACCAGTTCGTTCGCGAAGGTGACGTGCTCTATGTGATCGATACGTTCGACTTCAAGGTGGCGCTCGACACGAGCCAAGCGATATTGCGTCAGAAAGCCATCGATTTGCAGGTCAAGCGAATCCAATCGGAACGGCGAATGCGGCTCTCCGACCTCGCCACGACACCCGAAGAGCAGCAAGTGTTTGCCGGCAATGCTAACCAGGCGCAGGCGGCCTTCGACGCTGCCCAGCAGCAAGTTGCACAAGCCGACATTAATCTCAAGCGGACGCAGGTGCGCAGTCCCGTCAATGGCTATGTCACCAATCTACTGATGCGGGTCGGAGACTATGCTCACGCCGGCGCGACCAACATTTCGGTCATCGATGCGGATAGTTACTGGATTGACGGCTACTTCGAGGAAACCAAGATGGCTCATGTCTGCGTCGGCATGCGTGCCGAAGCGGCACTGATGGGATATCGCGACCCGATCCTGGGGCTGGTCGAGAGTGTGACCCGCGGCATCAGCGTCTCCAACGCCGCACCGAGCACCCAGGGGCTGCCCAGCGTCGATCCGGTCTACACCTGGGTGCGACTGGCGCAACGAGTGCCGGTGCGCCTCAAGATCACCAATGTACCGGCCGGGGTTCCGCTCGTTTCGGGAATGACTGTTACGGTGACGATCCGCGACGAGCGGGCGAGTGACAGTGGTGGCTGGCTTCACCGGCACTTTCATAACCTTACGAATCGCTTGAGTAACGTCATTCACGGTCCGCAGGGTTCACCCGACTGCGCACCCCGCGGTAGGTGACAAGAACTGCGCGATCGCAACCCTTCTTGCTTCAGTGAACAGGAAAGCTAATGCCTTGTCCAAGGAAGACAGTCCAAGGAAGTCACACCAGCCTGTCGCGATAGTTCGCGTATGAAGTCAGGGTCCGTTTCCGTGTTCCGCTATGACGTTCTAGCGAAGTCAGGCGCTTTCTCGGATCAAGTCGGAGGCCTTTTCGGCAATCATGATTGTCGCGGCATTGGTGTTGCCGCCGACTATGGTTGGCATGATCGACGCATCAACCACGCGCAACGCGCCAACACCCCGCACGCACAGCTTTGCATCAACCACGGCCGTCGAATCGCTTTCCGGGCCCATTTTACAGGTGCCGATCGGGTGATACTGCGTGTCAGCGCGGCAGCGAATATCCTTCTCCAAGCCGGCGGGATCGTTGGATCGCGTCGGGTACAGCATCTTGCCGCGGAGCCGATCGAAAGGTCGGGATTCGATGATGCGTTGCTGGATCTGGGCTCCCTTGACCAGCAGTTTCAGATCGCGCTCATCTGAAAGGAATTTGGGATCAATTCGGGGAGCATCGCGCGGGTCGGTGCTGTCAAGTCCAACGGTGCCCCGACTGTACGGGCGCAAGACGTCCACATGGCAGGAGATGCCATGACCCATGTGGAGTTTGCGTCCGTGATCGTCAACTATCGCGATGACGAAGATCAACTGCAGATCGGGAGCTGGGGCATCGGGCGACGAACGGATGAATGCGCCGGAAGTGCCATAGGTCGTCGTCACGAGGCCTGTGCGCGCCTTGCGCCATTCGAAGATCGCGCGTGTCAGCTTCAACGCGCCTCGGAGCGAAATGCCAACTGTTTCAGTATCGTTCGGCACGCGCCACGATTGAACGTAGTCAATGTGGTCCTGTAGATTCTTGCCGACGCCAGGCACGTCATTCTCGACTGGAATGTCGAGCTTTTTCAGCTCTTCGCCGGGCCCAATGCCGGAAAGCTGCAGTAGCTGCGGTGAGCCAAAGGTCCCGCCCGCCAGGATCACTTCTCGTCGGGCTCGCACTTCTTTCAATCCGCCTCCTTGGTAGTACATCACGCCACATGCACGGCGATTTTCAAGCAATACCTTCGCCGAGATGGCATGGGTCAAAACCCTGAGATTTTTTCGCGAGAGGTTGGGGGTTATGTACGCCTTGGCAGCGCTCCAGCGCTCGCCGCCCTTGTGAGTGACCTGATATTTGAAGGCGCCCTCTTGTTCGGCTCCATTGTAATCGGGGTTTGGCCGAATCTGGTGCAGGGCAGCGGCCTCTAGAAACAGGTTGGTGAGCGGACTCTGGTGTCGCGGATAGGTAACGTTCAGTGGACCACCCTGTCCGTGGAAGTCATCTTTGAATTCTTCGTTGTTTTCAGCGCGCTTGAACAGCGGCAATACCTCGTCATAAGACCAGCCCGGATTGCCGAGCGATGCCCAGTGGTCGTAATCCCACCTGTTTCCTCGCACATAGAACATCGCATTGATCGAGCTCGAGCCTCCAAGCGTCTTGCCGCGCGGTTGATATCCGCGGCGGCCATTCAGGCCGGGCTGAGGTACCGTCTGATATGCATAGTTATTGATTTTGGTTGGCACCATCGCGACGAAGCCAGCCGGCGCATGAATCAAGACGCTGGAATCCCGCCCGCCGGCTTCCAACAGGCAGACCGTAACGTTTGGATCCTCCGTCAGGCGAGAGGCCAATACGCACCCGGCCGAACCGGCGCCAACGACGATGTAGTCAAATTCACAATGGTCCATGGCGCGCTCCCGTCGAGATAAGATGCGTTCTTCAATGAGAGATCGGCTGTCCCAACGCGCGGTTTCACCGACGACCGCTGCTTGGGACTGCCGAGCTTCGATGCCGTTGCGAAACCGCCTCGCATGGAATGGAAGCACCGAAATTGCTGACCTGTGATTACGCAGGATCGAACGTGAATCCATTGCACCTAGGTGTTGTGGGGATTTGCATCCGGTGTTTCTGGATGAGCGATCATCCCGCTCGCGTCCATCAGCGAGCTCCGACGCTGCCCATAAGTGCTGGATATATCGGGTGAAAATCGGTTGTGGCTCGGTCGTTGGGCGGAGTATGCTGGCAGAATGTCAACTGCTCAACCGACACCAAGGTATCATCGACCTCTTTTCGCAATTTAGAACACTATCGTATCATGGCGATCGTCGAGAAAGGGTCGACATGAAAGACGATCTTGGTCCCGCTCTTCACACACTTCCCGGATTGGTGTGGACGACACTGCCTGACGGGCATGTTGATTTCCTCAGCGAGTCTTGGCGTGAGTTCACAGGACTCAGCATTGATGATCTGCTCAGAACGGGGTGGTGCGCGGCAAGCCACCCCGAAGATGTGCCTAAACTGATCGCGTGGTGGAAACCCGGCCTGTCGGTTGCCGAACCGAGGACAATGGAAGCGCGGCTCCGTAGCCGTGATGGGGAGTATCGCTGGTTCGTTTTCCGAATGCGTGCCGTGGTCGATGCGTCTGGAACGGTAACCAAATGGTGCGGATTAGGTTTCGATATTGAAGACCAAAGACAATCAGCAGACCCCTTGGGACCGCGCCATGAGCAACACAGCAATGTCACCGACACAATCCCCGCCTTGATGACGTTCTTGACGCCGGCTGGCGAGATAGAGGATGTCAACCGCCATTATCTGGAATACGTCGGTGCAGATGCAACGCCCCAAACTCTGAATGAATGGAAAACGAGTGATCTGGTTCATCAGGACGATCTTCGCTTTGTGACAGGTGCCTGGGAACGCGCGATAGCCACCGGGGAAACTTACGAAATCGAGCATCGAATACGACGGGCGGACGGCGTCTATCGGTGGTTCCATGTCCGCGGATTGCCTCTTAGGGATGCGCGCGGTCATATCGTTCGTTGGTATGTGCTGCAAACCGATATAGATGACCGAAAGCGAGCTGAGGCGCTGCTCGCCAGCGAGAAGCGGCTTCTTGAGATGGTGGCAGGACGCCAATCATTGTCGGAGATACTCGAAGTGCTCTGCCAGTTGGCCGAAGACACCATGGATGGCTGCTACTGCAGTATCCTGTTGGTCGATGCCACTGGTAACAAGTTCGAGGAAGCGATAGCGCCGAGCCTCGCGGCTGAATTCAACGAGGCAGCGCGCGGCTGGTCCTTGCAGGATAGGGGCGGCCCATGCGTAACGGCCGCGCGGGAAAAGATACAGGTAATCATGTCGGACGTTGCGACCGACACCCGCTGGCGCAATGGATGGCGCGATCTCGCGAAACGCCACGGTCTGATCTCGTGTTGGTCGACGCCGATCGTGTCCTTGACCGGAAAGACTCTGGGGACCTTTGCGCTCTATTATCGCGAGCCGCGATCACCCACGGTGGAACATCAGTCACTTATTGAGCGATTTACGCACATCGCCAGCATCGCCATCGAACGTTCGCAGAGTGACGCGGCGCTGAAGCGAAGTGAGGCACGGAAGACGGCGATCCTCAATTCAGCGATCGACTGCATCATTACCATCGATCATGAGGGATCCATTACCGAGTTCAACCCAGCCGCGGAACGGACTTTTGGCTATCGAAGAAATGCCGTCGTTGGCAAGCAATTGGCCGAAGTTATCGTCCCTCCCTCAATGCGGGAGAAACACCAGCTGGGACTAGCCCGTCATTTGGCGACAGGTGAGTCCAGGCTAATCGGAAAGCGCCTTGAGACGGTCGCGGTGCGCGCTGATGGAAGCGAGTTTCCGGTTGAGTTGACGATCTCTCGTATCCCGCTGGACGGGCCGCCATCGTTCACAGGCTACCTGCGCGACATTATGGAACGAAAACAATGGGAGGAAGAACTACGGCAAAGCGAGGCATTTCTCAGCGAAGGGCAGCGCCTCAGTCGTACGGGTAGCTTCTCATGGTGTTTGGCGACAGGCGACATCATGTGGTCTGATCAGGTCTATCGCATCTTCGAGTTTGATCAGGCGGTTCCTGTAACGGTCGAACTGATTGCCACTCGCGTTCACCCGGATGACATGCACTTGCTGCGCGACATGATGGCCCGGGCGAACAGTGCAGCTGACGGTTTCGAGTACGAACACAGACTCCAGATGCCGGACCATTCGGTAAAGTACCTGCACTTGGTCGCTCACGCGACTCGAAACCAGCATGACCAGCTGGAGTACATTGGTGCTGTCCAGGATATTACGAAGCGCCACCTCGCGGAAATGGCGCTCGGCGAAGTCAGATCAGAGCTGGCTCACGTCGTGAGGGTCGCAAGCCTTGGTGCATTGACGGCGTCGATCGCGCACGAAGTTAACCAACCTCTGTCGGGCATCCTCACCAATGCCAGTACCTGCCTTCGGATGCTGGCCGCCGAGCCCCCCAATGTCGAAGGAGCGCGCGAAACCGCGCGGCGCACGATTCGGGACGGCAACCGCGCATCCGATGTCATCGTTCGGTTGCGTGCGCTCTTTGGCAAGAGGAAGTTCGTATTCGAATCGGTTGACGTGAGTGAAGCCGCGCAGGAGGTGATTGCGCTGTTGTTGGGCGAACTTCAAAAGGACCGCGTCTACATTCAGGCCGAATTTGCAAATGAGCTTCCGCTTGTCATGGGCGATCGAGTTCAGCTGCAGCAGGTTATCCTGAATCTGATCCGAAATGCGTCAGACGCGATGAGAGATGTTGAAGATCGTCCGAGGAAGCTGGTTGTCAGAACCGAGCGAGATCCTGATGATCAGGTTCGTGTGACTGTGCAAGACGCAGGAGCAGGATTCAATCCTCAGGATACCAACAGGCTGTTCGATGCTTTTTACACGACCAAGGCTGGCGGCATGGGGATCGGCTTGTCGGTTAGCCGCTCCATTGTCGAGAATCATCGTGGCCGCCTTTGGGTGACGCCGAACGAAACTCATGGCGTTTCATTTTCGTTTTCCATTCCGCTTGGATTAGAGAGCGACCACAATCAGGAAACGAGCACAAGTCGGACACTCCCGATAAGAAGCTGAGCATGAGAGGCGTTTGAAGGCAATTTCTGGTCGTTGATTGCTGATTGTGACCAGTCGTTGCCTGGACAAAAAAAGCCCGATGACTGTTCAGTCATCGGGCCAGTTCAGGGTAGGGGGAGGCGTCCATGGAGAGGCCCAGGACGGCGGGGGGCCGATCGGTAATCTCTCCATGACGTCTTCTTCTATCGGATCCAGACGATGGCGTATTTCGCGCGACTCTCGCAATTTACAAAAAGACACGATGCCGTTTGCATTGGCGAGTTGACGGCTCTTACTCAGGTGGCGGTCTACGTGAAGCAACCGATGAAATATTGAAGGCGGAAATGCCGCGGCCGCTCCTAATTATTCTCCCGGCGCAAGATGGAGTGTCGCGGCCATTGCCGCCAAGTCGACGAGAGAGTCGGCCTTCATCTTTTGCATTACCCTGCCTCGATGGGCTTTCACCGTGATCTCGCTGATGCCGAGCTCAAACGCGACCTGCTTGTTTAATTGTCCAGTCACGACCAAGGCCATGACCTCCCGCTCTCGGCGGCTAAGTGACGCGTAACGGTCCCGGATCATTCGCACCTTCGCGCCGTGATCAAGGACGCCGCGGCTGCGCTCGAGCGCGTGTCGAATAGCGTTCAGCAGCACCTCGTCGCTGAATGGCTTCATCAGGAACTCAACCGCTCCCGCCTTCATTGCCTGGACGGTCATGGGCACGTCGCCGTGACCCGTAATGAAAATGATTGGCATATCAATCCGGTCGGCAGCGATGCGCTTTTGCAGGTCGAGGCCGTTGAGGCCCGGAAGGCTGACGTCCAGCACCAGGCAGTTTGGGACGACAGCCGGCGCGCGCGACAGAAACTCCTGCGCCGATACGAATGTCTCCGGTTCCCAACCCGCAAATCGGATCAATGCTTCCAACGATTCGCGCACGGATATGTCATCGTCGACAACGAACACAATTGGCGTGGCGAGTGACATGAGTACCGACCCCGAGCTATGGCCAGGCGCGCTGAATAATTTCATTAGAATCCCTCCCGTGCAATAGTATGCCCTGCCGCTATTTCGTTCCAAGCGCGGCGTTGATCGCCTCCCGGAGAGCCGTGTCGCTGAAGGGCTTGGACAAGCATTCGGTGGCGCCTCGCTCGAGTAATTGCGGACGGATGGCTTCGCATTCCTGGGCGGTAATGAAGACGATCGGTATTTTCTTCTGACGTTGCAGCAATTCCTGTTGCAAGGCAGGCCCGCTCATCCCGGGCATTGCGACGTCTAGGATCAGGCACGCTGTCTCGGAGACGTATTGAGACGCGAGGAACTCTTCGCCCGAAGAGAACGTCTGCACGGAGAGGCCGAATTCCTTCAGCAGATCTGGCAACGACTCGCGGACCGACTCGTCGTCGTCGACGACCGATACAAGCGGGCGTTTGGTAATCACGAGTTCCTCATAACGCACTGCGTATCTGCCGCCACCGTTGCCGGCCACCTTCACGGACTCTGCGCCAATCCACGGCCCAAGGTCGATCATACCTTGGTGTCGGTTTGGGGGGATCTTCATTGAAGGCCCCCCAATCGCATTCTCGGTCCTTAGACCGGAGAACCCGTAGCGATATCGCCTCCGCTGCCTCGGTAACCGTCTCGAAGGAACGATGGCGATTGGGCTGTGCACGTTCTCCGAGCCCAGGGATGCCGGCACAGCACGGACTATCGAAAAGTATCGACGACACCATGGTGTAATAGATTCGCGTGTGCGCTTTCCCCATCATGCGATCGCAAGCGAAGTCGATCAAGGCGAAAAAAGGTCAATTCAGTTCTAGATTCAGGCTAATCGCACAAACCCACAAACTATTCAGGATGATACGATGCGGGCGATCCGATTACAAAATGAAGTCGCAGATGCTGTTGCGTCCAGCGTGTCGATGAAGACGAGCGAGTATCTCCTGGTTCGGGAGCTGGCGCATCGAATCAACAATGAGTACGCCTCCCTGATTGGAGTTTCCTCAAGGATGGCCTCGCGCTCGAGCAGCGATGAGGTGAAGGCGACGTTATTGGAAGTGATAAATCTCTTGCACAATTATGCCGACATGCATCGGGCCCTTCAAATTCCAACATACAGTTCGGGTGTCGATGCATCCAGGTACATCCGTACGCTTTGCCAATCGATCAAACGTGCCGTCCTGGACCGGCGAGGTATCGAGATGGTGCTGTCCGAGTCCGCTCTCCATCTGGACGCCGAGAAATGCTGGAAGCTTGGTATGATCATCTCCGAATTGATCACAAATTCTGCTCGGCACGCTTTCGGCGGCCGAGGAGGAACAATTAGAATCGAATTGTCGAGCTTCGGGCCATTTGCGCAATGCAGCTTCATGGACAATGGGTCGTCAAGGCATTCATCTACCCCGGGTCAAGGATTGAAAATCATGGCGGCCCTGGCGAGCGGGTTGAATGGAGAGATCGTTCATCGATTTGGGGCGGAGGGTGCCACTTCAGTACTTATATTTCCGATCGACGATAACACTCTGCAGACGGACAGCGATCTGCAGTTGGATGGCGGTGATTGGATTGCTGCAAACGCCGAGGCAGCCGGCGCCACGGCGTCTGCGAAACAAGTGTCAGATACAGCCAGTACTAAATGATTCTCAGGGGCGGCGTTTCGGCAATGAGACGCGCGGGCAGGCGGTAATGGGCCGCGCAGCTCACGCCACATTCGATGGAAGAAAAAGATGCACTGCCAGTCGGTTAGGGCCAGACCCAACATCCAGCGAGCCGAAGCCCATCGCGCCTTACAGGCTACCGATGAGCATTACATCGGGCGTCGAGGACTTTATGAGGAGCGCATTTGGCGTTGCCCGGGCGCTATCGACGAACGGCCGCGCGAACAGGACATTTTGATATCGCGCTGGCTCGATCGCAGGAGCTTTCGTCGTTGCGAGGAGGCGGTGTCGCCCTCCGAACGGTATGTTATTGGCGTTGCGTTGAAGGCAACGCGTCTCAAGTTCATGAGAGGGCCGCATACTGTATATGACGGCATTATGCCTGCCGGAACGCTGCACGTCACCGGCCCCTCTCAGTTGCTGACCGTCGAATTCTTTGTGCCCTGCGACTTTATCCATTTCCATGTTTCGAGCGATTATCTCCGCGAACGCCAGGATGCAGCGGGGATTGAACCAACAAATCCGACGTCCAGGCTGAATGACCTCATCATTCGTGATCCCCTGGCGGAACTGCTAGGCCGCTCGCTGGTCGAGGACAACAACACGCGAGACGAGTGTTACGTGGAGAGCGTAGGCCAAACCCTTGTGATGCATATCGCCAGGATGGAATTGTCGCCGCCAGCAACCAATGCGTTACCCAAGTGGCGCCTAAAGCGGGTGAGGGACTACGTTGAGGCGCACTCGGACAAGGCCCTCACTCTCGCCGATCTGGCCGCGGTGGCGGGATTGTCGCGGATGTACTTTGCGGGACAGTTTCGAGCTGCGACCGGATTGCGGCCCCACGATTATTTGCTCCATCAACGCATCGAACGTGCGAAGTCCATACTGGCAAACACCGATATGGAGCTCGCGGAGGTGGCGCTTACAGTGGGATTTCAGGCTCAGTCTCATTTCTCGACAGTCTTCAAACGCCTCACTGGCGAAAGCCCAGCGCGCTGGCGGTTTGCTACCAGGAGTGAACGCCAATTGCCCGCCGCGCCGGTGGCGCGGGAAGAACCGGGGCGGCCGCAAAGTGCCACGTGCTCTCCATCTTGGTCCGGCGTCTGAATGATTTCGGATTTGAGTATCGACCCCCGCCGAGTGGCCTACACCCGCGGGGCAATGGCTAGGTGCAGCATCTTATCTATTTCCTCGGGGACGCGTATCGCCTGTGCTATTGCCGGAGTACCCACGCAACGTGGGCGCAATAGTCTGCGGTTTGGCATAGCCGGGTGATGGCGCCGGAATTTGTGGGCCGGCGCGCAAATCGTGCCAGGCCTCCGTCCACCTCCTCCGATCGGAACTGGCGTTCGGACTGACCGGCTTAGGCCGCGGATTTGTCGGCAGGCACGGAGCGTCTGATTGCCGATACCAGCTCGGCCGTCGTCAAAATCTCATGAGCAAAGGTCGGGCCGTCGATGTTGAGTGCAGCATGCAGGGCTTCATGCGAGCGGGCCGCTGTGCCGTCTCGAACCAGCGTGACGTGGAAGCCGAGTTCCATTCCGACGCGTGCTGTGGCTTCAAGGCAGGTGTTCGCAAGCAGGCCTGTGCAGATGATCTTTTCCTTGCCGTACCGCTTGAGCTTGTGTTCGAGGTCTGTATTCGGAAAACCGCTTGATGCCCAGTGTTCGGTGGCAATGATGTCGCCCGGCTGAACCTGGAAGTCGTCATGCAACGTCCCACCCCAAGTGTCCTTCGCAAAGGCCTGGCGCTCTGCCGCGCCGAGCTGATAGGGAGAGGGGTATTTCCAGTCCACATAGTCGCCTGGTTCCCAGCGATGATGCGGAACGTGATAAATTGCGATTTCCGCCTCGCGGGCTGCCCGTACGATCGTGCGAAGATTGTCGAGCAGGTTAACCTCCTCGGCGATGTCCTTGACCCACGGCCAGAGTTTCCCGCCTGCGCTCAGGAAGTCGTTGTAGAAGTCGATGCACAGCAGCGCGGTAATCTTCGGGTCGTAAGTGGGCGTCATCGAACTCTCCTTGCTTAACCAAGACAATGGTAACTTCGCCTATGCGGCATTCTCCGCCTTGACGGCAGCAGCGGGCGGCGTACGGAACGCAATCGACAAGCGATTGAACACGTTAATCAAGCTGATTGCGTATGTTAGATCTGCAAGATCTTTGTCGCGGAATACGGCCTTGGCCGCTTGGTAGTCAGCATCGGGAATGTTGGTTTCGGCCACGCGGGTTACGGTTTCCGCCCAAGCAAGCGCGGCGCATTCGCGGGCACTGAAAAGCGCGCCGGCGTCCCGCCAAACCGGTACGAGTACGAGCTTGTCTACGGTAACGCCGAGCTTGAGGAGGTCGCGGGAATGCATGTCGATGCAGAATGCGCAGCCGTTTATATGCGAAACCCGCAGGTAGACGAGATTGACGAGTTCTTTCTCGAGGCTGCTGTTTAGAAGATGAACGTACACGCCGCCGAAAGCTTTGTATCCTGCGGGCGAAGCCTTGGCGTAGTCGATGCGATTGCTCATGATGACTCCCTGGATTGACGGTTTCGATAGCGCCTGAACGGTCTTTGACGACGACTGCAAGCGCAGAAGGCGTTCGCTCTGGCGCTTCAAAGGAAATGGTCGTCCATCACGAGACGTCCATTGTCCTTTGGTGTCGGAGCGCCGGCAGCATCGAGCATCTTCGCGGATGGCGCTCTTGCCGGCTGGCCTCACCTGTACGGATTAGCGGCGCTGAATTGGTTCGCGCAAACCGATCCCAAGGTATCGGCGACACCTAGGTCTGATAGAGCAGTCTCGAATTTGCTGTCATCAGGGTGCGAGGATAACGGGCTCTCGCGAGCCCGCATCGCAGCCACGCCGACCATGTTGCGCGGCTGCTTGATCCTGGTGCAGCAAGGAGAGAGCCATGAGAGAATTCAAGCTACTTATCGACGGCAAACTGGTGTCGGGCGCCGCAAGGCTTGATGTCATCAATCCCGCGACCGAGGAAGTGCTGGCGGAGGCCCCGCGCGCCGATCGTGCGCAGCTTGACGAAGCGGTCGCGGCCGCCAAGACAGCGTTCCCCGCCTGGTCGGCCAAGCCGGTTCGCGAGCGTGGTGCGCTGTTGGTCAGGTTAGCCGACGCGCTCGAAGCAAGAAAGGATGAGTTCGCGCGGTTGTTGACTCAAGAGCAAGGTAAGCCGCTTTCTGAGGCGCACTGGGAGATCGGCTTTACCGTCGGTATTATTCGTTACCACGCAACGCTCGACCTGCCGTTCGAAGTCTTGAAGGACGACGCTACGAGGAAAATCGTACGGCAGCACACCCCGCTTGGCGTGGTTGCGGCGATAGTGCCGTGGAATTTCCCGATGCTCCTTCTCGTCATCAAGGTGGCGCCGGCGCTGCTGGCCGGCGACACCCTGGTCGCGAAACCGGCGCCAACGACACCTCTAACGACGCTGCTGTTCGGGGAGGTCTGCGGCGAGATCTTGCCCGCCGGCGTGTTTAACGTCATCGTCGACCAAAATGATCTGGGTGATGCGCTCTCGAGCCACGTTGACGTGGCCAAGGTCACCTTCACTGGCTCGACCGCGACCGGCAAGAAGGTGATGGGCAGTGTGACTGGCACGTTAAAGCGGCTTACCCTGGAACTGGGCGGTAACGACGCCGCGATTGTGCTCGATGACGTCGATCCGATCGAGGTGGCCCCCAAGGTGTTCGGCGCCGCCATGATGAACGCCGGACAAATCTGCCTCGGGGCCAAGCGGATCTACGTGCACGATTCGCAGTACGAGCAGATTTGCGATGAACTGGGACGCCTGGCGCGCGAGTCAGTGGTCGATGATGGGCTGAAGCAGGGGACGCAGATGGGTCCGCTGCAGAACAAGGCGCAGTTCGAGAAGGTTAAGGGCTTTCTCGAGGATGCAAGGCGGAACGGCAAGATCGTGGCGGGGGGCGAGGTGCTCAACCGCAAGGGCTACTTCATCCGGCCAACGATTGTCCGGGATATCCCCGACGATGCGCGGCTGGTGAGCGAGGAACAGTTTGGCCCTGTTGTTCCGGTGCTGCGCTATTCTGACATCGACGACGCGATCGCGCGTGCCAACGACTCGGAATATGGGCTCGGTGGAACGGTATGGGCAAAGGATCTCGATCGGGCGTTCCGCGTCGCAGCCAGGATTGATTCAGGCATTGTCTGGATCAACACGTTTCTTGATGTGTCGCCCGATATTTCCTTTGGTGCCGCCAAGCAATCGGGTATCGGCACCCAGTTGGGTCCGGAAGGGCTTGAAGAATTCACCCAGGTCAAGACCATCACGATGCTGAAGTAACGGGCGCTTGGCACGTGGGAGGGTTTGACCTTCGCACGTGCCGCAATGGGAGAGTCGATCAGGGTTGAGAGTCGGGGGCGAGGGCAAGCTGGACAGAGCCGATCGCGGCGAAATCATCGTTCATGATTGAAGCGTCGCATCTAGTGTTATTGTGGCATTGAGCAGCTTTGACACAGGACAACCGATCTTTGCCTTGCCGGAGAGATCTTCGAAGGTGCTTTGGTCGATGCCGGGAATTTTGGCCTTCAATGTCAAATGTACTGCAGTGATAGCGAAACCATCGGCGACTTTTTCGAGCGTGACCTCGGCCGTGGTATCCATCTGGTCTGCTACAAAATTTGCCTCACCCAGGATCAGCGAAAGTGCCATGGTAAAGCAGCCGGCGTGGGCCGCCCCAATCAGTTCTTCCGGGTTGGTGCCGGGCTTCCCTTCAAATCGACTGCCGAAGCCGTAAGGGTATCTTGTTAGCGCGCCGCTCTTGGTCGAGATAGCGCCCTTGCCGTCCTTAATGCCGCCGTTCCAGCTTGCTGTGCCCTGCGTTTTCATCAGATTCTCCTACCTTTTGTCTATTAACTCTACTGTTCATGACGCTTGAAGAGATGTTTTTCACTAAGTTTCAGATCATTCCCATTCAGCCATAGGCGCCGTCTTTCTAATCTGAACCCCCCTTGCGTAATCGCACGCGGGCATAATTGGTGCGCTTGCTACTGAGGCACAGTTCCTATTGCTCCTGAAATTGGGTTGCGGATCACCGTCGTAGGAAACCACGCCGTGCGGTCTCAAACAAATCGAAGACGTGATCGTCCCTCTGCAGTGTCACCATGCGGCGGATCCGCTGACTTTCAGCTTTGACAGCCGTGCATTCCGGAAAAGCATCTGCCTCTTTCGAAAGATGCAGCGGGTCATGGGTGTCATTCTGCGTCTAACACGCCGGCTTGATTATGAAGGAAGACACCCAATGGACTCAAAATTTGCTCAGATTATGCCCGTGGTCGCCGCGTACCTCGTCGGGAGCGCAAACATCGCACTCGCTGATACCAGCGACGTCAAGGGCCCCGCGCCGGTGATTGTGGCAAAATCCGGCAAGCACTGCAAAGATGATCCAAATTGCTTTAACCGGATTCATTATGCGGTCAAGCCAGTCGCTCGCGTGAAGCCCGGTCAGAAATTCATACTCGAGACGCGCGATGGTTTGGATTCGGAGCTCGACTTCAATTCGACGTCGGCGGATGTGGCGGCGATCAATTTGAATCTTTGTCATCCACTAACCGGGCCAGTTTACATCGAAGGGGCGAAGCGTGGTGACGCCATTGCGATAACCGTGGTGGACATCGCGCCCGACGAGTTTGGTTCCACCACTATCGTGCCGGGATTTGGGTTCCTGCGAGATTTGTTTCCCGATCCTTACATCGTCCGCTGGGAGCTGAATCGGCTTGAAGCTCGCTCGAAAGACATGCCGGGAATTGCGGTTCCCAACAACGCCTTTATGGGCACCATTGGAGTGCTCCCGGACAAATCAGAGCTCGACAAATGGCTGAAGCGGGAGCAAGCGCTGGCTGATGCGGGTGGTGCGGTGCTGACACCCCAGCCGGTCGACGCCCTGCCATTGGACCTTTGCGGCGTCGATGGCACAGCGAAGGCCGAATGCGTGCGGACCGTTCCGCCGCGCGAGAATGGCGGTAACGTCGACGCCAAGGAGACCGTCGTCGGTACTACGGTGCTGTTGCCTTGCTTCATTGATGGATGCGGGCTCTTCGCCGGTGATGTGCATTACGCCATGGGAGGCGGCGAGGTGGCCGGCACGACCATCGAGACGGGCGCCAAGGTGACGCTTCAGGCCAGGGTGATCCCGGCTGGGGCTCCACTCATCTCAACCATGCACTTCGAAGGCGGCTCGCAGCTCAAGAAGCTCGCCCCGTCGAGTTTTTACGCGGTCACGGGACTTCCGCTCAAGCCCGAAGGCGAGGTGCCGTTGTATTCGACCTACCTTGGCGGACAGAAAATTGCCCCGCTCGCTAACCTCTCTGAAGACCTCACCCTGGCGGCTCGAAACGCCACCATCAATATGATCGATTTTCTGGTCAAGACGAAGGGGCTGACCCGCGAGCAGGCCTACGTGCTAGTCAGTGTGGCCGTCGATCTCAACATCTCGCAAGTTGTTAATTTTCCGAACGTCGGTGTCACCGCGATCCTGAATCGCGACGTATTCAAGCCGGAACAGTAACGGAGGCGACAATGAAGCGACGTGACCTGCTAACATTTGGCGTGAGTGCCGCGGCGTTTTTTCTCGCCGGGCAAAGTCCGGCTATCGCCGATCTAGAGCCGGACGGTATGTGGTCGATCTATCGGCGCTATCGCCTTCTGATTGTCGGCCAGCGCGACGATGAAATCGCCAATGCCTTCGCCAGGGCGGTTGTCGATGTGCTGGCTCGCTCTCTGCCCACCTCACGCGCCCAGCTGGCCCGCGCAGTGGACACCCGACGCGTTGGCGTGCTCATTGGCACGCAGCAACAGGACGTCGCTATCATGGCAGCGGAGAGCGCCGAGGCCCTCTTTCTCGCCAAGCCGCCCTTCGATGATATCCGCAACGTCCCGTTAAGGCTCATTGTCTCATTCGGGAGCCACGTCCTGGTGTGCCGGCCGGATTTCCTGGCCGGCCATGCCTATCTCCTCGCGCAGACGCTAGCTGAGCAAAAGGACGCGTTGCCCGCACCCGCAGGTGCCCCTGACGGAATTGTTCCGGCTCACCGAGGATCGTACGCGTTCTTCGCCGGCGAAGGGGCGCCCAATGATTGATGACATAGTCATGGTGTCAGCGTGCCGCAAACCTTTACGCCCGTCCAAATTTCTGCCGTGCATGCCGGAAAAAATGGCCACCTTGGTGGAAGATGGGGTCCAGCGTCGTAACTACTGATGTAAGTCATGAGATTGTAGAACGTGATGGCGTTCTGATTGGACCAGAACAGATGGAACTCTGCAGGACCACTTTGGGCACCTTACCAAAATCACCTCATTTTGTCGAACAACAGGTTTGAGTGGTGCCACATGTGGAGACGCCAGACACGTGGAACGGCGAGGGGATGTTGTGAAACTGCGCACGGTCATCTGGGGTATCGTGATGGTGGCCGTCTGCTGCGCGCTTGTCGCGGAAATATCGAGCAGCCGCCGATCTCGGATCGGATCAAGGCACTTGCGGCAAAGGGTGCTCGTGCTGTGGTGACGGAGGGCCGCCAAACTTGGCTATCAAGAAGGGCGTAGCGACTTAATCGGACCGCCTCGACGAACTGGGGTCGCTACACGGAAAGCTGTCTTGTAGGGCAACGTCGAGCCAATAGTCCTCCGCGGAAACCTGCTTGCTGTTGGAGGCCGCGCGCTGCGTTGCGGAGGGTGGATGCTTATCGACATTCCTTTGCTGAGCAGACATCGTCATCGCCCTTCTGGCCTATCTAATCGGGCCATTGTGATCCAAGAATGATGCTGCAAAAATTCATCCTTCTGTATGTCGGATCTTTGAGGGCAAGCACGTCGGCCTTGACGTTTCCGAAGGTCGTCAAGGGCTTTCGTATGATACCGTTGGCGAAGTGATCGATTATGTTTTCTTTGAAACTCGCCTCGCGCGGATGACATGCGCAGACCTGATGGCGATGTTCCTGGGAAAAATCGTCGTATGCGATGCCGAGCACGTCCATCTCAACGCCGGCTGTCACCAGTGCGATGGTGGGGCGCATATGCTGAGGAATGCCTGGTGTGGTGTGGAGCGCGATTGCGATCCATACGTCTTCGATATCGCGCTCGGGCACGCCATAGGATTTGAGAAAATCGCGCGCGGTGTTGGCGCCGTCGACCTCGAAGCGCTGATCGGTGCTTGAATAGCGCTCGGTCAAACCCATGTCATGGAACATTGCGCCCATGTAAAGCAGTTCGGGGTCGTATTTCAGGCCACGTCGCTCGCCGGTCAATGCTGCCCAGAAAAACACCCGACGGCTGTGATTATAGAGCAAGTCATCCTCCGTATCTCGGACAAGTTCGGTGGCGGCCCTGACGATGGCGCTGTCGGGCACTGGAATTCCAGCGATGATTTGGGTCATTTCAAAGCTCTCTTTTACGAAGCCTGCGAAGAGCCGCCATGGGCTGCATGGAAGATGGAGACTGGACGGAGAGACTCGCAGATTCCCCTCGGATATCGAGATAAAGGGGGGCCGTCCGAGGGACAGGGAATGGGACGGCCCCGGGGCTCGGTTGTCCGGGGGAAACAATACGAGCCCGATCAAGTCTTCGTGGGAAGCTCAAAGTCCTTCAGTGGTTGAACGAAAGTCAGGATGACAAATCCAGCGGAGAAAATCTTTCGTGGGCGCACGACGTTTTCACTTTCGCCGGAGGACTTTGCGGTCGAAGCGCGCTTGTAGTATTGGCTCTCCTTGTCGGCTACATACGTCACTAACTTCTTCAATCGTACTTGGAGAGGCCAAAAATGGATGAATTGCTCAGGTGGCTTTCGGGCCAGCACCACGGGTTGCACACGTTCCGAGCGTTCCAGCTCAGGCTTGCAGAGCTGTGCAAGGATGAACCGGAGCAGAAAGCTTTGTTCGGTCTGCTGAACCGGCTCCTTGATAACTATGTCCAGGAGTTTGACGAAGAACCGTTACCAGTTGCGGTGGCAGACCGCGCCTATGATTGCCTCTTGAAGCTACTAACAAGTCTCGATCTACGAGCTAACGCGGACCGGCGTTTGGCGGACCTCAATCGTGTTGCTTCTAGTGATCTCTGGCAGTGACCGGATAAGATGAACCGTGTGGCAGTTCTGCCCATTGCATTTTCACTTGGAACTGCTCGTGCGTTCGGTCGCACTTTTGGTGGCTGCGCTCATGCCACTCTCTGCTTGGGTGATGCCAACCGTATCAAAGTAGAGCGAAATGCTGAGGAGCAAACGGGCACGAGCCCCTAATCGAGCTTCTGTATCGATAGTCAGGTATCGTGACGCCAGGCAGCTTCGTTCGAACCGTTCCCCTGCACGTAATGGTGGGATCCACAGAAAATGGAAACGGTCACTCGTTCAATCTCGCGATCACGAACTTGCTTCGATGATTGAGCATTGGTGGTGTTTGAGCGGATCTTTGTGTTCGATTTTGCAATACTAGTCGACATTTGAAAGATAGTTGACGGTGGTCGTCTTACGCTCATCACCAAATCTCGCCTGGCTAAAACGTCCGGCTAACCAACGGACCAATTACATGACATGGGCTCTACTTGGCATCGCAGGCATTCTCGAAATTGCCTTCGCCCTCTGCATGAAGTGGTCTGAAGGTTTTACGAGATTGATGCCTGGACTGCTTACGGTCGCCGCCGGTCTGTCGAGCGTCTTTCTTCTTTCCGTCTCACTCCGCACGTTGCCGGTGGGAACTGGCTATGCGGTGTGGACCGGTATCGGTGCCGCTGGGACCGCGATTCTAGGAATGGTCTTGCTGGGAGACCCAGTAGCGCCGACGAGGATACTCTGCATCGGTCTCATTTTGGCAGGCGTGATCGGACTTAGACTGGTCTCCTGATACGGAGACCGCACGATGTTGACATTGAATGCTCGTGATCCCGTCTTTTTATAGCCGATGCGATTGCAGCCGTTCGACCAGTAGATTTCCGGTCCCCAGAATATGCTGGTTTAGCAGCTTGCATGCCCCCTCGACATCGCGCGCGGTGCACAAGTCCAGAATCTGCCGGTGTTCCCTCTGCGATTGATCGAGGTGGTGCGTTTCCTGCCATGTGAACCGCAGATAGCGTTCGAAGTTCAATCGCAGATTGGCAATCATTGCCAGCGTCCGGTCCTTGCGGGCAGGGGCGTAGAGCGTTTCGTGGAAACGAGCGTTCAGCGCAATGATGCGGTCGGTCGATTTGGCCTTGTCGAGCTCGGAAAGGATGCGCGCTGCCGTCTCCAGATCGGATTTCGACATCTGCGGAATGGCCCATGCAAGCGCTTTGGCTTCGATTAGGCTGCGCAGCTCGGTCATTTCTTCGGCCTCGTCAGCCGTCAAATGGGCGACGCTGACGCCACGGCGTGGCTCTGCCCTTAGGAAGCCCTCGGTGACCAACTGCCTGAACGCCTCCCGCACGATCATTTGACTAACACCGAAACGGGTAGCGATCGCGTCCTGCCGCAGGCGCTCGCCTCCCGGCAGGGTGCCGTGAAGGATCCCTTCGCGGAGCGCGGCGGTCACGACCGCCGATGCGGATCGGCTTTCGACGGCTTCGTCTGAGGCTGGTTTCGATGGTGATCGCAGCACGGTTTTCCTCTGGCAGTCGGGCACTGATTCTCGGCGCGCCGTTCCCGATCTTATGGCCTCTCGCCGAACAGCACGACAGCGTCAGTTGCGGCTGGCGGAACCGATATCAAGGTATCATTGACACACTAACGATAAGCGATTATCGCTAATACTGCAACCGTGGATTTGAGGAAAACATGACGCTGAGCCTCTCTGATTTCGACGCAGTGACCTTCGACGTTTACGGGACCTTGATCGATTGGGAGCCCGCCATTATCGGCTTTCTGCGCGATTGGGCGGACCGAAACTCCATTTCCCCGCGCGCGCAGGATCTGCTCATGGCGTTCGACTTGGCGCGAGCAGAGATCCAGAAGGAGCGTCCCGCGCACCTTTATCCCGACGTGCTGCGCCGCTGTTTCGACCGTATTTCTGCTGCCTTCGGCGTAGCTGTTGATTCGCGGGAGCGTGAGGCCTTTGCTGCCACGCCGCATCAATGGCCGGCCTATCCCGACAGTCATGCCGGCCTGAAGGCTCTGCAGGCGCAAGCCCGGGTCGGGGCGTTGAGCAACATCGACAATGCGTCGCTCGAAAGTTCATGCCGCGCACTCGGCTTCCGCTTCGATGTCATCGTGACGGCTGAACGCGTCGGGGCTTACAAGCCGGACATGCCGCACTTTGAGGTCGGCATCGCAGATCTCGCAGCAATCGGTATTCCCCGCGAACGCATTCTCCACGTCGGACAAAGCCTGCGGGCAGACATCACCCCCGCCAATCGATTGGGTTTGAAATGCGCCTGGATCAATCGTCCAGGCCGGCTGCTCGGCCTCTCTGGTGACGGCGCCGCCGAAGCAAAACCGGACCTGACCGTCTCAAGTCTTCAGGAACTCGTTACAGCCATCACGGCGAACGGTCGGGCGGTCGCCTGATCGCGCCATAAACTCTGCGGAGGCAAATCATGCGCAAGATATTTTGGATGGCAGCGGCCCTGCTCGCGGCGAATATCACCGCTGCGCAAGCCCAATCCAGCGACCCTATTCTCAATCGCATCAAGCAGAAAAAGCAAATTTCGATCGGTTACCGCGAAGCCTCCATTCCGTTCTCGTTCCTGAACGATGAACGCAAGCCCGTAGGATATGCGCTCGACATCTGCACAAAGGTCGTCGACGCCGTGAAGCAGAAGCTCGAACTGCCTGATCTCGCGGTCAACTACATTGCAGTGAATCCGCAGAACCGGATTGCTCTCGTCGCAAATGGCACGGTCGATATCGAATGCGGTTCGACCGTCAATACTATCTCCAGGCAGTCACAGGCCGATTTTAGCACAGCGCATTTCATCTCCGCCACGCGCCTTCTGGTGAAAACAAGTTCCGGCCTTCAGGAGGTAGAGGATATCGACGGCAAGGCGATTGCATTGCCGATCAACACTACGCCGGAACGGCTGATCAAGAGATTGATCGAAGAGAAGAAGCTGAAAGTGAAGATCGTGCCGGTGCGCGACAATTCGGAAGGCTTCCTCGCGTTGTCCACCGGGCGCGCCGATGCCTTTTCCACCGACGACATTTTGTTGTTTGGCCTGCGCAATTCCGCGCCCAATCCGTCCGACTACGAAGTGGTCGGCCGCCCGCTGTCATTCGATCCCTATGGTCTCATGGTGCAGAAGAACAGCACCGTGTTTCTCAGCACCGTCAACGCGACGATCGCGCGGTTGATCCGTTCGGGCGAGATGCAGGCGCTGTATGCAAAATGGTTCACGCCGCTTTCGGTGGAACTGGCGCCGGATCTAGCCGCCGCCTTCAAGCTTGGGGCCACACCAGAATAGCAGCCTTGTTCATCGGAGTGCATGCCATGAACTATTCCTGGAACTGGTCGATCCTGATCCAACCGCCTTACCTTGGCTGGCTTGCCTCCGGCCTGGAGTTGACGCTCGTGATCTCGATCTCGGCATGGATCCTGGCCTTGATCGCCGGCACCCTGGTTGGGGTCGTCGGAACATTGCCCCATCGTATTCCACGGATGCTGGCTGCAACCTATGTCGGCATGTTTCGCAATATTCCCCTGCTGCTTCAGCTCTTTCTGTGGTTTTTTGTCGTCCCAGAACTGCTGCCCAGCGGATGGGGCTTTTGGCTGAAGCGCGATCTGCCGTTTCCAGAGTTATGGACATCGATGCTGGCGCTCGGCCTGTTCACCTCTGCCCGCGTCGCGGTTCAGGTCGGATCTGGCATCACGGCGGTGTCTAGCGGCCAACGGATGGCGGCAGTCGCCAGCGGCATGAGCCCAGCGCAAGCTTATCGGCTGGTGCTGTTGCCGCAGGCCTTCCGGATCGTGCTGCCGCCGCTGACGTCGGATTTTCTCACCGTTTTCAAGAATTCGGCGCTGGCGCTGACAATCGGGGTCTTCGAACTGACCGCGCAAACCCGGCAAATCGAGAGTTTCACGTTTCAGGGATTTGAAGCCTTCACCGCCGCAACGATCGTCTATCTCGTGATCGCACTCCTAGTGACCTTCTTCATGCGCACGTTGGAACGACGGGTAGCCTTGCCGGATACCATGGGAGCCGCGTCATGACGGGGCTTGATTTCGGCGTCATTCAACGTGCGTTGCCATTCCTGCTCGAAGGCCTTGCCCTCAGCTTCTTTCTGACTGCTGTCGCGATGCTTGGTGGCGTCATACTCGGGCTCGGGCTCGCCGTGATACGCCTGTCGCGCTGGAAGGCGCTATCCATCCTTGCTGCCGGCTACGTCAACGGCTTCCGGGCCATCCCGCTCGTGCTCGTGATCTTCTGGTTCTACTTTCTGGTGCCGCTGGCGCTCGGCCGATCCGTAAGCGCGCTGCAATCGGTCGTCATCGCCTTCGTGTTGTTCGAGGCCGCCTATTACTCTGAAATATTCCGGGCCGGTCTGCAAAGTATCCGGCCTGGTCAGTGGCAGGCAGCCTATGCTTGCGGCCTCGGCTATTTCCAGACGCTGCGGCTTGTTGTTCTGCCGCAGGCGCTACGCAATATGCTGCCGCTGATGATCACGCAGGCGGTTGTGCTGTTCCAGGATACCTCGCTCGTCTACGTGATTTCGCTGCGCGACTTCATGACTTCCGCGAGCATTGTCGCCAACCGCGATAACCGGTTGATCGAAACCTACCTGTTCGCCGCTCTTGTCTATTTCGTCATTTGCTCAATCGGCGCGGCATCCGCAAGCAGGCTGAGCGCACGATGGAGGCCTGCATGACCAAAGCGCACATTCAAGCCTCTCGCACGCCTGCAGAAATCGTTGAAATGCCAGCCTCGGTTCGCGTCGTTCCGATTTCCCAAGGTCGCAAACCGATGGTCGAGATATCGAAGCTCTACAAGAGTTACGGACCAATCGAGGTACTCAAGGGCTGCGATCTCGTTGTGGAGCGCGGCGAGGTCGTGGTGATTTGCGGACCGTCTGGCTCCGGCAAGAGCACCCTGATCAAATGCGTAAATGGCCTTGAGCGGTTCGATCGCGGAGCGCTGGTGGTCGATGGGGTCAGAGTCGGCGAGCGCGCCTCCGACATGACGAGTTTGCGGGCGCGCATCGGCATGGTGTTCCAGCATTTCGAACTGTACCCGCATCTCACCGTGTTGCAGAACATCTGCCTCGCACAGGTTCATGTTCTGAAGCGTAGCAAGGTGGAGGCGCAAGCCAAGGCGCGCGCGCTTCTCGCTCGGGTTGGTCTTCCGGACAAGGAGGGCGCTTATCCCGCACAGCTTTCCGGTGGGCAGCAGCAACGCGTCGCAATCGCGCGGGCGCTGGCGATGGATCCGGTGGCGATGCTGTTCGACGAACCGACTTCCGCGCTCGATCCGGAAATGATCGGGGAGGTGCTTGCCGTCATGCTCGAATTGGCGCGGGACGGCATGACCATGATCGTCGTCACTCATGAAATGGGGTTTGCGCGCAAGGCCGCTGATCGGGTGGTCTTCATGGATAAGGGGGCGATCGTCGAAACCGCGCCGACGCAGCAGTTCTTTGATGAGCCGCGGGCGGAGCGCGCAAAGCTCTTCCTCTCC
Source organism: Bradyrhizobium sp. AUGA SZCCT0182 (assembly GCF_018130185.1). NCBI lineage: Bacteria > Pseudomonadati > Pseudomonadota > Alphaproteobacteria > Hyphomicrobiales > Nitrobacteraceae > Bradyrhizobium > Bradyrhizobium sp. AUGA SZCCT0182. Next base: position 27,264 of record NZ_JAFCLY010000056.1, on the reverse strand, counting down.
CGCATTCTCTCGCAATGAAAGAGAGCCGATTATGAATTTGAGACGCCCCGAACCGGCAGACGTTCTCGACGCGCACGAACGTCTGGAGGGCATCGCCATTCGCACGCCGTTGCTTCGTTCAGACGAACTCGATGCCCGCGCAGGCGGCAAGGTCTTTGTCAAATGCGAAAACCTGCAGCGTTCCGGCGCGTTCAAGTTTCGCGGCGCCTATAATTGCCTGTCGAGGCTGGACCGCCAGGCCTATCCGGGAGGCGTGGTCGCCTATTCGACCGGGAATCACGGACAGGCGGTCGCGACCGTTGGGCGCATGCTCGGCATAACCTCGACCATCGTCATGCCGTATGATGCGCCTTCGGTGAAAATTGCAAAAGCGCGGGCGCAGGGCGCGCAGGTGGTACTTTACGACCGGCACACCGAGCAACGCGAAAAGATTGCGGCGCGTATCGCCGGTGCAAACCCGGTGGCGATCATCCCGCCCGGCGACGATCCCTTCGTGATTGCCGGACAGGGCACCGCGGCCGGCGAAGCGCTGCAGGCGCTATCGGGAACGAATGTGGACGTCGTGCTGGTGCCCTGCGGTGGCGGCGGTCTTGCCGCAGGCACTTGCCTTGCGGTCGAGGCGTTCCGCTCAAGAGCGGAGGTCTGGGCGGCCGAGCCGCTCGCCTTCGATGATACGAAGCGCTCTCTCGCTTCCGGGCAACGCGAGAAAAACCCGCGGCTCGACGGCTCGATCTGCGACGCATTGCTGGCGCCGACGCCAGCGGTTCTTCCTTTCGCGATCAATCGAGAGCGATTGGCCCGTGTACTGGTCGCCGATGATCGGCAGGTGCTGGAGGCGATGCGGTTTGCCTATGAGGAACTGCGGGTGGTGGTGGAGCCGGGTGGCGCCGTCGGCCTTGCCGCACTGCTGGCAAACCCTGAGGCGCTGCGCGGCCGCACTGCCGTCGTGGTCGCGTCCGGCGGCAACGTCGATACCGGCCTGTTCATGCGGGCGCTGCAATCCGCCGGCGATCGTGTCGCGGCCTGAGTCTCATACGCACAACCCTTAAAAGTAAGGATGGAAATGTCACAGTCTCGCTTTTCGAAATCCACGCAGGCTCCGGCGCGCTTACAGCGTCTCGAACTGCCCGAGCGCGTTCCGATTGCCGGAACCAGCGCTAGGCGCGCGGACATCGCGCTGCTCGCAAAGGCGCCGCCCGATTTTCTCGACACCACGCATTTCGACACCGTGCGTTTTCCGCCGCCGCCATGGGCCGTCGAGCAGTTCGCCCGTGCCGCCGCCGACGGTGCATTGGCCTATACCGGCTATCGCGGCAACAGCAAAGTGCTCACTGTGCTTGCTGAATCCGTCGGCGGCCTTCTCGATCTGCCGCTGGACTCTCAACAACATCTGATCCTGACGCCGGGCACCCAGGCAGGTCTGTTTGCGAGTCTGGCTTCCCTGATCGAGGAGGGCGATCGCGTCGCCCTGATTGACCCAGATTATCTGTTTAGTGCACGCATCTTGCGCTTTTTCGGGGCCGATATCGGGCATGTCCCACTGCGCTTCACGGCGGACGGACCGTGCCCGGATTTCGATGTGTTGGAGATGGAGTTCAAGCGCAAAGGCGCGCGCCATCTGGTTTTCTCGCACCCGAACAATCCAACCGGAGCGGTGTTCTCGGCCGAAGTCATTGCGCGGATCGCCCGGCTTGCGAATACTTATGACATCACCGTTCTCGTCGACGAACTCTATGCTCGGCTCATTCATGACGGGCGAACCTTTCCGCACCTCGCGGCCGAACCCGAAATGTTCGGTCGCACCGTGACGCTGCTCGGACCAAGCAAGACAGAATCGCTGAGCGGTTACAGGCTGGGGGTCGTCGTGGCATCCTCAGAAATCATCAGCCGCGTGGAAAACGTCCTCTCGATCATGGCGCTACGCGCGCCCGCTTACGCCCAGCATGTTCTACTACCTTGGCTACGGGATGACCAAGACTGGCTTGCTCAGCGATTGACGGAATTCACCGCGCTCAGGACGTTAACGGTCGAAAGTCTTCGTCGCCTTCCTTGGCTGAAGCTGCAGCCGCAGGCCGCCACCGCCTATGTCTGGCCGGATGTTTCCGCACTCGGTCTTTCCGGTCCCATCATCGCCGAGGCGCTATTGTGCGAGGCTGGCGTGCTGGTGAGCCCTGGCTATCAATTTGGACCCTCTTCCGGCGGGCACTTCCGCCTGTGCTATGCGCGCGACGAAGCGGAGTGGGCGCTCGCGCTCGACCGGATGGTTGGGGTTCTCGACAGGCTAGCGCGGCGCCACGGCCTTCCGGAGCGGGCGGCATGACCAAGAGCCGCGGGGCTACCCTTCTTTGTGGTCGTGGCCAAATACGCGTCACCGAAAGAGATCTGGAGAACCCTCTGATATATCCTGGCGGTTCCCTGTTAGGCGCCCTACGTCGCTTAACGAGTAGGTCGCTCCAGAAGCAGTTTGGAGAGGGCACATAGCCGGCAACCGAAAAAGTACCGCCGCGAGTGCGGGTAGGGTTCCGCAATTGCGCTCGCGTGGCGTCGGTCCATTCGAGCTTGGCGCCTGCGTTTGGTGGTGTTCTCGGCGAGCTGGGTAATCGCGCACCGCCTCTGCCGGTTGGCTAAGGAAAAAATGTCCGGACGAGATCATCGAGCAGGTCAGATAGACTGGCGGCTCGATCGCGTCGAGCTCGCTGAGATTGTAGCCCGACATGTCGGAAAGATTCGCCCTTCGGAAGCACCGAGCCGCCGACGCCGGCAATAATGTTTGCTACAACGTCCGCTTCGAGCACGACGTTCGGCGAGAGCGTTGCTGTCGCGAATGCGATCGAGCGCGGTGCGCATTATGTTAGGAGAAGGCGCGAGGATCAACGGCCGCGATGCCTGATCGGCGAGCTGCGCCGGCTTACCTTTGGACGCCGCTGTGACGGGGGATCAGAAACAGCCGCTGGGATCAGCGGCATGCGCGCGAAGCGGGGAGCAAGCTCGTCCTCCAGCACCAGTCCTCGGTCGTGAAACACGAGCAGTTGTCGAATTTCTGCGATCTTACGCCGGGTAAGCAGCCCGCTAGTCAGCTTCAGTGAAGTAGCGGCGGGTCGAGCGCAATCATGACCCAGTGGAAATTTCCATTCATGGACCTATGATGAAATCATGAGATTGATAGTGACTTAGTGATCGTGTGTCGGGCGATTTGTAAATTCTCTGCACAAATGCCGTTGCTAGCCGACGAGGATGACGTCAATGAAACTGCTCCATCTCGATTCCAGCCTGCTCGGACCGCATTCGGTTAGCCGGCAGCTGTCCGCTGCCATCGTTCAGCGCCTGAAGACTGTGACGCCGGGCCTCGAGATCACCTATCGCGACCTTGCCGCCAATCCACTGGGGCACCTATCAGGTTCTCATCTCGCCGCAGCACAGGACGTCGAGTCTGACGCGGCGACTACGCATGATCTCGCCGCCGGGCAAACCTCATTGAACGAATTTCTCGCCGCCGACGTCGTTGTGTTAGGCGCGGCGATGTACAATTTCGCCATCGCAAGCCAGCTCAAGGCCTGGATCGACCGCATTCTGGTCGTCGGCAAGACATTCCAATACGGCGAAAAGGGTCTCGAAGGTCTCGCAGCCAACAAGCGCGTAATCATCGCGGTGGCACGCGGTCTTCTGTACGGCAGCGGCACACCGAACGCTCCCGGCGAGCATCTCGTAGCCTATCTGAGTTGGATATTCGGCTACATGGGCATCGCCAACCCCGAATTTATCGTTGCCGAAGGCACCCGCCTAGGTCCGGAGAACCGCGAAAAATCGATCGAAGGCGCCTTGCAGGCCGCGGCTGCGCTTCGCGCCGTCTAGCTCAGACGTCGGAGTGTCAAGCGAAGCAGGCCAGCTAAGGCTGGCTCATAAACCTGCGGCTCCAATTTAAAAAGCTGGATCGCTCCTTGGGCGGCCAGGCCACATAACCGGAAGGACAACACTTGAGTACACCGAAAGCCTACAAGAGGTCGCCTGCGTTAGCCAATTCGACGTGGTACAAAGGTATTCTTACTAGCAAGATGGCGGGCGCTTCCGATAATAACCGAGAGTTTGACGTTAGTGTCATCAAGATGAGACGAGGCACCGAGCCGCCACCGCATGTCCATTCGCGAGAAGACGAGCTGTTCTACATCTTGTCGGGTGAGATGACTGTGTATGTCGAGAGCGAAGTCTTCCAATTGACCGCCGGAGAATACATGTTTCTTCCTCGCGGAAAAGCTCATGCGTTCTCTATAACCTCTGATGAGGGCCACTGGGTCTGCTTTATCACTCCTGGCGGTTTCTTCGAGGCAGTCGGCAAGATGGACGTTCCAGCATTGAAGATGGAGGTGCCGTCTGATGCCGATACCGTGACCTATGCGAATGCGCACCTCACGGAGACCATCAAGATGTTTGAGCAGTATGGATTACGGTTCCTAACTGCGGATGAGATACGCACAGTGATGCCGCAATACCCACTCTAGGTCTTGAAAAGTAAAGCGCGGGCAGCCTGTGAAGTTGACCTCGCAATAGAGCTGGCTGGGCGCTCGCCGGCGGCAGCACCAATCTACCAACGACGGCAGTGGCCGCTCCGACCTGTTCCGGACCGGACGCCTTCGTGCGGCACAATGTGGGGTGGCCTGCATCAGCGTCGCGTTCGCTGGCGGAACCGGCTCGGCGCAGGCGGATGTCGAGGGCGCTGACCACCGCCTCCGCAAGCTGAACGGCGTCCCGGTCGCCGCAACCTTTGAGGACGAAATCTCTGGCGTCGAGGCGCGGCGGACCTTCAATAACGCGTTCAAGAACATGTCTGCCAAAGGCCGTCATGACGAGTTGGGACGCCTGTCTTTTTCGGCGCGCACATCATGACTGCAATGCAACATGTAGAGCAGACCCCACGTGGACATGGGTGGTGATTTTTTGTGCGGCCTGTAAAAGGATTCGCCAATCGGATTTCCTGCCTGATGTTGCCATCGCCCTCAGATTCGGTTGAAACCAAGGCCTCGTGGGCCGTCGCCTCGGTAGCGCTGGCGATCCTTGGTATGTCGTTCGGCGCGGGATGGATCACCGCGGTGGCGCTCAAGGACATCGCCAGCGAGGTTGACGGGTCGCGTTCCGTTCCAGCGCTTGCCGGCGCGCTGGCGTGGCTCGGATCCGGAATCGGCGGCATCCTGATGTCGCGAATAGCCGAGCGGGTTGGCACGCGCCCGACGGTGATCTTCGGTTCGCTAATGATCGGCCTTGGCCTCTCCATCTCGACCTTTGGGCCGCCCTGGCCGCTGTGGATCGGCCACGGACTGTTTATCGGCCTGATCGGATTGGGCGGCATCAACGCTCCCTTGTACATTTACGTCAGCCGCTGGTTCGACCGCCGGCGCGGTTCGGCGCTGGCACTGATCTCGAGCGGCACCTATGTCGCCGGAGCGTTCTGGCCGCCGATATTCGAGCAAGTGATTGCCAATTACGGCTGGCGGCAGGCGATGCTGTGGTATGCGCTCCTCGAGATAGTTGTCGTCGCTCCGCTGGCCGCAATTTACTTCCGGACGCCACCCGAAGTGGTTCTACCGGCGGCGGCGTCCGGCGCCGGTTCAAACAAGGCGCGCGTCCTCGGATGGCCGCCCAATGCCGTTTTCGCGTTGATGTGCTGCGCCGCCATACTGTGCTGCATTCCCATGGCGATGCCGCAGGGCCACCTGGTCGCCTTTTGCAGCGATCTCGGGATCAGTCGATCGATGGGCGCCCTGATGCTGTCGGTATTGCTCGGCACCGCGTTTCTGAGCCGGCAAATCTGGGGCGTGATCTCCGATCGTATAGGCGGGCTCGCCACCGTCCTGACCGGATCAGCCTGGCAGGCCGCATCGATGACGGCCTTTCTGCTGACACAGAACGAAGCCGGCCTTTTCACGGTGGCCGCCGCTTTCGGGCTCGGCTTTTCCGGCATCATACCGGCTTATGTCCTGGCAGTGCGTGAACTTTTTCCAGCATCGGAAGCCTCCTGGAGAATCCCGACACTATTGCTGTTCAGCGGCGGAGGCATGGCCGCCGGCAGCTGGCTCGCCGGCCTGCTCTACGATCGTCTCGGTCATTATGAGCCCGCGTTCGCCGTCGGCATCGGTGCCAACATTCTCAATGTGCTCATCATCAGTGTGCTGGTCGCGCGAAAGCGCCACCACACGGCCGCGTACAGACCGGTTCTTTAGTTGAACAGCACCGCTGGCTGTAGGGTCGCTTCTGGCGCAAACCGGACGTTCGTTTGAATCTCATTGAAGAAGTCGGCTACCTAACAATTTAAGGGGTGGCGGCATATGCGCAGCGCCAGCCACCGAGCAAACCCGGGTTCCGATACGGGGCAACTAGCATCTCCCGCGAGTAGGTCGGTATCTGGATTTTGCTTGCGGCGCCATCGCCATGATGCAACGCGCGCTCTCCGACATCGTCGCGGGATAGGGATAGCGGACGAGAGCCATGGCAGGCATCCTCCTCTAAGAAACGCGTTAGAGGCCCGGGGCGGACGCGGACAGTCCGCCGTCGACGGTGACCACTGAACCGCTGGTGTAGGACGAGAGGCGAGGAACGCGACTGTCGCGCCGATCTCCTCCACGCTTGCGGGGTGTGCCCAGGGCAGCAACGCGGCCGCATTAAACTTCTGAGTGTCCTGGACGCTGGCGGCCGCCTTGAGCCGCTCGGTTGCGACGGGGCCGGGGTTCACCGCGACCATGCGTACATGGTCCCGGTGGCTCCCACTGCCGAGCGTTTGGCTCATGACGATGATGGCCGCATTGCCGGCCGCGATACAGATCGCCGCCGGGCTTTTGACTATCGCGCCGATTCCGGCGATGTTGACGATCGTCCCGCCGCCGCGACCGACCATCAGCGGGTAAAAGGTGCGGCACATGTTAATGTAGCCGAACACCTTCAGGTCCCACCCAGAGCGCCACCGCGCTTCGTCGACGTCGAACAGCGACCCGCTGGGAACCGCGCCAGCGTTGTTGACCAGGATGTCGATTCGGGAAAACGCCCACCTAGCTGCTCCGCCGCACCTTGCTGCGACAGGTCGAGATTGACGGCCGTGATCGGGCGACCGACCTTCTTACTCGCCTCGCCCTCGTCGATGTCGCGCGAGACAAGGATCAGTTCCGCGCCCTCGGCGGCGAACGCCGTGGCGATCCCATCCCGATGCCTTTTGAGCCGCCCGTCACCAGCACTCTCTTGCCGCTCAGATTCAAATTCATGATCGACCTTCCGTTCCTTGATACTTTCGACGTCTCGGTGAGCAATCATTTACAAACCTCATGACAGACATCCATGGTCCATGAATGGAAATTGCAATTGGTCCATTATTGCGGTGGTGACTCTTCAACCTCGGGGCGTTGCAGCACACACAAACGGTTGATCAAAAGTGACTGCCGCTCTGGGACATTATGGTATAATCACTTTCGGCTCACCGGCAGAGTGGGCTAGACCATGACCGTCGCGGCCAGCAAGATTTCGCCGTTGGATCCAACGGCTGCTGAACCTTTTTATCGCCAGATCTACGATCGGTTTCGCGGCGCTATTGCGAGCGGATTGTTGAAGCCAGGTGACCGCATTCCCTCGGCACGTGCGCTGACCAAGGAATTGGGTCTGGCAAGGGGCACGATTGAAGCAGCTTATTCCTTGTTGGCTGCCGAGGGGTACATTCTAGCCCGCGGTCAGGCAGGGACCATCGTGACGCCGGGCCTCAAGCCGCGAGCGCCTGTTGCAATTCCGACGCCCCAGTCCAGAAGCGGCATTGCTGCGGCCAGTTTTCGTCCAGATTCGATTTTGCCGTTCCAAATGGGTTTGCCTGCCCTGGATATGTTTCCCCGAAAGATCTGGGCACGCCTGGGCGCGCGGTGTGTGCGTGCGATGCAACCATCGGACATGGTGCATCCCTCTGTATACGGCTTGCCAGCACTGCGTGCCGAGATCGCCGCATATCTCCAGGTTTCGCGCGGGATCAACTGCTCCCCATCTCAGATATTCGTCACATCGGGATATCGCCACACCATCGAGTTGATCGGTCATGCACTGTTGAAGGCGGGAGATCGCGTTTGGCTTGAAAACCCTGGATATCCGCCGACGCGAGAACTGCTGGGACACATGAATATTGCAGCCGTTCCCGTGCCGGTTGATCGGGAGGGCATCGACGTTTCCGATGGAATTAAGCTGGCGCTGCGCGCGCGTGCAGCTGTGGTTACGCCTGCGCATCAGAGTCCGCTATGCGTGTCTTTATCCCTGGCCCGCCGCCTGGCGCTGTTGGACTGGGCCGCGCGAAACAACGCATGGGTCATTGAGGACGATTACGACGGCGAGTACCGGTATGTCAGTCGCCCTCTGCCTGCTTTGAAGAGCCTGGATCGCGATGGGCGCGTGCTCTACGCTGGGACCTTCAGCAAGGTGCTTTTACCGAGCATTCGGCTTGCATATCTCGTCGTGCCGGAAACCGAGATCGAGCGGTTTGAACAGATCACTCAAGCCCTTGCAGGTGGCAGTCCCGAGCTTACGCAAGCTCTCGTCACTGCCTTCATCAGGGAAGGGCACTTCGCGCGCCATATCCAGCGGATGCGGAAACTTTATGCCGAGCGTAGGGAAGCGACAGCAGCAGGTCTGGATAGCGTGCTCGGGAAACACATGCGAATTGATTCACAGCCGGGCGGAATGCACTTGATCTTGCGGCCGCAAGCCCGACGCTCAGATCGCCGGCTTGTTGCGCGCATGCAGGAAGAGGGGCTGTACGGAGAAGCATTAACGGATTGGACGATGGGTGGTGATGGAGCCTCTGCCCTGCTTCTCAATTTCACAAATATTGCCTCTCAGCGCACCGCCGAGATTCTCGGAAGGCGTATCCTGAGGCTGATATAACGCTGGCGATAGCTCACCGTTTCTAACTGAGCTGGAACGATCATGGCCTAGTACTTCGGACGGATGATGGACCTTTCAGGCACGCCTCCAGTTTGTGTTACCGAGCAGCGCTGTTGATCAGCAGGACTTGCCCAGAAATGTAGAGAACCCTGCGGGAGACGCGACCGGAATATCGAACGCATTCTAAGGACCTAACAAATAATCGATTCCTGCATAGCTGAGATCCTCGCGACAAAGCGTTGTACCCCTCCTTGAGATCGGACGGCCTGAATTTTTCGCTCGGTCGTTGAGGCCTTTGCGCCGAGATAAGGGTCATGGCCCAGTGCACAAGGCAGATCATGGACCTTCTAAGGTAGGCCAAGATGCAGCACATAGAGTCCTCCAGCCGCTGAAGGACTCATCATGAGCAATCGTATCGACTACGACAAGGCGTCGTCTGCAGGTTTCGAGGCTTTCGGAGGGGTGCACCTCTATCTTCAAAACTGCAGCGTTCCAAAAGAGCTGACCTATCTCGTCTATCTGCGGGTTTTGCAGATAAATGGCTGTGCATATTGCATCGACATGCATTCTCGCGATCTGCTCAAGCTCGATGTTGCGGTCAACAAACTCGTACTGGTTCCGGTTTGGCGCGAAGCGGGTGAAGTATTCTGCGAACGCGTCGCGCTCGCTTGGGCGGAAACCATAACATGCGTTGCCGAAACCCACGTTCCTGACGCGGACTATGAAGCCGCTGCCGCCGAATTTGGCGACGAAGAACTCGCTGATCTGACCTATGCGATAGGATTGATGAACGCCTTCAATCGATTTGGAATTGCGTTCCGCACGCTCCCCGCTGCTGGAACCAGGGCCTGAAATCACGATAAGCGAGTGCTTTGCGCACGGAAATCAGTTCGTCAACGTTCACCTCCTAAACGCGCGCCCGGCTTCGCAGCTGTTCTGTCCCGCATTCGAGTCGGCGCATCGAACTGGACGTCGGTCCCTCGCTGACAATAAAGCTCTCGTCAAACCTCGCCCCGGTCGTGCCGGCTGGCGAAGAAACAACGGATCTTCAAACATGGCATGGACACTACTGAGCCTCGCTGGCTTTCTCGAAATCGCATTCGCGTTCTGCATGAAGTGGTCTCAAGGCTTCACGCGATTGATACCTGCGCTGCTTACAGTCGTCACCGGCTTGTCGAGTGTTTTTCTTCTTTCACTCTCGCTCCGTACGCTGCCGGTCGGGACTGGCTATGCGGTCTGGACCGGTATCGGCGCGGCGGGCACCGCGATACTGGGAATCGCAGTTCTGGGCGACTCCGCTGCGCCGCTGAGGGTTTTCTGCATTGTTCTCATTTTGGGAGGCGTCATCGGGCTCAGGCTGGTCTCGGGAAACTGAGGGTAATTGCCGGTCGAGCCACACGGAATCCCATTCTGTCATTGAACATCGCGAAACCCGCTGGTCGGCATCCCACTGCGGCGGTAGGCCCAATGCCCGACACGGGCAAAAGCTGACTTGGGGTAATAGCCGCTTCTGGCGCACCTGCATGCAGCGGTGCACCGTGCGGCTATCGCGGCTGGGTTTGTGTGCAAGAAGGCGCCCGTCTAAAACATGGGGTGCACAGCTATGGCCAGTCGGTCCGCGAGAACGGAATTACGATCGAGTATCGATCCGGGCCTTTAACCCGCTGATCAGCAGATCGAGTCCTGCTTCGAAGCGATCGTCAAGATCGTTGTCGAACATACGGTGCAAAGCCGCGTGGATGCTTGGGTACTTCATTGCCGCAAGGTTCGCGAACTCCGCTTGCCGGTTCGCGAGATCGAGCGGGCCGCCTGTTCGCGGATCCAGTCCCTGTTCCTCCATCGTGAAACCTAGCACGTAATAGACGAGGCTGAAGGCTGCGTCGGATGAAAGCTTTGGCGAAGCGCCAGCTTCCTGCATTAGTGCCATCATGGCTTCGACGATTCGAAGCACGTTGTCGGTAGGAACATACGTGCCAGCGAAGACACGAGCACCGTCCCGGTGGGCGAGAAAAGCCCTCCGGATGGCACGGAAAACCACCTTCAGCCGCACATCCCAGGTCTTCCCCTTGAGATTCCGCGGCAGCGACACTGCGCCAAAGATGGCATCCGCCATGCCGTCCAGCAACGCCTGCTTGTTGGGAAAATGCCAATACAGCGAAGGCGCCTGAATCTTCAAGGCAGCGGCGAGCCGCCGCATCGTGAGGCCCTCCAGCCCAACCTCATCAAGCAAGGTTAGCGCCGCCCGTACGATCACCTCTTGTTGAATGCCCACACCGGCTGCCACCGCTTGAACTCCCTAACATCGTTAGATTATGTCTAACATCGTAAGATATGTGGTGAGATGATCATGATCAATGAATTTGACGTCGTCGTAATTGGCGGCGGACCGGTGGGACTGTGGCTTGCGTGTGAGCTGGCGCTGGCAAGAGTGAAAGTCCTCGTTCTGGAACGGCGCGCCGAACGCGTCACCCAATCCCGCGCATTGACGCTCCACGGTCGAACTCTGGAGGTGTTCGCCCTGCGTGGGATCGCGGAACGCTTCCTCTCACAAGGTCGTCCGAACCCTGGGTTTTTCTTCGGAGGGCTGGATACGCTGCTTGATTTCTCGACATTGGAATCGCGCTTTCCTTTCACGCTGTTCCTGCCGCAAGCGACGACTGAAAAGCTCATCGAGGAGCGTGCACTGGAGTTGGGTGTGGACATCAGGCGTGGCCACCTTGTGGAACAGGTTGAGCAGAATGCCGAAAGCGTCATCGTACGGGGCCGGAACGGCGAGACACCATTCGGCTTTGCCGCTCACTACGCCGCTGGCGCCGATGGCGCTCGCAGTATGGTAAGGCAAGCCTTAGCCATCGATTTTGTCGGTCATCCGGCACGGCATGCAATGACATTGGCAGACGTCGCGCTTGATGCGCCCCCAGAGAAACCGGTCCTGACGCTCGTCAACGAGGCTGGTGGTTTGGTTCTCGCGCCACGTGGCGATGGCGTTCATCACAGAATTGGCGTTATTGATGCATCGGCACCTTATTTGGAACCCTCCGCGCCGGTATCGCTCACCGAGGTCGCGGCTTGCGCGGCCCGCATTTACGGCAGGGATCTCCGTCCGCGCGATCCTGTTTGGATATCGCGCTTCACAGATGAATCGCGCCTCGCCGAGTGCTATCGGAAAGGGCGGATTTTCCTAGCTGGCGATGCCGCTCACATTAACCCGCCGATGGGCGGTCAGGGCATGAACGTCGGCATCCAGGACGCCATGAATCTCGGCTGGAAACTGGCGAGTGTTATACACGGTACCGCGTCTGATGAGATACTCGATAGCTATCAGTCGGAACGTAGACCGATCGGCGAGGCGCTTCAGAACGACACGCTTGCGCAATTCGCGCTGTTCTCCGCATTTGATCCTCCGGCATTGGCTCTGCGGCGTATGCTCAGCGGCTTTCTTCGTGTGCCGGAGGTCAACCGCCAACTCGCGGACCAACTCTCCGGCTTTGGTGTCGCCTATCCAGAACCGCTGTTTAAGGCGGAGCACAATTGGGACCATCTGAAAGGTGTGAGCGGGCATCGTCTTTCCGACGGCGATCTTGTGTTGAGGGACGGCTCGCGAACGACGCTCTACCGCTATTTCCAAGAAGGTCGCTGGGTCCTGTTGCAAGTCGCTACGGAGAGCGACGCAACGCCCGTCAGGGACGCAATCAACCTCGTCAGCCTGGCACCTGGCGCCAACGACGGCCTGCTCGGCAACTTCGCTTCAATGCTTGTCCGTCCGGACGGCTACGTCGCCCACGTACGCACCGTAGACGACGCAGGCGGCATCGAGTTCGCCGCCTGACTGCCCGCGCTAGCCCGTGTTCAGGATCACAAACGCCTCTGCCCGAGCGACAGCAGGACGGCGCCCGTGCAATCGATATGCGACACACGCATCATCGACGCTTACCACGCTTGTAGTTGCCACAAAACCCTTTCTGGCAGGTCCAAAAAGGCAGTCGCGGCCGACCGGTCTTGGCGCAAAGCTGCCGTTCGGAGGAATGTCTGCTCCTGGGGGTAGAACGGACATGCCGCACTGGCGGATTGAGGTCTCAGTTTGACCCGAGGCGGACATCGGCCAGCAGCTCAGGTTGCACTAACAGAGCCGCTCCTGCCCTAGCCACGCTGTGGTTTAGCCGTTACCATGTTATTCTCAACGGCTGGCGCACGTGAAAGTTATGCCAATTTGCATTCGCCCGGCGAGGAACGAAGACTTAGAGATTGCTGCCGCGCTGGTTCAGCGAAGCATCAATGATCTGTGGAGCCGGCATGGGTTTGAGGCATCGATGCCGCTGCGGCCGCCAGCGTTCCAAGCCTTCTGTCTGTCCGAAGATGCAACCGGCCTATGGATTGCGGAAGACGACGAGGCGATCATCGGCTTCGGCTTCAGCTGGGCTCTCGCCGACTTCTGGTACTTGGCGCAGCTCTTCATAGAGCCGGGGAAGCAGGCAAGGGGAGTCGGCGGGAAGCTCCTCCAAAAAACCTTGCACCATGCGGCGCGGCTGAAGGCGACAAATCGAGCGCTTATCACCTTTGCGTTCAATACGTCTGCAATCGGACTTTATACGAAGTACGGCCTGTATCCGCGGCAGCCCCTCTATCGCATCAGCGCACCGGCGAGCGTGGTGCAACGGAGGCTTAGAAGCAGCCGCTATGCCTGTAGCCCGATTGCGGTGGGCGCTGCGGTCGATTGGCTTGGCCAAATCGACAGCGACATTCTCGGTTTCCGTCGCGACCGACACCACGAGTACCTGTTGCGGACAGATGCGACGGGATTCAGGATTGAGGAAGGCGGTTCCACCGTTGGCTACGCGTACGCGTCGCCCGAGGGTCACATTGGACCTCTCGCAGTTGCGCCGGGTGCTGACTCCGCGGAGGTCGTCAGCGCGGCAATGGAAGCTGCTTTGAGCCTTCAACCTCAGCAGCTCTCGCTAATCGCACCAGGGGGTGCCGACGCACTCATGGCCAGGGTAATCGAACATGGCTTTCACATCGTGCAGCCTCTCGTCCTCATGTCGGCGCGATCATTTGGCGATTGGCGCAATTACGTTCCGCGCGATCCCGGCTATATGTGAGTGGTTGTCGATTCCCTTCCTCGTAGACGTCTGCAATTGGCACTTTTGAGACATGCCGACCGGCCCTGGCATGTCCGCTTCCGGGGGAAAACCGGAAGTAGTCTGCCGACGACCAAAGTGACGCGTTTGACCCAAAGCAGAAATTGATCCTAGCTAGAGCCATCTCCCAAAGGTTGTCAGCAGGGCTGCACAGATAGGGCTGGCTATGATCCAGGAAGTGGAACAAGGTCCGACCATCAAAGGAACAGCATCAAAAGGTTATGACCAACGTGAGCGGTTCGGAGCCTGAGGATCATTTCCCGTTCGGCGGCGGCGAAAATGGCGGTCTTATTCGTGCGCTCGATTGGACCAACACCAGCTTGGGGTCAATCTCCAAGTGGCCAGAAAGTCTGAAGACCACGGTTAGCATACTGCTGCGCTCACCGGTCCCCATCGTGCTCCTGTGGGGACTAGATGGCATCATGATCTACAATGACGCCTACTCAATCTTTGCAGGCGGGCGCCATCCCCTCCTATTTGGGTCCAAGGTGCGGGAAGGTTGGCCTGAGGTGGCCGACTTCAACGACAATGTGATGAAGGTGGGTTTGGGTGGAGGTACGCTTTCATACCGTAATCAAGAACTAACACTTCACCGTTCAGGCGTTCCTGAGCAGGTTTGGATGAACCTCGATTACAGCCCAGTGCTGGGCGAGAATGGTCGTCCTGAAGGCGTTCTCGCCGTTGTCGTGGAAACAACGCAGCAGGTTCTGGCGGAGCGAGCTTTGGCGATAACCGGGGAGCGACTACGTCAAGCTCTGAACGCTGCTGGGATGGTGGGTACGTTCGCTTGGCATGTGCAGTCCGACACCTTCTATTCCGATGCTCGATTTGCGGAAATGTTCTCGGTCGATCCAGCCAAGGGAGATAAGGGCGCGCCGTTGTCGGACTACCTTGCGGGCGTCCATCCCGAGGATGTCCAGCGGATCGCTGACGCTGTCAATCATGCTGTCGTCACCCGAGAAAAGTATGTTCAAGAATACCGGCTGCTTCAGAAGGATGGAAATATCCGCTGGGTCGAGGCGCGTGGCGAGTGCTTGTACGAGGAGGACGGACAACCGGATCGCTTCGTCGGCGTGGTGGTGGACGTAACCAATCAGAAGAATGCGCAAGAGCGCCAACGGTTGCTTGCTCGGGAAGCGGATCACCGCGTAAAGAACATTTTCGCCAATTTCCACTCACTGATCAGTCTGAGTGCTAGGTCTGCAGGGAGCCCGAAGGAGATGGCCCAAGCTCTTCGTGGTCGATTGGATGCGCTGTTGCGGGCCAAGGATCTTGTCCGTCCGGGTATCATGGGAACTGAGCACGAAAGTGAGCAGACAACGATGGATGCACTGGTGCGCACAGTGTTGCAGCCCTATGAAGATGGCTCCCCTGACCGCATCGTCCTAAGCGGACCCGATGTGCCTGTCGGAGCAAAGGCCGTCACAGGCCTTGCTTTAGTGTTGCACGAGACGGCGACGAATGCGGTCAAGTACGGGGCTCTCTCTCGGCCGGATGGCTCGATCCGTGTGACATGGGACGCGAGCGGTGACGACTTCCGTCTTGACTGGGACGAAACCGGCGGTCCTGAAATCGATGTGAAACCGCAAGCTCGCGGCTTTGGTAGCACTCTAACCGACCGTAGTGTGACCGGCGAACTGGGAGGCCGGATCGAGCACGACTGGCGTCGAAATGGCCTTAGGCTACGGCTGAACATACCATTGGAACGCCTCGCGCGTTGAAGGTGCATAAGCTCTGTCCAGTTAGATCAGCCAGCAATGTACTTCGTTGTTATCAGCAATGATGACGCCGCGTAATTTTCATTCGCGCGATGCCGGCAATTGGCACAAAGCCTCGGTTTGCGCGGTGCAGGCCACGTCCGGAGTTGGGGGTAGACCGGAAGCGATTGGCGGGGGCATAACCGACGCGTTTGACCCATAGCGGTCAAGCGAAGTCGGGGTTAAAACACTGGCGGCGTGAAACTGGAACTAGAACCCAGGGCTTTCTGGACAGCGAGCGCGGTTGGATTGGTGATCGCCTATCTTTTCGGTTCTACGCCCACGGGCTACCTGGCGGGGAAACTGCTCACGGGCATTGATATTCGAGAGCATGGCTCCAAATCCACCGGGGCAACGAATGTATTGCGGACTCTTGGAAAATGGCCTGCGTTGGTGGTGCTCATCGCCGATGTGCTGAAAGGCGTGGCTGCCATCATCGTTGCCCGCTCGTTCTGTCCTTGGCTCTATACAGAATTATCCCCGACGCCGCCGACGGCAGCTGAGTTGCAAGTATGGGTGCCATGGGCTGTTTGCTTGGCAGGAATTGCCGTGCTGTTGGGGCATAGCCGCTCGATCTGGTTGAACTTTACAGGCGGCAAGTCCGCGGCGACCGGGCTCGGTGTGTTGCTGGCGATGTCGTGGCCAGTGGGATTGGGTGCTGCGATGGTCTTTGGCGTCGTGCTGGCTGTTGCCCGAATTGTTTCCCTTAGCTCAATACTCGCGGCGTTGACGGCCATCGTTCTTGTCTGCGGTTTCGAGCACCCGTTGCCCTATCGATTGCTGGTGATCGGAGGCGGCATCTACGTGATTGTTCGTCATCATACCAACATTCAACGGCTATTAGTGGGAACGGAGCCACGCCTAGGTCGAGGCCGCCCAGATACGAAAACGGAAGCGCAAGTCTAGCGAGTGTATTTTCCGGAGTTTCGACATCGCACGTGGGCCGCTTGTGGCACTTTTGAGACATGCCGCCTATGCTGAGAATGTCCGTTCATCGGGGTAGACCGGAGGTCGCCGTGGTCTGGCCAAACCGACGAATGAGCCTCGGACATGGCGGCCTATCCCAATAGCAACCAACGTGCTTTGATGATCACTATAGAAGCGTCGCGACTTCTTATCTTGCCCACACGGGCAATCTATGTCCGACAATCCAACAGTCTGAAAGCATGTCCGGGTCTCGTGTCCGGCGGCTTTAAGGGGAGCAAGGTTGAAGCAGATCGGTCTTTTCGAAATGCGCCGATTGGAGGCGTTGAGCAACACGATCTTCGGCGTTGCGATGACGCTGCTCGCCTATGATCTGCCGAAGGCGCGCGGTTTTGCGAAAGCGCCGAGCTGGATCGATCTGGTCAACGCCTACGCGCAGCCCCTCATCGCGCTGATGATCAGCTTCATTGTCGCGGGCATGTTCTGGTTCAGCCATCATCGGCGGCTTACGGTTGCTCCGGAAGGCAGCCGGGGCGAAGTCTTCCTCAATCTGATCTTCCTGTTGTCGATCATCATCCTTCCCGTTACGAATGGTCTTTACGGAACCTATCGGCTCGACAGCGTCGTCGCTGTTATTTACGGGGTTCATCTTACTTTCGTTGCAACGCTGAACGCGCTGCTCTGGCTTCTCGCGCTGCGAGGGCGCGGCGATCCCGAGTTGCTGGCAACCGCGATCTTTCCGGTTTTCGCATTGGTGTTCGCAACGGTGATGGCCGCCGTCGCTCCATTCGTTGCACAATTCCTCTGGTGCCTGGCCTTTGGCGCGCCTCTGGCGGGCTGGTTGGTGGCCCGGCGTTGGCCGCCTAGAACGAATTAGCCAACTCGATCTCTGCCGAGGCGTCCTCGTATGCAATGGCTAACCGCCCTGCGATGGGTCTCGGAATAGCGCCGCAAAATCGTGTTGTGCGGCTCTGATAGCCTTTGCTCTGAGACTTGAACCATGAATCGCGACTTCCGATCCTGGTACAAATGCAAGGTCATGTCCGGAGGTAGGGTAAAGCCGACTTGCCGGTTGAAAGCCCGGACTTCTCACTTTGACCCAAAGCCGTCTTGCGGAACGGCGACATTTGCGACGCAGCATCCGAAGTGAGTGCGGCCACAATCGAGACGTGATATGCTACGTCCCTCGTCCTCAAGCTGCGAGAGGGACGAATGAAGCGGCGAGAGTTCATTGCGGCCAGCGCGGCGCTGCTAGTTTCACCACGGCGTTCGTGGGCGCAGGGGACGCCTCGCCGGGTCGGCACGCTTGGCAACGTCCAAAATTTGCCGATCAAAAAAGTGTTCGACGAGAGCCTGCGCGGTCACGGCTGGATCGAAGGCAAGAACCTAATCATTGACTCCCGATATTTCGAGGGCCATGCCGAGCGCATACCGGCTCTAGCGGCCGAACTCGTCGCCCTCAAGCCCGATCTGCTTATCGCCACCAACACGCAAACAGCTGTAGCCCTGAAATCGGCAACCGCCAGCATTCCGATTGTATTTGTGGCTGTGGCCGATCCCGTGCGGCTTGGCCTCGTCCAAAGCCTGTCGCATCCCGGCGGCAACATGACGGGTCTATCACTCCTTGCGCCCGGAAATTTCACCGGCAAGGCGATCCAAGCCCTGCGGGAACTGGTTCCTACCGCCTCGAAAATTGCGAACTTGGTCAATCCGGGCAATCCATTTCACATGCTCACCGTAGTCGAGGAGTTGCCCCAAATTGCCCGGAACCTAGGCGTGGCTCTGCCGGTATTTGAGGCGACCACGGCCGAGGAAATCGACATCGCATTTGCCTCGGCCGCAGCCCAGCACGCCCATGCAATAAATGTTTTTGGTGATACCTTAACCGTTAACAACGCCCCACGAATTACCGCGCTGGCGGCGAAGCATCGTTTGCCCGCAAGCTATCTCTACCGACAATTCGTCATCGATGGCGGATTGATTTCATACGGCCCCAGTATAGTCGATTTGTATCGTCGTGCAGGCGGCTACGTCGATAAGGTTCTCAGAGGCACCAAGCCTTCTGATCTGCCGGTTGAGCAACCGACCAAATTCGAACTGGTGATCAATATGAAAACGGCCAAAGCCCTCGGCCTTACTGTTCCCCTCGCGTTGCTCGCCAGCGCCGACGAAGTGATCGAATAGCCAAGCTGTTTGCTGCAGTGCATGAGTCTGCTTGTGGGCACTCAACTGACATCCCAGCACGCCTTCCGGATGTCTGCTTTCGGGGGAGATCGGAAGTCCCGTTTCGAGCCTGCTAGGGCAGCTTTTGACCCATTTCCGACGTGGCAGGATAATTCCAGATTAACACGATGCGGCCGAAAGCCTATTTGTATGGCTCGATCCAATGCAGTGGTCAGAACGCCGGGTGATAGAATGAGGCGACGGGAATTCATATTGCTGACGAGCGGCGTGGCCATCGGCTCCATCTCAGGGGCTTATGGACAACAAACAGCGAAGCCGCCGGTTGTCGGTTTCCTTGTCGCTGGAACGCAAGCTTCTCATGGGGCGTGGGTGGCGGCATTCGTGGAACGACTGGCCAAGGTTGGCTGGACGGATGGGCGTAATGTCAAGATCGAGTATCGCTGGGGAGCAGGAGATGTTCGGCAAATCACCGAATTCGCTGCCGAATTCGTGCGGCTAAAGGTTGATGTGATCGTTACGTCGGCATACGGCGTTGTGGCCGCAAAGCAGGCAACGTCAAGCATTCCAATTGTATTCGCCGCCTACGGTGATGCGGTCGCCAACGGAATCGTCGCGAGCTTGGCCCGGCCTGGCGGGAATGTTACAGGACTTTCCATCCAGCCCGGTGAACTCAGCAGCAAACGTCTTGAATTGATGAGAGACATCATCCCGAATGTCCGCCGTTTCGCTGCAATGGTTAACACCAATTACTCGGGTGTTACGCAAGAGGTGATTGGCATTCGAGCGGCAGCCGCCCGGCTGAATGTAGAAGCCAACATACTCGAAATCCAAACGGCCGACGATATTGACGCAGCAATGGCGACACTGACGGGCGAAACTGACGCGCTGTACGTGTATAGTGAACCCCTTACAAATGCCAATAAGGCCAAGATCATCAAAGTGGCTACCGCCGCACGGATTCCAACTATCTTTGGTTTTAGAGAATTCGTGGACGCGGGCGGTCTGATTTCGTACGGAGCGAACTTCATCGACCTTTTTGCGCGGGCTGCTGAGTTTACCGACAAGATTTTGCGTGGAGCAACGCCAGCTGACATGCCCATTCAGCAAGTTTGACCTCATCATCAATCTCAAATCAGCCAAGGCGCTCGGCTTGAATATCTCGGAGACTTTTCTTACCCGCGCCGATGAAGTGATCGAATGAGGATGGCGGCTTCTGTTACTGGCCTTTTTGAGACATGCCTGCCTAACCTGATGTCCGCTCATCGGGTAGATCGGAAGTCGCCGTGGTCCGTCAAAACGACTCGAATGACCCACAACGGACGTCGCATCTAGTGAGAATGGGCGCTCGAGTGTGGGCGCTTTGTGATACATTGCCCGGTGGTCACACGTGCTAGGATTTGGCAATTCCACAAGGCGTGGTCCTTACGGGGGCGTATGCAGAGGCGCGAGTTCATCACCCTTCTGGGCGGCACGCTCGCCTTGCCGCTCACCGCGCGCGCGCAGCAGCCCCAGCGGATGCGGCGGATCGGCGTGCTGATGGCATATGCCGAGAGTGACCGGGAAGGACAGGCCTGGGTGGCTGCGTTCGGGGAGGAACTCCAGAAGCTCGGGTGGACGGAGGGCCGCAACATCCGGATCGACACTCGCTGGGCAGCGGCTGACGTGGAGGCGATGCAACGATTCGCGAAGGAACTCGTCGCGCTGCAGCCCGACCTCATTCTTACGCAAAACACACCCACCACTGCTGCGATGCTGCAACAAACGCGCACCATCCCCGTCATTTTCGCAAACGTTGCCGAGCGGCCGGGCGGCAACGTCACCGGTTTTGTTCTTTTCGAGCCGACGATGGCTGGCAAGTGGCTGAACCTGCTCAAGGAGATCGCGCCGAGCGTCAATAGGGCCGCCTTCCTGTTCAATCCGGCAACAGCGCCCTATGCCGATTACCTTGGCTCATTCGAGGCCAGCGCCCGGTCCCTCGCAGTAGAGGCGATCGCTGCACCTGTTCACAGCCCGTCCGAGTTCGAAGCCGTCTTTAGCGCACTGGCGCGCGACCCAAACGGCGGTCTGGTAGCGATGGCGGATATTTTCCTGTCCAACCATCGCGTGGAGATTACAACACTGGCCAAGCGCTACCGTATTCCCGCGGTCTATCCTTTCCACCAGTTCACGGAAGTTGGCGGCCTGCTGTCCTACGGAAATGACCCGCCCGATAATTTTCGGCGCGCGGCGACCTATACCGATCGCGTCCTCAAGGGCGAGAAGCCGGGCGATCTGCCGGTGCAGGCGCCGACAAAGTACGAACTGAGGATAAATCTGAAGACCGCCAAGACGCTCGGCCTCGAAATGCCTTTGCATCTCCAGCAGCGCGCCGACGAGGTGATCGAATAGCTCGACGCTGCGCGTTTTTGTTGCGATGCACGCCGCCACTAACACTCCCAACCTGCTATACTTAGCAGCCGTGACCCTTGGCCTTGGGGGTAGCCCCATGAGACGCCGCGAGTTGATCACGCTGGTTATCGGTTCAGCAGCCGCATGGTCGTTTGTAGCGCGCGCGCAAGAAGCAACCAAAGCTTACCGCATCGGCTTTGTGGGGTTGCCATCGGCCGGAAGTCTGCCCGAACGCGCCGAGGCGTTCCGCGCTGGCCTCCGTGACCTCGGTTATCAGGAGGGCCGGAATATTGTCATTGAGTATCGGTGGGCCGAAGGACGGTACGAACGTCTGCCCGCCCTTTTCGCGGAATTGGTCCGGCTAAACGTCGACGTGATCGTTACCCATGGAACGCCGGGAGCCTTGGCTGCAAAACAAGTCACCAACACGACTCCTATCGTCGTGGCGGTGATTGCTGATCCGGAGGCGTCAGGTGTGGTGGCAAGCCTCGCTAGGCCGGGCGGGAACGTGACCGGATTGACCTATTTCACTCCAGAACTCTCTGCCAAGCGGCTCGAACTGCTTAAGGAGACCGTGCCCGACCTGACCGACGTTGGTGTCCTGCTCAACCCGGTAAATCCTGCAAACGCGCCGATTGTACCAGCAGTGAGGCGCACCGCGGAGCTGCTCAAACTGAAGCTTCACCAGTTCGGCGTGCGCGGAGCCGACGAGATCGAAGCGGCATTTGCCGAGATGGCATCAAAGCGCATTGGCGCGCTCGTGGTCATCGACGATGCGACATTGATCGGCAACGCTAAAGCCTTGGCGCAAATCGCGTTGCGGCAGCGTCTGCCTTCGATTGGCTGGTCGGATTACGCCGTGGCCGGGGGCCTGTTGTCTTATGGGATCAACTTTACCGACATGTTCCGGCGCGCCGCGACCTTTGTGGACAAGATTCTGAAAGGTGCGAAGCCGAACGACTTGCCCATCGAACGGGCGACCAGATTCGAGACGATTGTCAACCTTAAGACAGCCAAAGCCCTCGGCATCGAGGTGTCGACATCACTCCTGCTGCGCGCCGGGGAGGTAATCGAATGAAAAGACGCTTCACGTTGCTGCACCCGCTCACGAAGCCGAAGGCGTGATCCAGCGGCAGGGTGACGGCTTCCCGATCGACCAGAGCCGCGTTGCATGCCTGCGATACTTGCGGCGCGAGCGGCAAGGACGCGCATGTTCGCGTCCGCTTCAACAGGAGAGAGCCATGACCGATCGCAAACTGAGTGACAAGCAAGCCGGAAACGATCAGATCGGCGACATTGAATCGGCCGCTGTGGTTGGCGGCAGGACTGAAGTTACCAAAGCGCAGTACGAGAAAATACTGCACGATCGGATGAACCCGCCCTGGTGGCAAAGGTTGTTCTCATAACCGCCGCCGGAAAGAGGCCGCCAACCGGGGCGGCCTCAACGAATCCCGATGGATCGTGCCAATCCGCGCAACACGGCCAGCGCGGACTGGGTATAGTGCCCATGGTTCAGTTCTTTATCGATCAACCAAAGAACGATCAGGGCAGTAACTGCGCTTCCAAAAAACTTCATAATGAGACAACGGCGGCGGGTCGCAAAGTTCCATAGCGATAGACGCTTCCAAGCTGGCTCATCGACCTGACTCTGGGTCGATCGAGCGCCGTTAGGAGGCGGCGGTGGGTCGAAATTATCCCCGCGATAACGAGGCAAGCGGCGGCCATAAATTTTCGCATGTCTTTTGTACTGAAAACCGGCAGACATCGTCGACGATTGCCACCGAACCGCCCGCTACCTCGGCGAAACCAGTGCCAAATCATCGGGCGGCGAACAGACGCGAAGAACCCGCTTGTATATATTCACAACCGACGAGCATGGCCTTGCAGGGCGAATGTTTAATGCCACAGTTCGATGACCAATGACTGGTACGAAAAGCTTCGCTGCCCAAAGTGCAGCAAGACTGGCATGGCAACGCTGTCTCAAGAAGAGGGGCATTTGCCGATTGCTGAAGTCATTCCGGATGGCTTCAAGTTAGTTTTTACCAACAGAGGCCCCGACTTCTATTGTACGACGTGCAACGTCGCCGCGTATCCATAGCCGCCTCGGCCCTGATCCACGAAGCACGCTCATAAACCGCGAATGGCACAAACTGCACATGATCCAATCGACCCGCCGCGCTAAAGTCTGGCGATGAGTCGCTACACTTTTTTCCATTCGGCATATCTTTGTTGTGGCTCACCGCCCTGGTGACCGGCTGCATCTATATGCTGGTCGTTTAGGACCTCGATCAGTAGAGGGCGCGGAGGTTGAAGGATCGCAGGCTGACAGGCGCCCAATTTGCTGGCCTGCAAGCCACGGCGCGGGGCGAGGTTTATCGGATGCACACCGGCAGCGCTTACACGCTCACCGGACCATGCGGCAGCCAAGCCCTGTGGGCGTTGGTCCGCTTAAACCTAATTGCCGACCCAGCGAATGCCATAGAGGACCCACGCTACCCGATGGTGGTCACAAAAAAGGGCCGCGCCGTGCTCGCGGCCCATGACAGGACAAAAAGAGTGCTGCGCTGACACGAGCGTTGAGTGCCTTCGTTGACGTATGGGTCAATTGCGGTCGCGCTGGTCGCCGGGATACCACATCGCTCAACCAAAGCATATTCACCGGCGCACTGCTGTTTGGTTTAGACCACTTTCGGAAGTAATTCGTATTTCCTAGGCGAGGTGCGCAGGCCGCTGGTCGGAACATTGTGGTCCCGACGAACTTGGCAAGCTGGAGGTTGCCGATGCCCCGCTACTTTTTTGATGTTCAGGACGGCCATAGACTTTTCGATGCATCAGGTTTTGTTTGCGACAATGATACGGATGCAGTCATCAGGGCGACGGTGCTGGCCATAGGCGTTTCGCTCGATAAACCTGAAGACGATCCGGAGCGCCGCATTGCCATAATCAATGACGCAGGACGGGAGATTGGCACCGTGCCTGTGTATTCCAGACCTTCATACGAACACCCGGCCAAATAGCGGCGGGAGGGCCGTTCGCCATCGACGAGGGCTGGCTATTGAGCAAGTTATCTCTCGCACGAACACCTTTGGAGCTCGCCTCGTCGGCTCAGCTGCTTTGGCGCTTTTCTTCTTTTAGTATCTCCGACAACTGTTCCGACAGCGCTCGCTTGCCCGCAAATTCCAATGCCATGTCGGATTGGTATCCGCGCCCTGTTTACGCCTAACGGTTTGCTTTTTCTGACACCCCAGCCGATCCCAAACCTATTGGGCAATTTTTCTCCATGACGGCGTGAAGATTATTTCTCAATTGGTGCAATGCAACGAGCCTAAGAATACCTCCAGCCCATCCGAATATGCTGTAAGCTGGACGTCCGGCAGGGTGTCATGACATTCGCCATCCACGCATGCAAAGACGGACAGAGTGTTGTCACCATGCGCATCAGCCCCGAGGCTGCTGTCGATAAAGCGCGCCTGTTGGAAAGCCTCGGTTGGCAAGTCCATATCGCGGATTCAGCCGGACGCCGGTTTGTCGTTTTAGACTTTGATCGCCTTCTGGACTTTTCTGCGCCAGCATCGGTTCATCAACATACTGAAATCCTCAGCCCCTGAGTCGTTAATCCTCTTGAAGGCTTTCAGACTTCAACTGAACCTCCGTTGTTGTTCAAGTGTCCGGAAGGCCTTCGTCGCCTGGACCAATCCTGGCTGTAATCACCAAATGGCTGCTCGCCCGCGCCGACGAAGTGATCGAACAGGAACTCACTCAACTGACATCCCAGCACGCCCGCCGGATGTCTGCTTTGAGGGGTAAAGCGGAAGTCGGCTTCGACCGGTTCGACTTCCGTGTTTGGCATAGCTTGGCCAGCTGGCAACATGCGACTCAGCCCAATCCGCCCCTTCCTGAAGGACGGTTTAGCCCGATAAGATGCTCTTCTTGACCCTGGGGGCGGATATGACGCGACCATCAAGAACGGGCGGCAAGACGAGCGAGGCGAACGCAAGCTTAGCAACGGGCCTCAAGACCACCAAGACCAAGCGCCGGACTGCGTCGGCGGCCACCCGAGTTAAGCGTCGTTCGGTTTCCGGTCCGAGCAAAGACCTGGAGGACGCCCGCGAGCAACAGGCGGCAACCGCCGAAATCCTCAAAGTTATCGCTAGTTCGCCATCGGACGTGCAGCCTGTGTTCGAAGCGATCGTCAACAGCGCGGCGAAGCTGTTCGAGCCCTGCTCCGCGACGATTACAACTCTGAAAGACGATAAGCTGCACTGGAATGCGACGGCGGCTTCAATCTCCGGCTTTGATGTCGACCGAGTCCGCACGATATATCCAATTCCGTGCGATCGGGACCGCTCACCTTCCACGCGTGCTATTCTCGAACGTCGTATCATCGAGATTCCCGATGTCGCGGCCCCCGATACGCCGGAGTATACGCGCAAGGCGGCTGCCGCGGGTGGCTTTCGATCTATCACCTTCGTGCCGCTGGTCGATCGGGAACAAGGCATCGGCACGATCATCTTTACTCACCCGCAAACCGGCTTCAGGTACTCGGAAAGGCAGCTTGCGCTCATCCAGACATTCGCCGATCAAGCCGTGATCGCTATCCAGAATGCGCGGCTGTTCAACGAGGTGGAGGCGCGCACGCGCGACCTCACAGAGGCGCTGCAGCAACAGACCGCAACATCAGAAGTCCTGCGTGTCATCAGCAGTTCGTCCGGCGAACTTCAGCCGGTGTTCAAGGTCATGCTCGACAACGCCTTGAAGATCTGCGAGGCCTCGTACGGCAACATGTTGCTTTGCAGCGGCGACGGGCTTGAGGCGGCAGAACTCCATAACACGCCGCCCGCATTCGCAGAGTTGTTCAAGCGCGGACCGCTTGTGCCGCCACCCGGAACGGCGCTCGGCCGGGTCATGGCCACCAAAAAGGTCGTCCTTATTCCGGATATCCTGGCCGAGAGTGGTGGTAGGCAGACCCCTTTGCGCGTCGTCACCGCCGAAAGCATGCGGGCTCGGACCTTGCTTGCCGTCCCGATGCTCAGGGAGAGCGAGCTGGTTGGCGTCATTGTCATCTATCGCCAGGAAGTGCGCCCGTTTAGCGAAAAACAGATTGAGCTTGTCACGAATTTCGCCGATCAGGCGGTGATCGCCATCGAAAACGCCCGTCTGCTTAATGAGTTGCGCATGCGGACGGAGGAGCTGTCGCAGTCCCTCGACGATCTGCGCGCCGCGCAGGGCCGCCTGGTGCAGACGGAGAAACTCGCCTCGCTCGGTCAGCTCACCGCTGGCATTGCGCACGAGATCAAGAACCCACTCAATTTCGTCAACAATTTCTCGGCGCTGTCGGCGGAACTGACCGACGAGCTGAACGATTTGCTCAAGCCGGTCGCGATGGATGGCAAGGTCCGGGGTGAAGTAGACGAATTGACCGGCTTGTTAAAGGACAATCTCGAAAAGGTAGTCCAGCACGGCAAGCGCGCCGACTCCATCGTGAAGAACATGCTGCTGCATTCGCGCGAGGGCTCCAGAGAGCACCGGCCTGCGGATATCAATTCGCTTCTCAATGAGAGCCTCAATCTCGCCTATCACGGCGCACGCGCAGAACAAGGCGAGTTCAATATCAACCTGCAGCGCGACTTCGATGCGGACGCTGGTACAATCGAACTATTTCCCCAGGAGATCACCCGCGCATTTCTTAATCTGATCGCGAACGGCGTCTATGCGGCGACCAGGCGCAAGACCGAGTATAAAGAACCTGGTTTTGAGCCAACCCTCCGGGCCACCACCAAGAACCTCGGAACTACCGTGGAAATTCGCATTCGCGACAACGGCACCGGCATCCCGGCCGAGGTGCAGCAAAAGATGTTCAACCCGTTCTTCACAACCAAGCCAGCCGGTGAAGGGACTGGACTTGGTCTCTCGATGACGCACGACATCATCGTGAAGCAACACGGGGGCAGAATTGATGTGACGACCGAGCCTGGGCA
>NZ_JAFCLY010000055.1:0-56422 GCF_018130185.1 Bradyrhizobium sp. AUGA SZCCT0182 | reverse complement strand
ACGACCTCCCATAAACCCCGCAACGCCCGCCTCGATCGCCCCATCTTAATCGAGGCACCGAGACTTACGACCCATACGCCGCGGCCGTTGTTGTTAGAAAAAGGCGTCTGCCGGCGCTGTCTCAACGAGAGGCCGCGGCGTATGGGTCCCGGATCGCGTTCGCTGCGCTCACTTGTCCGGGACGACGTGTTGAGATGTCCGGGCCCGTCGCCGCGTAAAGGTTTGATAAGCCAAAGCCTGAGAATTCGGACGCTGCGCTTCCGGCTGTGGTAAATTGCCTTCACGGATTTTGCCCCAACCGCCATTTGCATGACGATCGTGAACGACCGGACCATCACCCCGCCGATCCATGATCCCGAGCTCGACCGCCGCGTCAAAAGCGCCGGCGCGAGCAAGACGGTTTATGCGCTGGTCACCCCCGAAACCGAAGCCGCCAAGAATTTCATTCTCGGCAACGCGGTTGCTGGCCCCGACGCCGCGCGGCGTCATCATCTCGAACAATTCCGCGACGCCTGGACCGGAAAGCAATTCGCCTCGCATGAAGCCTTCATCGATCGCTGGATGGCGTGGGCGGCGCCCGTGGTCGCGATCGATGCGGCCGGTTTTCCCTGGCGATATCCGACCGCCGGCGGCAGCGAAGCGCTGTTTCACGTCATCACCGCCTACGGCAATCGCGCCCGCGTCGAAAAATTCAATCCCGAGGTGCACGTCTTCGCCGGCGAGTATGAAGGCTACAAGGCCTATGCCGAAGCCTGCGGTATCGCGGTGATCGAACATCGCCGCGCCGAGTGGCAAGCCGTCGGCCGCGCGCTTCCGAAAAATGCCGTGTTCTGCCTGAGCCAACCCTCCGCGATCGACGGCAATGTCTGGCCGCACGCCAATGATTTCCTGGCCCTGCTCGCCGCCACCGAAAAGCCCCGCGTGCTGCTCGACGTCACCTATGTCGGCTCCATTGCCGAAGCGCCCGCCGCGAAAGTTGCCGCCGACAGTCCGGCGGTGCAGGCGCTGGCGTTCAGCCTGTCAAAACCGTTCGGGGTCTATTACGACCGCATCGGCGGCATGCTCTGCCGGAACGCGATGCCGAGCCTGTTCGGCAATCAATGGTTCAAGAATCTCACTTCGCTGCAGCTCGGCTTGATCTTGCTGGAGCGTCACGACGTCTTCGATCTGCCGCGCCGCTACAAAACCGTTCAGCGCGAGGCAGCGATTCAAATCGGCCGACGCCTCGGGCTGACGCTCTCGCCCTGCGACGTCACCGTGCTGGCCCAAGCAGAAGCCAACGCCACCGACCCTGCGCTGGCGGATTTCCTGCGTCGCCCCGCCGGCGATCCCGATGCAGGCTTGCGGCTGTGCCTGACGCCTGCGATGGCCGAAATGATCGGAACCGCCGGGCCGATCGCCGCTCCTGGAGGCGCATCGTGAAAAACCCGGTCATTCTGACGGATACAAAAGAGATTCACCGCCACGTGCACGGTCTGTGGCGTAGCGCGCCGATCCGCGCCTCGCACACCGATCGCGGTTTCATCCACGACATCGTCGAGCAGTTCGCAAGCCTGCCGCGGCTGTTCTGCGACTCCACCGACGACAGATTGGAGCGTGCGCATTTCTGCTCATGGTGGGGCGTCACCATGAATCGCGCTTACGACAATCCCGCGATCGAGGACCTCTATCGCCTGCACGAGATGTTCCACGCGGCGTTCATGCCCTACTTTCCCGGCATCGGTTTTGATGCCTTCCACCGCAAGATGGAAGACAATGAACTGAAGGCCAGCGTCTGTTCGGAGATCCGCGTCTATTTCGAACTGCCGCATCTGCGCGAGCAGGCCTTTGCGCATCCGATCTATGCCGATCGCTATTTGTCCGATCCCTCGATGCAGACGCTGTGGGCCAAGAACAAGCCCGTTGCGATCGAGACGCTGCAGGAAGCGCGGCGCGACGTGATGTTTTCAAAACCCGAACACGAGATGGATCTGACGGAGCGCTGGATCCGCCGCTTCGCGCTACAGAACCGTCAGTGGTCGACCTGCTGGTACGATCAATACCTCGAGATCGAGAGCCACATGTTCGAATTCCAGATCAAGGCGTTGCGGGGTGATCGCTCGGGCGCGATCGCGGAGCATGCGGCCTGGATCGAGGCGCAGGCCGGTCAGGATGCCGAGGATCACATCCCCTACCGCCAGGAAGCCGCGCTGTTCGCCAACATCTATTGGAGCAACCGGCGCCGTTACGAGGCGGAATTCGCGAACGCGATGGGCTAAAGCGTTTTCAAGCGAAGTGGGTACCGGTTCGCGTGAAGAAAACGCGTCAAAAAAAACCTAATACTTACGCGCCAAAACTTTTCGGCGAGCCCGCAACCGGCGTGCCGCCGCCCTGGCCCACCTTCATGACCGCAAGCCCGCGTTCATTGCTGCCGTCGGAGCGGAACCTGAACAGCCCGTCGATGCCGGCAAAGCCGGACGGATTGGTCAGCGTTTCCGGCGCGAAACGTTGCGGACCTTGCGTGCGCGACAATGCGGCGACGAGCGCGACCGCGTCATAGGCGAGCGTCGCGGTGCGCACCGGCTCGCCGCCATATTTGGTACGGTAGCGGCCCGCGAAACTTCGGAAACCCGACGGGTCCGGCGCCGCATAGAGACCGCCCTGCAGCGCCGGGCTCGCGAACACCCGCGGATTGTCCCACAGGCCGGTGCCGAGCAACTGGATGTTGCGCAAATTCACGCCTGCCGCGGTGAGCGCATCCGCCGTGGCCACCACCGAATCGCCGTCATCGGCCATGAACAGCGCGTCGGCCTGACCGAGCGACTGCGAAACGGTGCGCACGGCGGCCGAACGATCGGCGCCATATTTTTCGAACGCGACGATGCGGCCCTTGCGCGCCGCCGCCTGCTTGAAGGCGCCTTCCACCACATTGCCATAGGCGTTGTCGGGCAGCAGCGCCGCAAAGGACTTCTTGCCGATGCCGGCCGAGTAATCGACGATGCGGTTGACGTCGGACTCCGGCAGGAAGCTGAGCAGATAGACGCCGCGGCCGGCCACGCTGGAGTCGGTCGAGAATGCAATCACGGACACGCCCTTCGTGCGCGTCTGCTGAGCGACCGCGGGAACCGACTGCGCAAACAGCGGGCCGAGGATGATCTCCGCGCCTTCACCGAGCGCCTGCTGGGTTGCCTGGCTGGCGCCTTGCGGGCTGCCGCCGTCATCCTTGATCAGAAGCTGGATGTTGGGATTCTGGAACTCGGCCAGCGCCATTTCGGCGGCGTTCTTCATCGACTGCGCGGCGACGCCGGCATTGCCGGCGGCCGAGAGCGGCAGGATCAGGCCGACCTTGACCTGCCCGGTGCCGACCGCGAGCGGCTGCTGCTGCGGGCCCGCGGGCCCGGCCTCGGGTTGCGGTGAGGAGAACGGGTTGGAAAACTGGCCAAAACTCTGCTGCACGCTTGAGCAGGCGCCGAGCAGCGGCGCACCGAGAATTAAGCCGACCGCCGTCCGCCGGGTTGCCCCTGACGGCTGAGGTTTGCGAATGAGCGGGCCCACCATCGTATCTCTTCTCTTGACCGACCTGGATCGGCCAGTCCTTGAACCTCAAGGACTTGAACCTCAGGACCTGAATCCTAAGGCTCCAACCTCCGGAATAAAGGCGGGCGGATTCAGGCATATTGTCGGCGAATAGTTAACCAAAACAAAAGGATTAGGGTCCCGCGGGCGCAACGCCGGTTGCGGATACCTGCCCCCTTCCCGTGATGCTAGCACCAACGTTGCCACCGCACTGTGGCGCTGGCGCTACTACCACTGTGTTCCGGTTCTGATCTTATCAGAACCGGAACACCCGGTCTTTGTACTGACGCGTTTTCTTCACGCGAACCGGTATCCACTTCGCTTGAAAACGCTTTAGATTGGCATGATGCGCGCAAAAACCAGCTCCAACTACGGGCCTGAAGCCGAACCGGGTTCTGTGATCAGGACATTTTCGATTGGCGGCCATGTCCTGACCGCCCCAAAGCCGGTTCCCGGGCTCTATCTGGTGGCCACCCCGATCGGCCACCTCGGCGACATCACGTTGCGTGCGCTTGAAACCCTGGCCGGCGTCGACATCATCGCCTGCGAGGACACCCGCATCACCCGCCGCCTGACCGAGCGTTACGTGATCTCGGCGCAACTCAAGCAGTATCACGAGCACAACGCCGCGATGGCGCGGCCAAAGATCCTGGAAAAGCTGGCGCAGGGCGCCTCGATCGCGCTGGTCTCGGACGCCGGCACGCCCCTGATCTCCGATCCCGGCTTCAAGCTGGTGCGCGAGGTCTGCGCCGCCGGTCATGCCGTGATCGCGATACCCGGCGCCTCCTCGGTGCTGACGGCGCTATCGGTCGCAGCATTGCCCACCGACCGGTTTTTCTTCGAGGGATTTTTACCCGCCAAGCAACAGGCGCGCCGCACGCGGCTGGCAGAACTTGCCCGGATCGACGCCACGCTTGTCATGTTCGAATCCGGCAACCGCATCGCCGACACGCTGGGCGACCTCGCCGACATCATGGGCGAGCGCGACGCCGCGATCTGCCGCGAACTGACAAAACTGCATGAGGAGATCTCGCGCGCGCCGGTCGCCGAACTGGCGAAGCTCGCCGATACGCTGGAGACGCGGGGCGAATTCGTGCTGGTCGTCGGCCCGCCCCGGGCGGATGCACTTGTCATGACCGAGGCTGATCTCGATGACCTGCTACGCTCCTCGCTTGCGCAGGACAGCGTCAAGGATGCGGTCGCCCATGCCGTCGAACTGTCCGGCCGCCCGCGCCGCGAAGTCTATGCCCGCGCGCTCGAGCTCGCGAAAGAATTCGGGATGGAGAGGACGATGGCGAAGACTGACGGCGCCACGCCGCCCGACGCGTCCACAAAACTCGCCGCGCCGGAGCGGGTCGCCGCCTTCCAGACCGGGCTTTCGGCCGAGACCCGCGCCGCCGCGTTCCTGATGGCCAAGGGCTACCGCATTCTCGCCAAGCGTTTCAAAACCCCCTATGGCGAGATCGATATCGTCGCCAAGAAGCGCAATCTGATCGCCTTCATCGAGGTCAAGGCGCGAGCCCGCCTCGATGATGCCGCCTATGCGGTGACGCCGCGCCAACAGGCCCGCATCATCGATGCCGCGCAGGCCTGGCTGATGGCGCATCCCGAGCATGCCGAATTCGAGCTGCGATTCGACGCCATCCTGATTGCGCCGCGGCGATTGCCACGCCATCTGTTAGCGGCATTCGACGCCAGCGTTTAAACCACCCCTTCCACAGACCCGGACCCGCCCCATGAAATTGAATGTCGCCGTCCAGATGGACCCCATCGCGCGTATCAACATCCGCGGCGATTCGACCTTTGCCTTATTGCTGGAAGCGCAGAAGCGCGGCCACGCGATCTCCTATTACACGCCGGACCAGCTCTCGCTGCGCGGCGAGGAACTGGTGGCGCCGGTGCAGGTGCTGACCGTACGCGACGAGCCCGGCAATCATTTCACCCTCGGCGAGCCCAAGCGCACGGCGCTTGATGGCTTCGACGTCATCCTGCTGCGGCAGGATCCGCCGTTCGATCTCGCCTACATCACTTCGACGCATCTGCTGGAGCGCATCCACCCCAAGACGCTGGTCGTGAACGATCCCGCCAGCGTGCGCAACGCGCCGGAAAAACTGTTCGTGCTGAACTTTCCGCAGCTGATGCCGCCGACGCTGATCTCGCGCGACATCAATGAGATCAATTCGTTCCGCGACGAGCATGGTGCCGTCGTCATGAAACCGTTGCACGGCCATGGCGGCGCCGCGGTATTTCGCGTGATGCCGCAGGACATGAACTTCGGCTCGCTGTTCGACATGTTTTCCGTCACCTTCCGCGAGCCCTGGGTGATCCAGCGTTTCCTGCCCGAGGTCAAACACGGCGACAAGCGCATCATCCTGGTCGACGGCGAATTCGCTGGC
The DNA here is from genome assembly GCF_018130185.1 of Bradyrhizobium sp. AUGA SZCCT0182. Taxonomy (NCBI): domain Bacteria; kingdom Pseudomonadati; phylum Pseudomonadota; class Alphaproteobacteria; order Hyphomicrobiales; family Nitrobacteraceae; genus Bradyrhizobium; species Bradyrhizobium sp. AUGA SZCCT0182. The sequence continues at coordinate 50,471 of NZ_JAFCLY010000055.1, read as the reverse complement.
GCGGTCAACCGCGTGCCGGCCGCTGACGATCTGCGCTCCAACATGGTGCGCGGCGGCGCCGCCCAGGCCACCGACCTCTCGCCGCGCGAACGCGAGATCTGCGCCACGCTGGGACCGCATCTCCGCGAGCGCGGCCTGCTGCTGGTCGGCATCGACGTGATCGACGGCAACCTCACCGAGATCAACGTCACCTCGCCCACCGGCATCCGCGCCATCGCCCGGCTCAACGGTCCTGACGTCGCTGCAATGGTTTGGGACACCATTGAGGCGAAGCGGGCCGCGAAATAATCTTCTTCGCGGTTGTGCGCCTGCACACCACACCTGCACGCCTGTCAGGCGTCTAATCCTACTTGCCAATTTCGAGGCGCGGGAGCAGCCTGTAGCCGCGGATGAATCTGTCCGGCCACAACGCAGTTCTACAAAAACACTGGAGGAAGACGCATGACGATGGACGTATCGCGACGGTCCCTGCTTGCTCTCGGCGCAGGACTTGGTGTTGGCCTCGGCGCCTCGACCATGCTCGGCGGCAGCGCGCTGGCCAAGGCACCCAAGCTCGGCACGCAGACGCCTTACTGGCACCGCTTCGTTCTCGGTGACGCCGAGGTAACCGTGGTCTCCGACGGCCCGCTGCCGCTCGGCCCACCCAAGGGCACCTTCGTCGGCGTGTCCGACGACGAAGTGAAGAAGATGCTGACCGACAACTTCCTCGACGCCGAAAATGTCGTGCTCGAGCAGAACTCGCCGATCGTGAACACCGGCGACAAGCTGATCCTGTTCGACACCGGCATGGGCACTTCGAAAGCGTTCGGGGCGACCACCGGCCGCCAGCAGAAGAGCATGGCGGAAGCCGGCATCAAGCCGGGGGATATCGACGCCGTGGTGTGCTCGCATGCGCATATCGACCACATCGGCGGCCTCGTCGGCGCCGACGACAAGCCGCTATTCCCGAACGCGCAGGTCTACATCACCCAGAGCGATTTCGAGTTCTGGACCGATGAAGGCAAGCTCGGCAGTCCGCTGAAGGATTTTGTGATTCACGCCCGCAAGAATTTGATGCCGGTGCGCGACCGCATCGTCTTCATCAAGGACAACCAGGAATTCCTGCCCGGCGTGACCGCGATCGCGGCCCCCGGCCACACCGTGGGACACACCATCTTCATGGTGAGCTCGAAAGGCAAATCCTTTGCCTTCCTCGGCGACCTCACCCACCACCCGATACTGCTGTTGGAAAAGCCGCGGATGCAATTCTCCTACGACTCGGATCCGAAGCAGGCGGCGGACACCCGCGTGAAACTGCTCGACATGATCGCGGCCAACAAGACCCCGGTCATGTCCTATCATTTCGCCTGGCCCGGCTTTGGTCACATCGGCAAGACCAGCGAAGGTTTCCATTACTATCCGTCGGCGATGGTGATGAACCTTTGAGCTGCAATTATTCGGGGCCGGCCGTGCTGGCCCCGAATACCGCCGGGCTGAACCCGGCACTAGGGATCGACCCTAGACTGGCGTAAGCAAGGTTCAGCGAATCCTGACCCTGACGCTATCTAGGAGAGCCCCGTGACCGACCAACCGAACCCCAAGCCGGGCGACCTCGTCTATGAAGACACCGGAGCCGCCGCCCCGCTGGTCTATTTCGACATCGTCGGCGCCTACGGCACCATGAACGGCTCGGTCGAGATCGAACTCGCCACCCGAATTCTCATTCCCAAAACTGACGGTTCGACCGAGGTGAAATTCATCTCCTCAGGCCGCCTGCGCTGCAGCCAGAACGCCGCCGTCAATTTGCGCAACGGCCTCGATGCCGCGCTGAAGATGCTGGAGCCGCCGACGCCGAATATGGCGGTGGTTGCGGCGAGTAAGCTGAATTGAGGGGCGTCGAGACGGTGGAGGCAATCTCCAAGCCCCCTTTGTCGGACCACGGCTCATGTTGTTTGTGGTAATCCTAAGCGACGATGGAGCAGCAAGCATCTCAGGTTTCTTCACCACTCTCGTTGGTCCTGCTTCCGGGGCTTGATGGATCGGGTCGCCTCTTTGAATGGTTTGTCAAAGCACTGCCCCCAACGCTCAAGCCACAAATCATCTGTTTTCCGAAGCATGAGGACGACTATGGGGCGCTCGAAACCGACGTCTTGCGTTTGCTGCCTCAAGGCCAGCCGTTCGTTATTCTTGCTGAAAGTTTCTCCGGACCCCTTGCGCTACGCGTGGCAGCGATCGGGCATCCGCATCTAATCGCAGTCATTCTCGTTGCGAGCTTCGCGTCGCGGCCCGTCGCTTGGATGCCGCGCTTTGCAAGACACATCCTGCGTCCGCTCCTTTTCCGATTGCCGGGTCAGGTTCTTCTCATGAGATGGTTCTTGTTCGGCTACAGCGCTCCAGTCGCATTGATTGAGGGCACAATTGATTGTCTCAATTCGGTCGACCCGGCGGTTCTGGCTGGTCGAACGAAGGCAGCGCTTACCGTTGATGCTACGGAGGCATTCCTACGGTGCCCCGTGCCGATACTCTATCTCGGCGGGATACAAGACCGGTTGATCACTCCTCAAACGTCTGAACGATTGAAGTCGCTACGCCCCGACCTTGAGTGCGTAATGTTGGATGCGCCGCATTTTCTTCTGCAACGAGCACCTGCCGCAGCGGTCAAAGCAGTGACCGACTTCCTATGGCGCCTGAAGCCGGCTGGTCGTCATCGTGATTGGCGGGACCGCAGCATAGCCATTTGCCAAAAGATCAAGATGTTCCCGTATTGTTCTTGTGTTCCTCCCCCGGTTCCGCTACCCTCGGTAGAGGCAAGGGGTCGGCATGGTTCAGCGGGTTTCTACCGTAGCCTTTGAGGGGATCGAGGCCCGCGCGGTCGACGTGCAGGTGCAGGTCGCGCACGGGCTGCCGGCGTTTGCGATCGTCGGCCTGCCCGACAAGGCGGTTTCCGAGGCGCGCGAGCGGGTGCGTTCGGCGCTGATCGCTTCGGGGCTGGCGCTGCCGGCACGGCGGATCACTGTCAACCTCGCCCCCGCCGACGTGCCGAAGGAAGGCAGCCATTACGATCTGCCGATCGCGCTCGGCCTGATGGCCGCCATCGGCGCGATCCCGCCCGACGCGCTCGCCGGTTTCACGGTGCTCGGCGAACTCGGGCTCGACGGATCGATCGCGCCGGTCGCGGGCGTGCTGCCGGCGGCCATCGGCGCCAATTCACGCGACGAGGGCCTGATCTGCCCCGCGGCCTGCGGAACGGAAGCGGCCTGGGCGAGCCCGGACATCCAGATCATCGCGGCGAAATCGCTGATCCAGATCGCCAACCATTTTAAAGGCACGCAGCTGCTGTCGCGGCCGCAGCCGAAAGTCCACGAGCGCGAGGAAACGCTGCTCGACTTGCGCGACATCAAGGGCCAGGAGAGCGCAAAGCGCGCGCTGGAGATCGCGGCGGCCGGCGGACATCATTTGCTGATGATCGGCTCGCCCGGCGCCGGCAAATCGATGCTGGCGGCGCGGCTGCCCTCGATCCTGCCGCCGCTGTCGCCGTCGGAACTTTTGGAAGTCTCGATGATCGCCTCCGTCGCCGGCGAGATCCGCGACGGCGCATTGACCGCGCGGCGGCCATTTCGGGCGCCACATCATTCCGCCAGCATGGCCGCGCTGACCGGCGGCGGGATGCGCGCAAAACCCGGCGAGATCTCGCTGGCGCATCAGGGCGTGCTGTTCCTCGACGAATTGCCGGAGTTCGATCCGCGCGTGCTGGACTCGCTGCGCCAGCCGCTGGAAAACGGCGAGGTCGCGGTGTCCAGGGCCAATCACCGCGTCACCTATCCGGCGCGCTTCATGCTGGTCGCGGCGATGAACCCGTGCCGCTGCGGCCATGCCTATGAGCCCGGCTATTCCTGCAAGCGCGGACGGATCGATCGCTGCACAGGGGATTATCAGGTGCGCATCTCCGGCCCGATGATGGACCGCATCGATTTGCGCATCGAAGTGCCGGCGGTGACCGCGGCCGACCTGATCCTGCCGCCGCCGAGTGAAGGCTCCGCCGAAGTCGCCGCCCGTGTCGCCGCCGCCCGCGACGTCCAGCTCGCGCGCTACGCCGCCGCCGGCATGCCGCATGTCCGCACCAATGCCGAAGCCCCCGCGTCGCTGCTGGAGACCATCGCGCAGCCGGATGCGCAGGGACAAAAGCTGCTGCGCGACGCCGCCGAGACCATGAAGCTGACCGCGCGCGGCTATCACCGCGTGCTGCGCGTCGCCCGCACGCTGGCCGACCTCGACGGCGCGGACAAGATCGGCCGTCTGCATCTGGCGGAAGCGCTGTCGTATCGCGCATTGGCCGATGATTCGCGGCGCGCGGCGTGACGGTCTCGTGTATGGGTAGAGCGCAGCGAAACCCATCAACTCCATCGCAAGTCAGCGATGGGTTTCGCTGAGCCTGTCATCGGGCGCGCATTCGCGCGACCCGTTGGCTCTACCCATCCTACGAGGTCCCGGGCTTGCGCTTCCAAATCAGAAAGCCGAAACAATTCAGTTGCGGTTGTTGCCTTAGGACTGTGCCGGACCCGCAGTCGCCAAGTCGTCACTCTGGCACCACGTAAGCCGTCCCGGCGGGCCGCTTTCTAATCTTGTCGCGACAAATTGACACCACGGGCAAATCAGTTCTGAGTTTCAGAAATCGTGTCAAGTAGAAAATTTCTGTAAATCAAAAATTTTTCTGTTGTCGGCCGGCCCAAATCAGTGCGCATCTATCGCCATCCCGTCCTGGTCAGAAGGGCGTCGGCCGTCGTCACGGACGTTGGGCGGGTTGCGGTGGACGCTGGTTTACGCTGAGACGACGGCGTGGATAAGCGTACGGCAAAACCGTGTGGTCCTGGCGCCCGTTGCAGGCGTCAAGCTGTCGGAGAAGCGCAAGCGGGAACGGCGGCGACGGAGTCAACCAAGAACTCGTCTCCGGGGAGATCACGGCATAAGCCGTAAAGCCACTGCGCAGGGAATGTCGGATGTTCTCCGCTGCCCTGTATGCTCGTGTGCATTTTGTTTTGTGCAAACCGCACGCGAGACCGCGGGTGCAGCGCGCATCCGGCATTCCCTGCGCCCTCTCAATTTGGAGGGCGGGAAGTTTCTGGCAAAGCTCGGGCACGTCGTGCCGCGAGATCGCGAAGGCATGTTTGCGATGACCCATCCACGTCGTCCCGGCGAACGCCGGGACCCATACGCCGCAGCCCATCAGTGAGAGCGCTGGCGTTAGAGACCTTCTGCAAAATGGGCATCATGCGGCATGGCTCCCGGCGTTCGCCGGGACGACACGTGGAGCGAGCGAAATCTCCTCCCATAAACCCCGTAGTAACGAGTTTTCTTTACCCTCTGCCAACCATAAGCCCCCTGTCGCGGGCTTGTGCTGAGTGGGTAGTGTCATGTTGCGTTTCAAGGTTCTGGCCTCGGTGGTTCCGCTGGCCGTCGTCGCCCTGTTCGCCCGCGGCGAGTTCTCGACCGGTCCGCGCCCCTGCATCGAGATCGCGGGCGCTTCGCTCCAGATCGCGGCCCTGTCCTGGCAGGCCGAACGTCACGTCAGTTTCACCAGCGATCCCGGCCGCGCCACCGTCCGCGTCCAGATCTCCGACAGCGCGGAAGCGGCGGACTTTACCGTCATCGACGACATCGACAGCACCGAGCCCGGCGCCTGCGAAAGCCGTTCGCCGCCGCAGCTGGTCGCGATTTCCAGCTCGCCGTCGCCGTCCGAGCCCGTCATCTATCTCTCAACGGAGGGACCCGCCGATTACCGCATCTTCGTGCGCTCGAAGAGCTTTTCGGCGCGCGACGCCGCCGCCCTCATCGTCAGCGCCCGCGGCGCACAGCCGCGCGTCGTGGCCGCCTCGCTGTGAGTTAACACTTCATCAACCCTGTTTTTATCGCACCCGCGAAAGGCAGCCCGCCTCAAGCACTTTTCAAGGTCGGCGACGCATCGTCTGGCGGGAAGCACCGGGCGAATCGAGCCGCCTCAATTCGAGCAAACAATCTCAGGGTAACTGACGATGGGGCGGACTTACCGGATTAAACTATACTTCCGCCGCTTTGGCCGCCGGCATCCCTGGGTCAGCTTCACGCTTCGCTCCTTCATCGTCTTTTCCGCCACCTTTGGCGGCGCCTACGGCTTCATAACCGCAAGCCGCTCGGAAATATCCGGCTACAATCCGCATACCTTTGCGATCGGCATCAGTTTCCTGTTCGCGATCGCCTGCGTCGCGCTGGCAGCCCAGAGCGCCCGGTTTCGCTTCCTGCGCAAGAAGATGCAAAAGGTCGCCTTGCACAATGAAGCGATGGCGGACCGGAACTGGGAGTTACAGGAAGCCGAGCAGCGCACCCGCCGCCTGTTCGAATCGCAGGGCGATTTGATCATCCTGCGCAACACCGACGGCTGCATCACCTTCGTCAACGATGCCTATTGCGAACTGGCGCAAGCGCCGCGCGAGGCCCTGATCGGCAGCACCGCCACGCTCGAAGTTCTGGAACAAGGCGACAGCGTGCTGGAATGGAACGGCACCCGCATCCATGACCAGAAGATCGCGGGCCCCGAGGGCGCGCGATGGATCGCCTGGCGTGAAGCGCTGGTGCGCAACGATGCCGGCGGGCCATCCGAAATGCAGAGCGTCGGCCGCGACGTCACCAACCGCACCGAGAGCGAGCGAGCGCTCGCCGAAGCCCGCGACCAGGCCGATGCCGCCAGCCGCGCCAAGTCGCGCTTCCTCGCCATGGCGAGCCACGAGATCCGCACGCCGCTGAACGGCATCATCGGCATGAGCGGGCTGCTGCTGGATACGCCGCTGACGCCGGAACAGACCACCTACGTCAAGGCGGTGAAGACCTCCGGCGACGCGCTGCTGTCGCTGATCGAGGAACTGCTGGATTATTCCAAGATCGAGGCCGGCAAGATCGACCTCGAACATCGCGCCTTCGCCCTGCCGGAGCTGATCGAGGGCATCACCGAATTGCTGGCGCCGCGCGCGCAGGCCCGCAAGCTCGAGATCGCCGCCTATATCGACGAGCGCCTGCCGATGGAAGTGGTCGGCGATGCGGCCCGGCTGCGCCAGGTGCTGCTCAATCTCGCCGGCAATGCGATCAAGTTCACCGCGACCGGCGGCGTCGCATTGATTGTCGAGCCCGGCATCCGTCCGGGTGAAGTCAGCTTTGTGTTGCGCGACACCGGCATCGGCATCGCGCCCGAGGCGCAGGAGCGCATCTTCCGCGAATTCGAGCAGGCCGACGACCGCATCGCGCGCAGCTATGGCGGCACCGGATTGGGCCTCAGCATCAGTGACCGCATCGTCAAGCGGATGGGCGGCCGCATCACGCTGGAGAGCAAGCCCGGTATCGGTTCGACGTTCGAGGTGACGATCCCGCTGCCAGCTTCCGAGGCCGGCACGCCGAAGACGTTTGCCGCACCCGACCTGACCGGCCAGTCGGTCATGCTGGTGTCGCCGCAGGGCATCGAGGCCTCGTTGACCGCGCGGCGGCTGCAGCGCTGGGGCGGCCAGACCTGCATGGTTTCCGACGCCGACGTCGCCCAGGCGCTGTTGCCGGAGCGGCTCTGGCACGCCATCCTGATCGATCACGCGCTCGGCACCAAAGCCATCGAGGCGTTCGGCGAGGCCGCACGGCTGCACGCCACACAGCGCATCGTGATGTTCACGCCGGCGACGCGGCAGGAGTTGCAGCCTTCCGCGGCATCCCCCTTCACCGGCTATCTGGTCAAGCCGCTCCGCGCCGCCTCGCTCGCGGCGCGCCTGACGGCCACGCCCGAGATCTCGGCGCCGAGCGTCGTCAGCGATGCCATGACCGGCCTGGATGAGCCTGCTCCGACGCCGGCGCCGGCGAGCAAGGGGCTTTCGATCCTGGTCGCGGAAGACAATGAGATCAACGCGCTGTTGATGCGCTCCTTGCTGAGCCGGCTGGGGCACCAGGCGGTCATCACCACCAATGGCGAAGAGGCGCTGGAATCCTGGCTGTCGGCCAAATCAGCCGGCGCGGGCTATGATCTGGTGCTGATGGACATCCAGATGCCGCAGCTCAACGGCATCGAAACCACCAAGCGGATGCGCACGCTGGAATCCGGCCTGCCCGGACGCCGGACGCCGATCCTGGCGCTGACCGCCAACACGCTGGTGGAAGACCGCTACGCCTGTTTTGAAGCCGGGATGGATGGTTTCCTGATCAAGCCGCTCGATCGCGAGAAACTCGCCGAGGCGATCGCGGGTCTTGCAGCTTCGCGTCACATCGCGGCGTGATATCAATCGTAGGATGGGTTGAGCTCTTCGCGAAACCCATCAATGACTGGCGACGAAGCTGATGGGTTTCGCAAGGGCTCAACCCATCCTACGAAGCTAGCTACAGCCGCCGCAACGCCACCGTCTCGACGACGTGATCGGCGCCCTTCTTGAGGATCAGCGTCGCGCGCGGCCGGGTCGGCAAAATGTTGTCTTCGAGATTGGCAAGGTTGGTGCGTTCCCAGATCGCCAGCGCGGTTGCCGTCGCCTCCTCGTCGGAGAGCAGAGCATAACGATGGAAGTAGGACCGCGGATCGGTAAACGCCGTGTCGCGCAGCGCGAGGAAGCGCCGCACATACCATTGGCGCAGCACCGCCTCGTCGGCGTCGATATAGACCGAGAAGTCGAAGAAGTCGGAGACCACAGGAACCGCCTTGCCGTCGCGCGGCAAGCGGCCGGTCTGCAGCACGTTGACGCCCTCGACGATCAGGATGTCGGGGCGGTCGACCTCGATCCACTTGTTGGGGACGATGTCGTAGGTCAAATGCGAATAAACCGGCGCGCGCACCGGCCGCCGGCCGGCCTTGATGTCGCTCAGGAACGACAGCAGCATCGGCAGGTCGTAGCTCTCGGGAAAGCCCTTTTTCTGCATCAGGCCCTGCCGCTCGAGCACGGCATTCGGAAACAGAAAACCGTCGGTCGTCACCATTTCGACCTTGGGCCGCGGCGACCAGCGCGCCAGCAGCGCCTGCAGCACGCGCGCGGTGGTGGATTTGCCGACCGCTACCGAGCCTGCGACGCCGATGATATAGGGCACCTTGCGGTCGCGAATGCCGAGGAACTGGCGCTGCGCCTGGTAGAGCCGCAAGGTCGCATCGACATAGATCGACAGCAACCGCGACAGCGGCAGGAAGATGTCCTCGACCTCCTGCAAATCGAGGCGGTCGTGCAGCGAACGCAGCCGTTCGAACTCGCCCGGCTCCAGCGTCATCGGCGTGTCGTCGCGCAACCGCGCCCACTGCTCGCGCGTGAAGATCCGGTAGGGGTTGTATTGCTGGTCCGTCGCCCGAATATCCATGGCGTCGCCTCTTGCTCAATCGCGCTTGCGCGCGGCTTTTTCTTCCAGCCCGGACTGGTTGGTACGTTGCCCGAGCGCGGTCTCGACTTCTTCCAGCGTCACGCCGCGCGCTTTGAGCAGCACCAGCAAATGAAACAGCAAATCGGCGCTTTCGGCGATCAAATGGTCGCGATCGTTCTCGACGGCCGCGATCACGGTCTCGACCGCTTCCTCGCCCAGCTTCTTGGCGCAGTGCTCCGCGCCCTTGTCGAGCAACTTGCGGGTGTAGGACGCCTCTCCCCCCGATGCGGCCCGAGCATCGATGGTGGCGGCCAGATCATGAATGGTGAAACGTGGCATCAACTGAACTCAACAATTGCGCCGGCTGAAGGCCCGCGCCATCCCAAGACTGGACTTAGCACTTTTGTGACGGGGAGTCGTCAGGGATCGAGCCGCATCGGCAGCCCGGCGCGCACCATGTGTTCCTTGGCTTGGCGAATGGTAAATTCGCCGAAGTGGAATATCGAGGCCGCCAGCACCGCGGTGGCGTGGCCCTGGCGGATGCCGTCCACGAGGTGGTCAAGGTTACCGACCCCGCCGGACGCAATTACCGGTACGGGAACACTGTCAGCGATCGCCTGCGTCAGCGGCAGGTCGAAGCCTTGCCGGGTGCCGTCCCGGTCCATCGAGGTCAGCAGGATTTCACCGGCGCCGAGCGAGACTACTTCCTGGGCGTATTCGATGGCGTCGATCCCGGTCGAATTGCGCCCGCCATGGGTGAAAATCTCCCAGCGGTCCGAGCCGCCGGCGCGCTTGACCCGCTTGGCGTCGATCGCGACCACGATGCACTGCTCGCCGAACTTTTCGGCCCCCTGCTTGACGAATTCGCGGTTGGAGACCGCCGCGCTGTTGATCGAGACCTTGTCGGCGCCGGATCGCAGCAGCGTCTTGATGTCCTCGATGGTCCGCACCCCGCCGCCGACCGTCAGCGGCATGAAGCAGGCCTCCGCCGTCCGCCTGACAACGTCGAGCATGGTGCCGCGGTTCTCGTGGGTGGCGGTGATGTCGAGGAAGCAAAGCTCGTCGGCGCCGGCGGCGTCATACGCAATCGCCGCTTCCACGGGATCGCCGGCGTCGCGCAGATCAACGAAGTTGACGCCCTTGACCACGCGGCCGTCCTTGACGTCGAGACAGGGGATCACGCGGACCTTGAACATCGGGGACTCCCTAGGCGGCGCTGCGCGCGTTGCGGATCAGCGCCAATGCGGCAGCCGGGTCGAGCCGGCCGTCATAGAGCGCGCGGCCGGCAATGGCGCCCGCCAGCTTCTTGGCGCGCGGCTCCAGCAGCGCCTTGACGTCCTCGATGGAAGCAAAGCCGCCGGAGGCGATGACGGGGATCGAGATGCTCTCGGCCAGCGCAATCGTGGCGTCGAGGTTGAGGCCCTTGAGCAGACCGTCGCGCGCGATGTCCGTAAAAATGATCGCGGCGACGCCGGCATCCTCGAACCGCTGCGCGATTTCGAGCACGGTCACCTGCGAGGTCTCGGCCCAGCCTTCGACCGCGACCTTGCCGTCGCGGGCGTCGAGACCGACCGCGACGCGGCCGGGGAATTTTTTCGCGGCGCTCTTCACCAGTTCGGGATCGCGCACCGCCGCGGTGCCGATGATCACCCGCGCAATGCCCTTGTCGAGCCAGGCCTCGATGGTCTTGAGGTCGCGAATGCCGCCGCCGAGCTGCACTGGCATGCTGACCGCCTTCAGCATCCCTTCGACCGCCAGCGCGTTCATCGGCTTGCCGGCAAAGGCGCCGTCGAGATCGACGACATGCAGATATTCAAAACCCTGATCGGCGAAGGCCCGTGCCTGCGCCGCGGGATCGAGGTTGAACACGGTCGCCCGCGCCATGTCGCCCTGTTCGAGGCGCACGCACTGGCCGTTCTTCAGATCGACGGCGGGAAAAAGGATCACGGCTTCCATTTCAAAAAGTTCGAGATCAGACCGAGCCCAAAACGCTGGCTCTTTTCCGGGTGGAATTGCGTACCGATCGCGGTGTCCTTGCCGACCATCGCCGTTACCGGCCCGCCATATTCGGCGCGCAGCAGCACATCCGCTTCATGCGAGGCGTTGAGGTGATAGGAGTGCACGAAATAGGCGTGGCGGCCCTTCGGCCCCAGCGGCAGGCGCTCCAGCACCGGGTGCTCGCGCACCATGTCGAGCGTGTTCCAGCCCATGTGGGGAATTTTCAGATTCTCCTCGCGCGGCGTGATCTTCTCGACGTCGCCTGCGATCCAGTTGAAGCCGTCGGTGGTGACATGCTCCTTGCCGCGCGTCGCCATCAGCTGCATGCCGACACAGATGCCGAAGAACGGCCGCGCCTTGGAACGCACGGCTTCCGTCATCGCCTCGAGCATGCCGTCGACGGCATCGAGGCCCCTGCGGCAATCGGCGAAGGCGCCGACGCCGGGCAACACGATGCGATCGGCGCGAAACACTGCTTCGGGATCGCGCGTCACCATGATCTTCGGCGGATTTTCCATGCTCCGCGCAGCGCGCTCGAACGCCTTCGCCGCCGAGTGCAGATTGCCGGAGCCGTAATCGATGATCGCAACGCTCATCGTGATCCTCCCGGCTCGGGAAACAGGCCGATGATGCCGCCTTGCGGCATCGGCGGCGGCTTCGAGAATGGCTGTCCCGGAACGTTGCGGGTCGGCGGCGGCCCGCCGCGCTCAACCGCCCATTGGTCGTTGGTGAGGCCGCGCTGCCTTGCGGTCCAGCGATCGAAGAAGCGCTGCTCGGCGGCTTCCTCATCTTCGGCCACCACGATATCGAGCTGCCGCCAGTTGCGCCGCGAGAACGTCCAGCGCCGCAGGCTGGCCGCTTCAAAGCCCATCAGAAGCGCAACCAGGAAATTGGCGAACAGGATGGTACCACCGCCGGTGCCCAGCGCCCTCAGGCCGAATGCGATCGCAACTGTCAGCGCGATCCAGCCGATCAGCGCCAGCCACAGACGATGCCAGACAAGCCACGGCAGGCTCATCACCACGGCCCAGTAATGAAAGCCGTCACGGACGAAAATAAACCTGTCGGTCGCCGCCAGACCGGCGCCGCCATTGACCGGGGCATGCACTGTATAGACCGGCATCGTCACTCTCCGCCGCGAACCAGATCGAGCTGATTGGTCAGTCCGATCAGCCTTTTAGTTCAAGCATGGACCGTTTCGGGAAAACCGGTTCCCACTTTTCGCCAGCGGGGCCCTCCGGGTCCAGATCATGGTCCAAAATCAGCCGCCGAGCTGACCCTTGGTGGATGGCACTTCGCCCGCGGTTTTTGGATCGATGGCAACCGCCGTACGAAGCGCCCGGGCCAAACCCTTGAAGCAGGATTCGGCGATATGATGGCTGTTCTCGCCATATAAGGTTTCGACATGCAAAGTCACGCCGGCGTTGGTCGTGAACGCATTGAACCATTCGCGAACCAGCTCGGTGTCGAACTCGCCGATCTTGTCGCGCGGAAAATCCACCTTGAACACCAGCACCGGCCGGCCCGAAATGTCGATCACGACGCGCGACAGCGTCTCGTCCATCGGCATATGGATCGAGGCATAGCGGGTGATTCCGGCCATGGTGCCGAGCGCCTGCTTCACGGCCTGACCCAGCGCGATGCCGACGTCCTCGGTGGTGTGGTGGTGGTCGACATGGAGATCGCCATCCGCCTTGACCGTGATGTCGATGCGCGAATGCCGGGCCAGGAGGTCGAGCATATGGTCGAAGAAGCCAATACCGGTCGAAACCTTGGACACGCCCGTGCCGTCGAGGTTTACCGCCACCTCGATGTCGGTCTCCTTGGTCTTGCGCTTGATGGTCGCTATGCGCATGAAATGTGCTTTCCTTTGCCTCTTCCCGGCCGAAAACGCGGCCCTTTTAACAGGCCGAAGTCGCCTTCGCCACTGCGGGATCGTGCTTAAAAGGCTCAACTTCCCCCTATAGTGACCAAATCCGACCGATTGTAACGGTGCGCTCGAGCCCCTAAATCTGGTCGGACACGAGGTATTCCATGCAAGCATCCCCCAACGAGCCGTCGGTCTGGCACGGCACCACCATTTTAACGGTCCGCAAGGGCGGCAAGGTGGTGATCGGCGGCGACGGCCAGGTCTCGATCGGCCAGACCGTGATCAAATCCAACGCCAAAAAGGTCCGCAAACTCGGCAAGGGCGACGTCATCGGCGGCTTTGCCGGCGCCACCGCTGATGCCTTCACCCTGTTCGAGCGGCTGGAGAGCAAGCTGGAGCAGTATCCGGGTCAATTGACCCGCGCCGCGGTCGAACTCGCCAAGGACTGGCGCACGGACCGCTATCTGCGCCGCCTGGAAGCGATGATGATCGTCGCCGACAAGGACGTCTCGCTGGTGCTGACCGGCACCGGCGACGTGCTGGAGCCGGAGGCCGGCGTGATGGCGATCGGCTCCGGCGGCAATTATGCGCTGGCCGCCGCCCGTGCACTGATTGATACCGACAAGGACGCCGAGGCCATCGTTCGCCGCGGGCTGGATATCGCCGCCGATATCTGCGTCTACACCAACCGCAACGTGACCATCGAGGCGCTGGGCGGCTGATTGATGGCGGCTTACGTCTTTCGCGCCATGACCTCAGCGGATCTGCCGGTGATCCGGCAATGGCTCGCGCATCCCCATGTCCGGGAATGGTGGGGCGATCCGGACGAGCAATATGCGCTGGTCAGCGGCGATCTCGACGAGCCGGCCATGGATCAATTTGTCGTTTCGACAAACGGCGCCGATTTCGGCTACATCCAGTGTTATGATCTTACCGCCTGGAATTCCGGCTTCGGCACTCACCCCAAGGGCACCCGTGGCATCGATCTCTTTATTGGTGAACCCGGCATGATCGAACGCGGCCATGGCTCGGCGCTGATTCGAGCCTTCGTCGACGCGCGGCTGGCGCATGGCACGCCGCGCATGGTCACCGACCCCGATCCCGCCAACCACCGAGCCGTGCGCGCCTATGAGAGGGCTGGATTCGAAAGAGCCCATATGGTCGATACACCCGATGGTCCTGCGCTGCTGATGGTTCGCAACCCATGACCACCGACAGCGCCGCCGCACGGCCTCCCCTCGCCAACAGTGTTACGGCCTGGCACTGGCTGCTGATGGCCGCCGGCATCCTGGTGCTGCAGGCCTCGATCCTCTATGCGATGGGCCGCCTGCCGATCTGCGCCTGCGGCTACGTCAAGCTCTGGCACGGCGTGGTGCAGAGCTCGGAAAACTCGCAGCACATCGCCGACTGGTACACGCTGTCGCACATCCTGCACGGCTTCCTGTTTTATGGAGCTGCCCATCTTCTGTTTCCACGTCTCGCCTGGCCCGCACGCCTGATACTTGCGATGCTGGTCGAGGGTGCTTGGGAGCTGGTCGAGAATTCGAGTTGGATCATCGATCGCTATCGGACCGGCACCATCTCGCTGGACTATTTCGGCGACACCATCGTCAATTCGATTTCCGACAATTTCGCCATGATCGGCGGTTTCCTGTTGGCTAGGAAGTTACCGGTCGCGGCCACTGTGGCGCTGGCACTGGCGTTCGAAATCGTGTTGGCGCTGCACATTCGCGACAATCTGGCGCTGAACATCATCATGCTGCTCTACCCCTTCGAGGCGATCAAGCAATGGCAGGCCGGCCCGCCGATTATCTAGAGCACGATCCGAAAAGTGGGTACCGGTTTTCCCTCGGGACAAACGCAAAGCGTTTGCCCGGAGGTCATGCTAAGAAGATTGGACTTCCAGCCGCCTTGCCGTGAACGAAATTTCACCCTAGCTAAAGCCAATGACCGACTTTTCCCCCCGTGAAATCGTCTCCGAACTCGACCGCTTCATCGTCGGCCAGTCCGACGCCAAGCGCGCCGTCTCGATTGCGCTGCGCAACCGCTGGCGGCGGCTGCAGCTCACCGGCAATCTGCGCGAGGAGGTGCTGCCGAAGAACATCCTGATGATCGGGCCAACCGGCGTCGGCAAGACCGAGATCGCGCGACGGCTGGCGAAATTGGCTGGCGCCCCCTTCATCAAGGTCGAAGCCACGAAGTTTACCGAGGTCGGTTATGTCGGCCGCGACGTCGAGCAGATCATCCGCGATCTCGTCGAGGTCGCGATCTCCCAGACCCGCGAGCGCAAACGGAAAGACGTGCAGGCCCGCGCCCAGCTCGCGGCCGAGGAGCGCGTGCTCGACGCGCTGGTCGGGCCGGCTTCCAGTCCTGCCACCCGCGATTCGTTCCGCAAGAAGCTGCGCGCCGGCGAACTCAACGACAAGGAAATCGAAATCGAGACGTCGTCATCGGGCGGCATGCCGATGTTCGAAATCCCGGGCATGCCCGGCGCCCAGCTGGGTGCGATTTCGATCGGCGATATCTTCGGCAAGATGGGCGGACGGACCAAGACCCGCCGCCTGACGGTCGAGAGTTCGCACGAGACCCTGGTCAACGAGGAATCCGACAAGCTTTTGGACAGCGATCAGCTGGTGCTGGAAGCGATCAACGCGGTCGAGAACAACGGCATCGTGTTCCTCGACGAGATCGACAAGATCTGCGTGCGCGACGGCCGTACCGGCGGCGATGTCTCGCGCGAAGGCGTGCAGCGCGACCTGCTGCCGCTGATCGAAGGCACCACCGTCTCGACCAAGCACGGCGCGGTCAAAACCGACCATATCCTGTTCATTGCGTCCGGCGCGTTCCACATTGCGAAACCATCGGACCTGTTGCCCGAGTTGCAGGGCCGGTTGCCGATCCGGGTCGAACTGGAAGCGCTGACACGCGACGACATGCGCCGCATCCTGACCGAGCCGGAGGCGTCGCTGATCAAGCAATATATCGCGCTGATGCAGACCGAAGGCGTCACGCTCGACATCACCGACGGTGCCATCGACGCACTGGCTGACGTCGCGGTCGCCGTCAACTCCACCGTGGAAAATATCGGCGCGCGGCGCCTGCAGACGGTGATGGAGCGCGTGCTCGACGAGATTTCCTTTGCCGCCCCGGACCGCCACGGCGAGACCATCAAGGTCGATGCCGACTACGTGCAGAAGCATGTCGGCGATCTCGCGAAGAACGCGGATTTGAGCCGGTTTATTTTGTAGCAAATTGTCGTCCCGGCCTAGTGCGCAATTGCGCACGGGAGCCGGGACCCATAACCCCGGTCATCTATAGTTGGAAGACGCCATCGGCCATTGTGCTAAAGCAACCACGGCCGCGGCGTATGGGTCCCGGCTCCCGTGCGCAATTGCGCACTAGGCCGGGACGACAATGAGCTTGAATCTGTTTATCCGGGAAAACCCCTGGCGCTTGATGCTGGCTGTCAATGTCGCCGTGTTCGTCGGGGTGTTCCTGCACAAGATCACTCTGCCGCCCTTTGTTCCCTACATTCATCTCCTGGTCGACTATCATTTCGGCTTCACCAAGCGCGCGCTGATCGGCGCCATCGTGGCGCTGTTCACCGCGAAAGTGCCGGTGTGGCTGGTGTTCGCGATCAGTGGCGCCGTCTGGCTCATCACGGCGGGCCTGTTCGTGCGGCTGTTCAAGCGGACGTTCGGCTTCGACGACGCGCATCTGCCCCTGTTCGTGTTCATGGCCGGTTCGCCGTTCTTCCTGAAGAATTTCATGCACACGCTCGGGCATTTCGACATCTACGGATGCCTGTTCGCAATTGTCCTGCTGCTGATTCCGGCGCGCTCGCTGTTCTATGTGCTGCTCGCCACGCTGTTCTCGATGATCCTCGTGCTGATCCACCACATTCATCTCCTGATGTATGTGCCGACCATCGCGGCCATCGTGGTGCTGCGTTACTATCTGGCGCAGGGTGTGAGCCGCCCAGGCGCGATCGCGGGCATTGCCGCGCTCGCGGCCACCGGCATTCTTTTCATCGCCGCGCAATTCTACGGGACGATGGCGATTCCTGAATCGGAGTTCGCCGGTTACCTGCAAGGCAGGATGGCCGACCCATCGCGCACCAATCTGCTGAGCTTCAGTTACATCTGGTATCAGCCGCTATCGAAGGAAATGTTGGATACCTGGGCGCGTCTGCCGTCGAACCTGCTCGGCATCCCGGTGTTTGCGCTGCTGATCTGGTTGCATAGCCCGCTGTGGCGATATTTTTCGAGGTTGATCGCAGCGCTTGCAGTCGACGCGCATCGCCGCATCGTCATCGCGGCGATAGCAATCGTCACCCTCGCCTATCTGGTGATGTTCGTGATCGTGTTCGATTACTCGCGCTGGATTTCGAACTGGGCGGTGTGCCTGTTCCTGATCCTGCATGCGGTGAAGATGCTGCCCGCAGCACGCGAGGCGGTGCTGATATCGACCGATGATCGGAAAACCCAGATCTTCGGCTGGATCGTCACGCTAATCCCGCGCGTCGGCATCGTGCGGCCGTTCTAAATACTCACCTGACCCTCCGCACCCGCACATACAGCGCGCCCTCGCCGCCGTGGCCGATATGGGCTTCCTCGAATCCGACCACCAGCGAGCGGAATTCCGGCAGGCTGAGCCATTGCGGCACCTGACGGCGCAACACGCCGCGCTCGGCCTCGGAGCCGCCCACTTTGCCCTTGCCGGTGATGACGAGCACGAAGGTGAGGCCATCGCTGTGCGCGCGCTGCAGGAAGGTCAGCAGCACGCGGTGCGCGCGGATCTGCGTCATGCCGTGCAAATCGAGCCGGGCGTCGATCTCTTTCCGGCCACGCGAAAGCTGTGAGCGTTCACGGCGTCCGATCGGCGCCAGCGGTGGCGGCTCCGGCCGTGACGGAGGAATGATTCGTGGCGAAGGCATCGCCTTCGGTGACGCAACGGGGTTGGCGGCGACACTGGCTTCCGCCTCCGGCGCGGCTGCCGGCGGCTTGACGGCGCGGCGCCGCTTGCGCAGCGGCTTGACCTGCTTGGCCACGCTTTCCCACAGCGCACGCTCCTCTTCGCTGAGGCTGCGCTGGCGCCGCGGCGGCATTGGTATTTCGGGGATCGAGCTCGACGTCCGGCGTTTCATTGACGGTGGCGGAAGCGGCGAGTGTGGCGGTGGCGGACCGGTTCGGAAACCGGTTTGACATCGGGACGGGCCGCCGGCAGCGGCACCGGTTTTACCACAGCAGCCTGCGCGGCGGATGTGGGTGCGGTCACGGCCGGCGTTGCAGCGGGAGTGGCGTTCTTCGGATCCTTTAACGGATCAACCTGCGGAAACAGCTTTGCGATTTTCTCCGACGGCCGCTCGTCCGGCACCGGCATCTTGCGGCCACGCGCGGAAGGATCGAGGCTCTTCGGCAGCAGCATGACAAAACGCATAGGATGGCGGAAGCGGCCTGCTACCTTGCCGGCGTCAGCCCCGGCGCCGAGATAGAGGTCGGCGCGGGCGGGCCCGACGATCGCCGAGCCGGTATCCTGCGCTATCATCAGCCGCCGAAACGGCGTTTTGGATATATCGGTTTCGATCGGCAACTCGCCCTCGATGAAGAACGGCGTGCCGTAGACATGCAGTGCTTTATCAACCGCGATCGAGCGGCCCGGCGTCAGCGGCACGCCCTGGGCGCCGACGGCTTCGTCCTTGTCGGAGAGGTTTACCTCCCGGAAGAACACGTAGGACCGGTTCTGGCGACGCAACTCGTTGGCGCCATCGGGGTTCGCCGTCATCCACTCCCGGATCTTCTGCATCGACATCTGATCCCTGGGGATGATGTTGCGTTCGATCAGGATGCGGCCGACCGGCGTATAGGGATAACCATTATGCGCATCGTAATTGATGCGAACGGTCGAGCCATCATCGAGGCTGACCCGCGCCGAACCCTGGATCTGCGAGAACAGCAGATCGGTCTGGTCTTTCAGCCAGCAGATCTCGAGGCCGCGGCCCTCAATCGCACCGTCCTCGATCTCGGCGCGATCGTAATAGGGCACCAACTTGCGGCGGCCAATCTTGCGAAACACCTTGCCCCCGTTGGGCAACCCGGCCGAGCTCTGCGTGGCGCCGCGAACGAACAGATTGGACGGCCGGCGATAGACCGGCACTTTGTAGACCTCGTTCTCCGTCCGCGAGCCGTCGACGATGGGCTCGTAATAGCCGGTGACAAAGCCCTCGGGCTCGCCGAGCCGCGATATCCGCAAGGGCAGAAAATGCTCCTCGAAGAACGCTTTCGCCCTGGCGCCGTCGGTTAGCTCGAGGCCCCTGGCGACCCGGCAGGGATCGCGCAGCGAGGTACCAATCGCTTTCGGTTCGGATGGTGGCTTGGTTTGCGCTGCTATCGGCTTGCAGCTGTCGCGAAAGGTCTTGTAGGCGGCGAGATGATCGTCTTCGCGCCAGCCGGTGATGTCGGACCAGGCGACCGGCGCATATTGGGTGTTGGTGATCTGGAACGGCAAATCCAGCTGCGGATAAGGAAGGTGACGCTCGGATACCGGATGCGATGGCGGATGTGAATGCGACCGCGTCCGACGCGCGGCAGATGCGTCCAGGGGAGCCAGTGACAACGCGATAGCGATCGCAGCCAGCGCCAGCCTTGCAAGAGACCTTACAAGGCTGTGCGCGCTAGCTGGCGCTTCCGGTGCCAACCAACTTCCAGTTCGGATCGCGGGAACTCGTGTCGCGGGCAAATGTCCAGACATCGGTGATATCGGCGACCTTATCCGGCGTTCCATCGACAATGGCGCCGGTCTTGTCGCGGGTGACCGAGATCATCTGCGACACGAACCGCACCGTCAGCTGTGCCGCCTTGTCGCGGGCTTCCGCACCCACCAGTTCGGCCTTGTCGATCGAAACAAACCGCGTTTCGGTTTTCTGCTCGTGCTTCTCGCGATCCTTGATCACGGAGTCGAAACTCTCATAGACCTCGCTCGACAACAGATCCTTGAGCGCGCGGCGGTCGCCATTGGCAAACGCCAGCACGATCATCTCGTAGGCGCTGCGGGCACCGGAGAGGAAGTGACGGGGATCGAACGAGGAATCCTGCGCGACAAGCGCGTCGAGCCCTTGCGCCAGCGGCGTGCCCGCTTCCGCAATGCCCTTCCAGCGGTCGGTCGCCGGCGCAACGTCCGCGGTCGGCGCCAACGGCGTCTGATCGATCACGGCACCGGGCATCGGCACGACGTTGTTGTCCTGCGTACGCTGCACGACGTTCGGCGCGGCGCGATCGTAGGGCGGCCGTTCGCCCCCAGTGCGCTGTCCGAGGACGCTGCGCAGGCGCAGGAAGATGAAGACGGCCAGCGCCAGGAAGATGATAGTGTAAATATCCACGTCGTATTCGCTTTCTGGTTCTAACGCCGGCAACGGGTCCGGCGGTCGAGGGTTCCCTCATGAGCCCGGGAACGGCAGAGATTACATCTTCAATCGAGACTGCAGCATGTAGGCACGAAACTTTGCCCGGCCAATGGCGCGTTTTGGCGCGGGTGAATTGTAGCGCGTTTTAGCCGCGAGGGGAAATCCGATCATGTCCGGAAATCACGCATATTCAATTATTTAGGATGACCCCAAAGGGGCTCGCTGGGAGGCTGGCCGCGCGCTATTAGCCATATCTGTCACAAATGGCGGTTGGCCGGACCCGCCTTCAGTCCGTCGTCCTTGTGGAATAAGGCGGGGCTATGATAGCCACTCGCCCGGCAATGGCATTTCCGCCCGCCGAGCGAATTCAGACTATAACCCGGGCTCCGCTCGCCAGCGTTTTTAGGAGAGTTTCATGACCAACGGTAACGGCGCGCCCGCAGAGCAGGCCCCTGCCCAGCTCAACGTATTGGCGCAGTATACCAAGGACCTGTCGTTCGAGAATCCGAACGCCCCGGGATCGCTGGCGCCTCAGCAGCAGCAGCCGGCCATCAATATCCAGATCAATGTCGGCGCCAATAATCTCTCCGAAAGCGAGTTCGAGGTGACGCTTTCGATCGAGGGCAAGGCGGAAAATGCCGGCAAGGTCATGTTTTCGTTCGACCTCGCCTATGCGGGCGTGTTCCGCATCGTCAATGTGCCGAAGGAAAACCTGCACCCGCTGGTCATGATCGAATGCCCGCGGCTATTGTTCCCGTTCGCACGCGAGATCATTGCCACCGCGGTGCGTGACGGCGGGTTCCCCCCACTGATGCTCGATCCCGTGGATTTCGTCGGCCTCTACCGCCAGAACATGGAGCGGCAGGCGGCGGCGCAGGCTGCTTCGGGCGCGAAACCCAGCTAACCGACGCTCAGCGGCTAAACGCCGCTGCAGCGTTTCAAGCGGCTCCCAGAAACTCGTTCCAGATCGGCTTGTCGCCCAGCGTGGCGACAAAGGCCCGGTGCGCCTCGCGGTCGGCATCGGTGATTCGGGGTGCGAGCGGCGTCTCGCGCTGCCGGCGCGGCATGTCGCCGGTCCGCTCCGCCCGCGACTCGCGGGTCTCCGAGGCCAGGATCAACTGCGACTGCCGTGCGCCTATCAGGTCGATATAGACCTCGGCCAGCAATTCGGAATCGAGCAGCGCGCCGTGCTTGGTGCGGCGGGAATTGTCGATCGAATAGCGCGAGCAGAGATCATCGAGCCTGTTGGACACGCCGGGATGCTTGCGGCGCGCCAGCAGCAACGTATCGACCAGACGATCGCGTGCGATCGCCGGCCGTTTGATGCGGTCGAGTTCGGCATTGATGAAGCTGATGTCGAAGGACGCATTGTGGATCACCAGCGGCGCGTCGGCGATGAATTCCAGGAACTCCTCGACCACCTCCGTGAACAGCGGCTTGGTGGAGAGGAACTCGGCGGACAGACCATGCACGGCGAACGCTTCGGCCGGCATGTCGCGCTGGGGATTGATGTAGACGTGAAAGGTCTGGCCGGTCGGCATGCGGTTGTAGATCTCGACGCAGCCGATTTCGACCAGCCGGTCGCCGCGCAGCGGATCGAGGCCGGTGGTTTCAGTATCGAGGACGATTTCGCGCATGGGTCTTCTTAAAAACCGGGAATCTTAAAGGCCAGGAATCGGCGAATCAGGTCCGCCGCTGCGGCATCTTAACAACCTCGGCCAGAATGTCCCTGATACGGGCGCGCACGGGGTCGAGACCATGCGAGGTATCCACCACGAAATCAGCGCGCTTGCGCTTTTCCGCATCAGGTAGCTGCCGCGCCACAATGGCGTCAAAGCGCGCTTCGTCCATCGTGCCGCGCGCCAGCACGCGTTCGCGCTGCATTTCGGGCGTCGTCGTCACCACCACGACCGCATCGACACGCTTCTCGCCGCCGGTCTCATACAGCAGCGGGATATCCAACAGCACCACCGGCTTGCCCGCCGCTTCCGCATCTTCGAAGAATGTCTTTCGCGAGGCGCTGAGCATCGGATGAACGATCTGCTCAAGCTGCTTCATGGCATCGGGATCGTGCACCACCTGGACGGAGAGCAGCGCGCGATCGACCTTGCCGTCCACGGTGGTGCCGGGAAACGCCGCTTCGATCGCCGGCGCAGCCTCACCCTCATAGATTTTGTGCACCTCCGCATCGGCGTCGTACACGGGAACCCCCGCCTCCGCGAACAGTTTTGCGGTGGTGGATTTTCCCATTCCGATCGAACCGGTCAGTCCAAGGATCAGCATTCAGATCGCCGTTGTTTGAGAGTTCAGACACCAAGCAGTCGCTCGCTGCGCAAAAGTGCGAGCAGCGGCAGCAACGGCAGGCCGAGGATGGTAAAATGATCGCCTTCGATCCGTTCGAACAGATGCACGCCGAGCCCTTCCAGCTGATAGGCGCCGACGCTGGTCGTTACCGCGTCTCCCGCCTGGTCCAGATAGGCCTCGATTTCGTCCTTGTTGAGAGATCGCATGGTCATGTGTGCAACGCTAATATCTGCGGACAGTATCTTGCCGTCGCGGGCAACGGCAAATGCCGAGTGCAATTCGTGGCGCTTGCCGGCGAGCAAACCCAATTGCTCCGCTGCTGCGGCACGCCCGGCAGGCTTGCTGAACAACCGGTCTCCAAGCGCCAGGGTCTGGTCGGCGCCAACAACGTAGCGGCCGGGTTTTTGCCGCGAAACCCACAGCGCCTTTTCTCGCGCCAGCAACTTGGCGATTTCGCCGGGTGCCGAAAGCCCAGACTCCTTTTGCACGGCGCGCTCATCGATATCGGCCGGAACAGCTTCAAAGGCGATGCCGGCGTTGGCCAGCAGCATCTGCCGCGCGCGGCTCTGCGAAGCCAGGACTAGCGGGTCTTTTCCAAGCCAGATGCTCATGGTAGCCGCGTCATTCCGGAAGCCGTTGCCGCTGCCGGTCGGTGAAAAGTTTCAAAATAGCGGCCGCAGTTTCCTCGATCGACCGCCGCGTCACGTCGAGCTGCGCCCAGCCGAACTTGGCGCTGAGCCGCCGCGCATATGCCACTTCATCGGTGACGGATTGGCGATCGATATAATCGTCGTTGCCGGAATCGGCGCCCATGCTCAGGAGCCGGTTTTGCCGTACCTGAATCAGGCGCTCCGGCGTCGCATGGAGGCTGACCACCAGCGGCTTCTTCAGCGTCTCCAGCTGATGCGGCGCCGGAATGCCCGGCACCAGCGGGACATTCGCGGTGCGGATGCCGCGGTTGGCGAGATAGATCGAGGTCGGCGTCTTGGATGTACGGGATACACCGACCAGGACGATGTCGGCATCTTCGAGGCCTTCCACATGCTGGCCGTCGTCATGGATCATCGTGTAGTTCAGCGCGTCGATGCGCTTGAAATATTCCGCATTGAGAACGTGCTGGGCGCCGACGCGCCCCGTGGTGGCCGCACCGAGATAGGCTTCGAATAATTGCATCACCGGCCCGATGATCGACAGGCTCGGGATGTTGATGTCCTTGCACTTGGTCTCGAGCCGGCCAACCAGATCCTTTTCCAGCAGCGTGAAAAGCACGATGCCCGGCGCCTCCTCGATCTCATCGAGCACACGGTCGAGCTGCTTCTGGCTGCGCACCAAGGGATAGACATGTTCGACCGCGGTGACGTTGGCGTACTGCGCGGCCACCGCGCGCGCCACGGTGATCAGTGTCTCACCGGTCGAATCGGAGACCAGATGGAGGTGAAAATAATTGCCGGTCGTGGGCACCAAAACCCCTGTGTATCCTGTGAATCCTTGTGGACCTTAGCCCAGAGATTTGGCCCTGGATCGCCCTCTCGGGGATAACCCGGCTTTTTCTACACAGGGCTCCCAAAAGGATAAGTCAGATCCCCAATCCGAACGATAGTGAGAATTTGTGGATTTGTCTCTGCATAAGCTCCGGGCAAACCAA
Source organism: Bradyrhizobium sp. AUGA SZCCT0182 (assembly GCF_018130185.1). Taxonomy (NCBI): domain Bacteria; kingdom Pseudomonadati; phylum Pseudomonadota; class Alphaproteobacteria; order Hyphomicrobiales; family Nitrobacteraceae; genus Bradyrhizobium; species Bradyrhizobium sp. AUGA SZCCT0182. Next base: position 25,937 of record NZ_JAFCLY010000055.1, on the reverse strand, counting down.
CGCAAGCGTTTGATGCAAGGCGCATTATTCGAGCGACCAGATTGTCTCGCCGAAATGTGGATGGATGTGAACAAGCCGGGAGAACTGCGGGACAGTTTGTTGTGAGTCCAATTCACCGCTACTTAGACTCAAACCTAAGATTCTAAAAATATTAGTTAGAGAAGCGGTGCATTGAGGATATGTCTCCGTCCCGCCGCTGGCGAAAGCTTTTCAGGCAATGCTGAGAGCGTCTGAACGTTCCAAGCGGCGATGAGGACGAGGCGACGCGCGATGTACGAGTGGATCACGATCACGGCCTACCCGTGGATCAAGGCACTGCATGTGATTGCGGTCATCTCCTGGATGGCCGGCATGCTCTATCTGCCGCGGCTGTTCGTCTATCATTGCGATGCCGAGGTCGGATCGAAGCAATCCGAAACCTTCAAGGTGATGGAACGCCGGCTGCTGAAGGCGATCATCAACCCGGCGATGATGGTCACCTGGCTGGCCGGGCTGTATCTGGCCTGGAGCGGCCATTGGTACGTGTCCGGCTGGTTTCACGCCAAGTTCGCACTGGTGATCGCGCTGTCCGGCGTCCACGGCTTTTTTTCGCGCTGGGTGAAGGATTTCGCCGCCGACAAGAATATGCGAAGCCAGAAATTCTATCGTATTATCAACGAGGTACCTACTGTTCTGATGATCGGGATCGTTATTCTGGTCGTGGTTAGGCCGTTCTAGGCGGCCTTTTTGGCGCGAGGAGTACTTCAGGCCTGCTTGCGAAGCGGCGGGCGATTTTCTATATTAGCCAAATCCCACCCCACGCAGGCGGATGTGGTTGTGTCCCGGTCTCCTCGTTGAGCCGGCCACCGCATCAGGTTTGAAGCCTTACCGGCACTTTCCTCGCTTAGACCTGCGGACCTTCCGTTTTTCGTGTCCGCTTTTCGTTCGAAGCCCCTCGCACCCCTCCTCCAGTTATTCTCCACAGGACCACCCCAATGCGGGAAATGAAACTCCAAGACCTCAAAGCAAAAACGCCGGCCGAGCTCGTCTCGTTCGCGGAAGAGAACGGGGTCGAAAATGCCAGCACCATGCGCAAGCAGGAGCTGATGTTCGCCATCCTCAAGCAGCTCGCGATCCAGGAAACCGACATTATCGGCGAGGGTGTCGTTGAGGTTCTCTCCGACGGCTTCGGCTTCCTGCGCTCGCCTGACGCGAATTACCTGCCGGGCCCGGACGATATCTACGTCTCGCCCTCGCAGATCCGCCGCTTCGGGCTTCGCACTGGCGACACCATCGAGGGCCATATCCGCAGCCCGAAAGAAGGCGAACGCTATTTCGCGCTGCTCAAGGTCAACACGCTCAATTTCGAAGACCCGGAAAAATCCAAGCACAAGGTCAATTTCGACAATCTGACGCCGCTGTTTCCGGACCAGCGCTTCCGCCTCGAACTTGAAGACCCGACGCGAAAAGACCTTTCTGCAAGGGTTATCGACATCGTCGCCCCGATCGGTAAAGGCCAGCGCGCCCTGATCGTGGCGCCGCCACGCACCGGCAAGACGGTGCTGATGCAGAACATCGCGCACTCGATCACCGCCAATCATCCTGAATGCTATCTGATCGTGCTTCTGATCGACGAGCGTCCGGAAGAAGTCACGGACATGCAGCGTTCGGTGAAGGGCGAAGTCGTCTCGTCGACCTTCGACGAACCGGCGGTGCGTCACGTCCAGGTCGCCGAGATGGTGATCGAAAAGGCCAAGCGGCTGGTTGAACACGGCCGCGACGTCGTGATCCTGCTCGATTCGATCACGCGTTTGGGCCGCGCCTACAACACCGTGGTGCCGTCATCCGGCAAGGTGCTGACCGGCGGTGTCGACGCCAATGCGCTGCAGCGGCCGAAGCGCTTCTTCGGTGCCGCCCGTAACATCGAGGAGGGCGGTTCGCTCACCATCATCGCGACCGCGCTGGTCGATACCGGCAGCCGAATGGACGAAGTCATCTTCGAAGAGTTCAAGGGAACCGGTAACTCCGAACTGATCCTGGACCGCAAGGTCTCGGACAAGCGGACTTTCCCGGCGATCGACATCTCGCGCTCCGGCACCCGCAAGGAAGAGCTCATCACCGATCCGCAGCTCCTCAAGAAAATGTACGTGCTGCGCCGTATCCTCAATCCGATGGGCACCATGGACGCGATCGACTTCCTGCTCGACAAGCTCCGCAACACCAAGAACAACTCGGAATTCTTCGATTCCATGAACACCTGATCCGTCAGGCGAGGTTTTGGGGAAGGGCGCCTCGTGCAGACGGGGCGCCCCTTTCGTTGGTCGCCCATGTTGCAGCAATTGCTGCAGCAAAGGTGCAGCATGGCCGGGGAGGCGCATCGGAGCCGACTTTCGATTAAGTATCTGATATTGCTCGGTTTAGATAAGGACAGGCCACGAAACCCAGCCAAGCCATCGGTTTTCGCAGCAAATTTGCTGCACAAATGCTGCAGCAAATTGGCTCTCGGGAGGGCGTTTCCCCTTCTGATCGGGATGTCGACCCGCAGCTCAAATTGCGTTGCCTTTTCAAGCACTCCTGCACAAATAGGCGATGCATCCGCGGGATCAGACCATTTTTGCGCTGTCGTCGGGCCGCGCGCCCAGTGCAATCGCGATTGTGCGGGTATCGGGGCCGGGGGCCGGTCCGGCGCTAATGGCGCTGGGGGGCAAAATCCCGCCGGCGCGGGCAGCGACCCGGATGCTTCTCCAGGACGCCAGCGGTCTGCCATTGGACGATTCGATGGTGCTCTGGTTCCCGGGACCAGCGAGCGCCACCGGCGAGGACGTCGCCGAGTTCCAGGTCCATGGTGGGCGGGCGGTGCTGGCCGCGATCTTCGCGGCGCTGGCCGCTTTGGAAAATATGCGGGCCGCCGAGCCCGGCGAATTCACGCGGCGCGCGTTCGAGAACGGCAAGCTCGATCTGACCGAGGCCGAAGGTCTGGATGATCTCATTCACGCCGATACCGACCGGCAACGGCGCCAGGCGCTGCGCCAGCTCAAGGGCCTGCTCGGCGACAAGGCACGCGACTGGCGTGCGCGCATCATCGAGGCATCAGCGCTGATCGAAGCCGGCATCGATTTTTCGGATGAGGGCGATGTGCCAGCGGAATTGATTGCGCCGGCGCTGGCGAGAATCAAAACGCTCTTAATCGAAATCGAAGAAGTCCTTGCGGCACAGGGCCAAAGTGAACGGCTGCGCGATGGCCTGGTGGTGGCTATCGCGGGTCCCCCGAATGTCGGCAAATCGACCTTGATGAATCAGCTGACGCGGCGCGAGGTGGCGATCGTATCGCCGCACGCCGGCACCACGCGTGACGTCATCGAGGTGCAGCTCGATCTCGACGGTTATCCGGTGACCGTCATCGACACCGCCGGTATTCGCGAGACCGACGATCCGGTGGAGCAGGAGGGTGTGCGTCGCGCGCGGGCTCGTGCCGCGGAAGCCGATCTGGTGCTGTGGCTTGCCGACGGGGAGGACGCGAGAATTGATCACGCAGGCACCGCGCCGGTCTGGCGCGTGCGCAACAAGATCGACCTGGATCCGGCCGCTCGGCCATTGGCCGAGGTACCGGGACGAGGCGAGTTTGCGATTTCGGCCAGGAGCGGGGACGGGCTTCCCGAGCTGATCGCGGCCTTGGTCCAGTTCGCCCAGGATTATTTCGGCGCCAGCGAAGGCGGGTTGATCAGCCGGACCCGGCAGCGGCAGTTGCTGCAGCAGACGGCGACTTCGTTGCGGCGCAGCATTGAGGTGGTCGGAGAGGGCGAGGAACTGGCGGCCGAGGAACTTCGCGTCGCCGCGCACTCCCTTGGGCGGCTGCTGGGGCGCGTCGATGTCGAGGACATACTCGACGTGATCTTCCGGGAATTCTGTGTAGGGAAGTAATATTTCTTTCTTTTAGTTTTTAATTCATTTCATGTCTGGCGTGTTTCACGTGAAACAGTTCCCGAGGCGCTGGTGGAACCCGCTGTTTCACGTGAAACAGATCCATTCCTTTCAATTTCCCGCAACTTCCCGCTTCCGCGATTTCTGACTCCGCGATAGAAGTCCGCCATGATTTCGCGCTCAGATTCCTTCGACGTTATCGTCATCGGCGGCGGCCATGCCGGCTGCGAGGCCGCGAGCGCGGCAGCCCGGATGGGCGCGAAGACAGCGCTGGTCACCCACAGCTTTGCGACCGTCGGCGCGATGTCCTGCAATCCCGCCATCGGTGGTCTGGGCAAGGGTCATCTCGTCCGTGAAGTCGATGCCCTCGATGGTCTGATGGGCCGGGTCGCCGATGCTGGCGGCATCCAGTTTCGGATGCTGAACCGTCGCAAGGGTCCTGCCGTTCGCGGACCGCGGGCCCAGGCCGACCGCAAACTCTATGCGGCCGCGATGCAGGCGGCGATCATCGAGACCGCCAATCTGAGTGTGGTCGAAGGCGAGGCGGATGAGCTGATTGTTTCGAGCGGGCGTGTCACCGGCATTCGTCTCGGCGACGGCCGCGAACTTGGCTGTGGTGCCGTCGTCATCACCACTGGGACCTTCCTCCGTGGTCTGATCCATCTCGGCGAAAAGAACTGGCCTGCGGGGCGGGTCGGCGAGGCTCCGGCGATGGGGCTTTCGACTTCCTTCGAGCGTGCTGGGTTTACGCTCGGCCGTCTCAAGACAGGGACGCCGCCGCGGCTGGATGGCACGACTATCGACTGGTCCGCGGTCGAAATGCAGCCCGGCGACGATCCGCCGGAGCCGTTCTCGGTCATGACCGACCGCATTACGACCCCACAGATCCAGTGTGGGATCACCCGCACCACGCCGGCGACCCATGACGTGATCCGGGCCAATGTACATCGCTCGCCGATGTATTCCGGTCAGATCAAGAGCAGCGGTCCGCGCTATTGCCCCTCGATCGAAGACAAGATCGTCCGCTTTGGCGATCGCGACGGCCATCAGATCTTCCTGGAGCCGGAAGGCCTGGAAGACTCCACCGTCTATCCCAACGGCATCTCGACTTCGCTTCCGGAGGAGGTGCAGCTCGCGATCCTCTCGACCATTCCTGGTCTCGAACAGGTCAAGATGGTCCGCCCGGGCTATGCGATCGAGTACGACCATGTCGATCCCCGGGAGTTGGAGCCGACGCTGCAGGCCAAGCGGCTGCCGGGACTGTTCCTGGCCGGGCAGATCAACGGCACCACCGGCTATGAAGAGGCTGCGGCACAGGGAATTGTTGCGGGGCTGAATGCGGCACTGTCCGCCAGCGGCGGCGAGGCGATCGTTTTCGACCGTGCCGACGGCTATCTCGGCGTGATGATCGATGATCTCGTGACCCGCGGCATCACTGAGCCGTATCGAATGTTCACCTCGCGGGCGGAATATCGCCTGACCCTGCGAGCCGACAATGCCGACCAGCGGCTGACCGACAAGGGGATCGCCTTGGGTTGCGTAGGGCAGGTGCGTTCGCAGCGCCACGGCACCAAGATGGGCGCGCTCGAAGCCGCGAAGTCGCTGGCGAAGTCTTTGACGATCACGCCCAACGAAGCCGGCAAGCACGGCCTGGCGCTGAACCGGGATGGCCATCGTCGCTCGGCGTTTGAGCTATTGGCCTACCCGGAGGTCGAATGGTCCGCCCTGCAAGGCATCTGGCCCGAGCTATCCGCCATTGACCCATCGATCGCCGTCCACCTCGAGATCGATGCCAAATATGACGTCTATCTGAAGCGCCAGACCGCTGACGTCGACGCCTTCAGGCGCGATGAGGGCATGGTTCTGACCGACATCGATTATTCTGACGTGCCCGGCCTCTCCAATGAGGCGCGCTCAAAGCTTGAGGCGGCGCGGCCGCGAACCGTGGGGCAGGCGGGGCGGCTGGATGGTTTGACTCCGGCCGCGCTCGGTATCCTGGCGGCATATCTGCGGCGTGAAGCCCGGCGAAAGACTTCGAAGGTGACGGCTTAAAACGTTTCACGTGAAACGGGGAGGCCCACAGTCCAGAGGGGGCAGGCGGCGACCTGTCCGCCGTAGCTCATGAGCGAAGGCGGACGCAATCCACCTGTCCGTTATGCTGCGCGATGGATTGCTTCGCTTCGCTCGCAATGACAGCCTCAGCAGCGGCGGCCTTCGAGCGAATCGATAAGATGCCGAGCAAGTAAAATTCATGGTCCCAACCTCCGACAAAGCCGCCGCCCTCGCCCTCACCCCCGTTTCACGTGAAACAGAGGCGCGGCTGGATCGCTATGTCGATCTGCTCCGGGAATGGCAGGCCAAAACAAACCTGGTGGCGCCATCGACACTTCCACATCTCTGGACTCGCCATATCGCCGACTCGCTACAGCTCCTGAGCTTGGTTCCCACTGCAACGAGGTGGGTCGATCTCGGCAGCGGCGGCGGCTTTCCGGGTGTGGTCCTCGCCTGCGCTTTGGCCGAGACGCCGGGCGCCAATATTCAGCTGGTCGAACGCAACGCCAAGAAAGCCGCGTTCCTGCGCGAAGCAATTCGTGTGACCTCGGCGGCCGGGACCGTGCATCTCGCTGACATCGGGGATATCGTGGATAGAATCGCCGGCCCTGTCGATTGCGTCACTGCGCGGGCGCTGGCTCCGTTACATCAGCTCATCGGTTTCGCGGAACCGCTGGTAGGAAAGGGCGCAAAAGCGTTATTTCTAAAGGGCCAAGATGTAGAGGCTGAATTGACCGAAGCCACTAAATATTGGAATATTAGGCCGCAACTTCATTCCAGCCGCACGGGCGGACAAGGCTGGATCGTCGAACTCGACCGCATCGAGCGACGCAAAACTTCCGCGATGGGCACCGAGTATGACCGTGATTGATCAAATATATCAAGAAGATAAAGCGGCTACACCGGCGGGCCATCCGCGCATATTGTCGCTCGCCAACCAGAAGGGTGGCGTCGGCAAGACTACCACCGCGATCAATCTTGGCACCGCACTCGCTGCGATTGGCGAGCGCGTGTTGATCGTCGACCTCGACCCCCAGGGCAACGCCTCCACCGGTCTCGGCATCGATCGCCGCAACCGCAACTGTTCAACCTACGATGTGCTGATCGGTGAAGCCCCGCTGCGCGAAGCTGTCGTTGTAACCGCCGTGCCGCGTCTGCATATCGCGGCTTCCACCATGGACTTGTCGGGTCTCGAATTGGAGCTGGGATCGACGCCCGGCCGCGCCTTCCGGCTGCGCGACGCCATCGCGGCGCTGAACAGCAACGCGGCGCCCGACTCCGATTACACCTATGTGCTGATCGACTGCCCGCCGTCGCTCAACCTCCTCACCGTCAATGCGATGGCGGCATCCGACGCGATCCTGGTGCCGCTGCAATGCGAGTTCTTCGCGCTCGAAGGTCTGTCGCAATTGTTGCAGACCGTGGAGCAGGTGCGCTCGACGTTGAATCCTACCCTGTCGATCCACGGCATCGTGCTGACCATGTTCGACTCGCGCAACAATTTGTCGAACCAGGTCGTCGCCGACGTCCGGCAGTTCATGGGCGCCAAGGTCTACAACACCATGATCCCGCGCAACGTGCGCATCTCCGAGGCGCCGTCCTATGGCAAGCCGGTCTTGGTTTACGATCTCAAATGCGTCGGCAGCGATGCGTATCTGAAACTCGCAACCGAGGTGATCCAGCGCGAGCGTGAGCTGCGAACGCATTAGCGCGAAATCGTAGGGTGGGTAGAGCGCAGCGAAACCCACCGCCACATACGCGATCAAGATGATGGGTTTCGCTGCGCTCTACCCATCCTACAAGAAACACAGTTTCTAATTTCGGAGTAAGTTGCGTGAATCCAAGGGAGCTGGCGATGGCCGACGAAGCGCGTTCGCGACTGGGCCGCGGTCTTGCAAGTCTGATCGGCGATGTCGGCGGTGAGGCCGCGCACGTCGAGCGCCCGCGCAATCAGCGCAAGGTGCCGATCGAATTTCTAAAGGCAAATCCGCGCAACCCGCGCCGGACGTTTGCCGATGCCGAACTCGGCGAGCTCGCTGCTTCGGTCAAGCAGCATGGCGTGATCCAGCCGATCGTGGTGCGTCCGGTGAAGGGCGTTGCTGATCGCTACGAGATCATCGCCGGCGAACGCCGCTGGCGCGCCTCGCAACTGGCCGGCCTGCATGAAGTGCCGATCGTGCCGATCGAGGTCAGCGACAGCGACGCGCTCGAGATCATGATCATCGAGAACGTGCAGCGCGAAGACCTCAATGCGATGGAAGAGGCGCAGGGCTATCACGCGCTCGCGGAAGAATTCAAACGCAGCCAGGAAGAGATCGCCAAGGAGGTCGGCAAGAGCCGCAGCCATGTCGCCAACATGATGCGGCTGACGAAGCTGCCGGCGGAAGTGCAGGCCCTCATCGCCAACGGCGAATTGTCCGCCGGCCACGCCCGCGCGCTGATCGGCGTGCCGGATCCGCTTGCCTCCGCAAAGCGCATCGTCGCCGAAGGCCTCAACGTCCGCCAGGCCGAAGCGCTGGCGCATGAAGAAGGCGTGCCGGAGCGCAAGCCGCAGAAGGCCCGCAGCGGCGGCAAGACCAAGGACCCCGATACGATAGCGTTGGAGAAACGCGTCAGCGACGCGCTAGGGCTGGCCGTCACCGTCAATCACCGCGATCCCGGCGGCAGCGTCCAGATCAGCTACCGCAACCTCGAGCAGCTCGACGAAGTGATGCGGCGGCTGGCGAAGGGCGGTTGAACGGAGCGCTCGAATTTATTTTCGGCGTCCCGGCCTTGAGCTCAGATGCGCAATTGCGCATCGGGGGACCCATAACCACCAGCGGTCATTATTTTACCCGCTGGTCGTTGGCTTCCTTTTCCAATAACGCCGGCCGCGGCGTATGGGTCCCTGCGTTCGCAGGGACGACGAAGAGCACTCATCCCCGCCGTTTCGCGTTCGCCGCGATCGACAGCAGCGTGCGTTGCGCGATCGCGGCTGCCAGCGTGGCCTGTTTGCGCATGTCGAATGCGGCGGTCGCGAGCTGGTCGATAATCGCGACCAGCCGCGCGGCGCTGAAATTCCGCAACGCGACTTCAACTGCGCCCTTGCGCGAAAAATGCAGCCGCGGATACCCGCTCTCCAGCAACGTCGAGACCGGCGTGCCCTCGGCCACCGCAAGCGCCGATTTGTGCAGCCATGCGGCCTGGCGTTGGGCTGCCGAAATGATCACGCCGGGATAGGTGCCGGCGATCATCGCTTTGGCGAATTCGCTTTCGACCAGATCAGGCTTTCCCGCAAACGCGCCGTCGACGATCGGGTCGAGCTTCAGCTCGGATGCGTCAGCGACAACCGCCATCACGTCGTCGATCGACACCTCGCCCTGGCCGTGGGCGTAGAGCGCGAGCTTGCGCAATTCGTTGCGCGAGGCTTGCCGGTCGCCGCCGAGCAGTGCGGTCAACACGGCGCGGGCGTCGGGCGCGATGCGCAGGTTGGAGGGCCGCAACTCGTCGTCAATCAACTTGGCGAGGTCGCGTTCGGTGTCGGGATAGCAGGCGATCGCGACCGCGGTCTTGGCGCGCTCGCAGGCCTTGCGCAGCGGCGATTCCGGCCGGAGTTCGCCGGCCTCGATCACGATGCGGCAATCCTTGAGCGGCATCTCCGCCAGCGTGTCGATACCGCCAGCAAAACTGCGCGAGCCGGCGCGCACGCGGATGGCGCGGCGGCCGCCGAACAGCGGCACCGTCATCGCTTCATCGACCAGCCGCGACGGCTCGGCCGACAGCTCGTCGCCGTCCAGCCGCACCATTGAGAACGGATCGTTGGGATCGTCGACGGCGGACGCCAGCAATGCGTCGGCGCGTTCACGCACCAGGCCGGCGTCCGGGCCGTACAGCAGAATGATGGGACGGGCGGAATCAGGCCGGGCGAGAAAGGCGTCGATTTCTTTTCCGCGAAGCGCGACCATACCAACCTTGTCATTCCGGGACACGCGTCTTCGCGTGGACCCGGAATCTCGATCGAATAATCTCTGGATTCCGGGTTCGCGCTAACGCGCGAACCGGAATGACGGGCTCTTAGCTTCCAGCGACGAAGAACGACGCCAGCCGTGTCTGGATGTTCTCGGCGATCTCATTGGCGGAGCGATCCTCGGCGTCGCGGAAGGCGCGGGCGCGGGCGAAACGCTGCATCTGGCCCGGGATGTCATAGGACACGCGGGAGAAGGTCGTGCCGGTCATGACAGATTTGTTCGTCGCCAGATCGATCAGATTGTACTGCGCATCGATGCCGTAATTCTCGCTCGAGGGCAGCGCTGTGGTCGGATCGAGCATCAGCGACGAGCGGGTGGTGGAGAACCGCAGCACCAGCCGATGGGTCGGCGGCATGCCGGTCGCATTGCCATAAAGCTTGAACGCCAGCTGGTTGCGGATTTCGACCTGGATGCGGGCCTCGCGGGAGGCGTTGTTCTTGTCGACGGGCGGGATTTCCACGCCCATCAGCTTTTCGCGCAGGCCGGGCGAGCCGTCGGCGCGTTCGGCATACATCGGCTGAAAACAGCCGGCCGTCAGCGCCGCCAGAGCGACAACGGCCAGCAGCCGAGCGGCGATCCGGGTCCTAGCCAACGACATTCACGATCCTCATGGGAACAACAATCACCTTGCGGACGGCCTTGCCACCCAAGGCGAGTTTTACCGCATCAAGGGCCAGAACGGCAGCCTCAATTTCCGGATTTTGGGCGCCCCGTGGCACGGTTACATCACCCCGTTTTTTGCCATTGACCTGAACCACCAGCGTCACCGTGTCTTCAACCAGCAAATCGCGTTCGATTTGGGGCCAATCGGCTTCCGAAATCAGCCCGGATTGCCCCAATACCGTCCAGCACTCCTCGGCCAGATGGGGCATCATGGGCGCGAACAGTTGAACAAGGATGACCGCGGCCTCCCGGACCGACCAAGAAAGATCTGGACTCAGGTCAGGCGCTGGCTGCCCCTCGCGCCCCAGCACCTCGGCCAGCGCATTGGTGAATTCGCGGATATGGGCGAGGCAGACGTTGAAATGCAGCCGCTCGATGCCGTTCGACACCTTGTCCAGCGCGCCATGGGCCGCCTTGCGCAGGCCCAACGCATCGTCGCCGAACGAGGCCGGCCGGGCGGCCGGGGCCATTTTGGCGATCTCGGCCGATTCGTTGACCAGCCGCCACAGCCGCTGCACGAAGCGCGAGGCGCCCTGCACGCGCTCGTCGCTCCAGATCACGTCGCGATCGGGCGGTGAGTCCGACAGCATGAACCAGCGCGCGACGTCGGCGCCGTAGGTCGCGATGATGTCGTCGGGGTCGACGGTGTTCTTCTTCGACTTCGACATCTTCTCGATCGCGCCGATGGCGACCTCTTCACCCGTCGTCAGCAGAAGAGCGCGCTTGCCATTGCCGCCGGTCTCGACCTTCACCTCGGCGGGCGTGACGTAAGAGCCATCGGCCTTCTGGTAAGTCTCGTGCACCACCATGCCCTGCGTGAACATGCCGGCGAACGGCTCGTCCATGCCGATATGGCCGGTCGCCTTCATCGCGCGGGTGAAGAAGCGGCTGTACAGCAGATGCAGGATCGCGTGCTCGACGCCGCCGATATACTGGTCGATCGGCAACATCCGGTTCACGACATCAGGCGTGGTCGGCGCGTTCTCGTTCCAGGGATCGGTGAAGCGCGCGAAGTACCAGGACGAATCCACGAAGGTGTCCATGGTGTCGGTTTCGCGCTGGGCTTTGCCACCGCATCTCGGGCAGGCGACGTGCTTCCAGGTCGGATGATGGTCGAGCGCGTTGCCGGGCTTGTCGAAGGTCACATCCTCCGGCAGCACCACCGGCAGGTCGCTGTCCGGCACCGGCACCACGTCGCATTTCGGGCAGTGGATCACCGGGATCGGACAACCCCAATAGCGCTGGCGCGAAATGCCCCAGTCGCGCAGGCGGAAGTTCACCTGCCGCTCGCCGACCGGCATGTTGCCGCGCAGTTCGCTTTCCAGCCGCTTTGCGACCTCTTCCTTGGCCTGCTCGATGGTCATGCCATCGAGGAAGCGCGAATTGATCATGCGGCCGTCACCGTCATAGGCGGCGTCCGTGATCACGAACGTCTTCGGATCCTGGCCTTCCGGACACACGACGGGCGTGACGCCGAGCGCATATTTATTGACGAAATCGAGGTCGCGTTGATCGTGCCCGGGGCAGCCGAAGATGGCGCCGGTGCCGTATTCCATCAGCACGAAGTTGGCGACGTAGACCGGCAGCTTCCAGTTCGGGTCGAACGGGTGCACGGCGCGGATGCCGGTGTCGAAACCCTGCTTTTCGGCGGTGTCGATGATTTCCTGGGCGGTGCCGATGCGTTTGACCTCGGCGATGAACTCCGCGAGCTTCGGATTCTTCGCTGCCGCCGCGATCGCCAGCGGATGGTCGGCCGCGATCGCCATGAACTTGGCGCCGAACAGCGTGTCGGGGCGCGTCGTGAAAATCTTCAGCTCAGACTCGCCGGCCGGCGTCGTTGCCGCATCCAGCGCGAAGCGCACCAGGAGGCCCTCGGAGCGGCCGATCCAGTTGCGCTGCATCAGCCGCACCTTGTCGGGCCAGCGATCCAGCCCGTCCAGTGCGTCCAGCAGTTCCTGCGAGTACTTCGTGATCTTGAAGACCCATTGGCTCATCTCGCGCTGTTCGACCACGGCGCCGGAACGCCAGCCGCGGCCGTCGATCACCTGCTCGTTGGCGAGCACGGTCATGTCGACCGGGTCCCAGTTGAGCTTGCGCTTCTCGCGCTCGGCGAGACCGGCGCGCAGCATGTCGAGAAACATCTTCTGCTGATGCTTGTAATAGCTGGGGTCGCAGGTCGCGAATTCCCGGCTCCAGTCGAGCGACAGTCCGATCGACTGCAGCTGCTTCTTCATCGCGGCGATGTTGTCGTAGGTCCAGGCCTTGGGCGCGACCTTGCGCTCGATCGCGGCGTTCTCGGCCGGCAGCCCGAACGCGTCCCAGCCCATCGGGTGCAGCACGTTGAACCCCTTGGCGCGCATGAAGCGCGCCAGCACGTCGCCCAGCGTGTAGTTGCGGACATGCCCGATATGGATGCGCCCGGACGGGTACGGAAACATCTCGAGGACGTAATATTTCGGCCGGGAATCGTCGTTTTTGGAGGCGAAGATCGCCTTCTGGTCCCACTGGCGTTGCCAGCGCGGCTCGGAGTCACGGGCGTTATAGCGTTCGGAGGTCATGGAATCGCTGGGCTTTTATGGATTCGGGGCCGTCTGAAAGACGGCGGACTAGGCCACAAAAGCGGTTGCGGGGTCAACGGGTTGGCGCAGATCGACAGGCCCCCTGGGGCGTCTGGAGCCGCATTGCGGGCGGGTCGGTTGAGGGGCATTTAACGAATTCGTGGGAACCTGCCTATGAAAAGAGCACCAATTCACCGGTAGGAAGCCATCAAAGCCGTGACCGCGGGATTCGACGAGCTCGATTTCGAGTACGCGACGTCGGTCGCTGAAACGGCCATGCGCTCAATGGCCGAGCATCGCGTGCCGCCGACGCCGAACAATTTCCATGTCTGGTTCAACTATACGCTCGGCACGCCGCCGGTGCTCAAGCGGGCGATCGATATCCTGATCGGCAACAAGCGCAAATTCGACGCCCAGACCAATCGCGAAATCTATGAGAGCTATGTCGGATCGAAGGCCACCGACGAGGCGGTGGCCTATGAAGTCTCCCAGCAATTGCATTCGGTGATGGCGTCGGCCAAGCAGTTCCTGACCACGGCGATCGCCGACAACCGCACGCAAATGGCTGCCATCAACGATGTCACCGAGCGCACCGAGGCCGGCGTCGATCCCAAGCAGCTGATCGAGAGCCTGATGGGCGAACTCGCCAAGGCGACGACGCGCGCCACCAAGCTCGAAGTCAGCTTTGTCGAGAAATCACGCGAACTGGCGACGATCCGCGATTCCCTGGTCAAGTCCGAGGAGCGGGCCAAGACTGACACGCTGACCGGCCTGCCGAACCGCCGGGCGCTGGAGGAGTTCTTCCGCAAGGCTCAGCTCGCGGCGATGGAACAGGATGATCCAGTGAGTGCGCTTCTGATCGATATCGATCACTTCAAGCGCTTCAACGACGAGTTCGGCCACGGGGTCGGCGACCAGGTGCTGCGCCTGATGGCGAAAGTGTTGCGCGAGGCCGTACGGGACGTCGATCTGCCGGCGCGATATGGCGGCGAGGAATTGATCGCCATCCTGCCGAACGCTGGCCTGACGACGGCTGCCACGATTGCCGAACGCATCCGGCGTCTGGTTGCCGAATGCCACATCTCCCGCCGTTCGACCGGCGAAGCACTGCCCGGCATCACCATCTCCATCGGGGTGGCCCAGTTTCAGGGCGGCGAATCGATGGCCGACCTGATCGAGCGCTGCGACCGCGCGCTCTATCAGGCCAAGAAGACCGGCCGCAACCGGGTCGTCACCGAGGCCGAACTCGTGCCTGAGCAGCAGGTGGCGGGCTAACCCGCCAGGGCCATTCCGGCCTGATCCGCCATCCGCGCAAATCCATGCTCGACCACGGTGTTGCGGCCGCGGTGCTTGGCGGCGTAGAGGGCGGCGTCGGCGGCTTCGATCAGGTCGCCCGGGCGCAGCGCGTCGTGCGGCAGCGTGCCGGCCACACCGATGCTCACGGTGACGGTGTGATGGCTGCTGGTGTGGTGCGGTATTTTCAGATCCAGCACCGCGGTGCGCACCATCTCGCCGATCGCCAGTGCTTTGAGCGAATCGGTGTTCGGCAGCAGCAGGCAGAATTCCTCGCCGCCATAGCGGCCGGCGAAGCCCATGGTGTCGGCGGCGATCCCGGCCAGCGTTTCGCCGAGCCTGGTCAGGCAGGCGTCGCCCTCGGGGTGGCCATAGGTGTCGTTATAGAGCTTGAAGTGATCGACATCGATCATCAGCAGGGACAATTGGCTGTTGTATTGCTGCGCCTTCATCCACTCGAAATCCAGACGGCTCTGAAACCCGCGGCGGTTGGCAAGACCCGACAACATATCGATCGATGCGATCACAGTGAGGCGGTCGTTGTTGGCGAGAAGCTCGCGCTCGCGCTGGCTGAGCTGGGTGGCCATGGCGTTGAAGGCGCGCGCCAGCGGCATGAATTCAGCAGGCAGTTTGCTGCGCGCGACGCGCGCCGACCGGTCGCCCTCGCCGAAGCGCTTGGCCATGCCGGTCATCACCTCGATCGGGTTGATGATCAGTTTTTCCGCGCCGATCAGCGCGCCCAGCAGCACGAACAGGCAGACGAATCCCAATTGGAGATAGGCGGTGCGGATCTCGCGATTGATCGCGGCGGTCACCCTGGTTTCGTCGATGCTGACGATCAGGCGGGATTGCGTTCCGGAAATGCGGGAGAAACTGATCGTGCGATTCGAGCCGTCGGAAGCGGTGAATGAAAGCGAGCCGGTCGGTGCGTCGGAGCTCAGGGCCTTCTCCGCCACGGCGGACATCAGCGGCACCGAATCCAGCGGCCGGCCGATCATGCTGGTCTGATCGGTGGGCGCGGCGAGGACGACGCCGGCGCTGTCGACCAGCAACGACGAAATTCCCGGCCGCCCGCCGAGATTGGTCATGATCTTCGACAGCCAGTCGATATTGATGCCGGCGACGACGACGGCATCCTCCTCGGGATTGATGGCAGACACCGGATAGGCCGCCATCATCATCGGCCGCCCGTTTGTCTTGCCGAACAGATAGTCGCTGAAAACGAAGTCGCGGCTTGCCTGCGCCTTCTTGAAGTATTCGCGGTCGCCGATTTGCAGTCCCACCTGAATGTTCAAGGTCGAGCACTGCACGAGGCCGTCCTTGGACGCGATCATGATGCTGCGGATCCAGGGCAGGTTGCTCGGCAGGCTGGCGCGCAGGATTTCGCAACCGCGACCGATGCCGCTGGACGCGCGGATATAGGCCGCCGATTTCAGCATCGTCTCGACGGAGGAGACGACTTCGCGCTGGGTATCGGCGCTATGCTGCGCGATGTTGAGGAATTCTTCGGTGGCAAGGGCGATTTGCTTGGAGCGGGCATGTTCGAGCGAACGGACGCGTTCCAGCATCAAGGGCGCCACCAGGATCAACGCCAGCAGCACCAGCCGCGTCCGGATCCCCAGAAGCTTCTTGAGTTTCACTCTGTTGCGGTTGAAAGTAACGGCAGACATCTTGTTCCCCACCCCGCGTGGCAGCGTAAAGCGAAGGATTCAAAAAGCCCTTCCCGAACTTGGTAAAATCCAAGGAAATCCCGTAAATGTACGAGCCACAATTCACATGACGCCTCCGACGACCAGCTCGCTAACAGAACCTTTACCTGGCGGACTTGCTACGGTGGAGCAGGACATCGCGCGCGCTTGCAAGGAAGCGCGCCGCGATCGGGCGACGGTACAATTGATCGCGGTGTCCAAGACGTTCGACGCGTCGGCGATTTCGCCCATTATCGACGCCGGACAGCGCGTATTCGGCGAGAATCGCGTGCAGGAAGCCAAAGCGAAATGGCCTGGGTTAATGTCCGCTTACCAGGGGCTGGCGCTGCATCTGATCGGGCCGCTGCAATCCAACAAGGCGAAAGAGGCCGTGGCGCTGTTCGATGCCATTCATTCTGTCGACCGCCCGAGCATTTGCGAAGCGTTAGCCAAGGAAATCAATTCCCAGAAAAAACAGCCGGAATTGTTCGTCCAGCTCAACACCGGCGAGGAGCCGCAGAAGGCCGGCGTCGCGCCCGGCGAGGCCGATGCGTTCATTGCGAGCTGCCGGGAGAAGTATGGCCTGCTGATTTCCGGATTGATGTGCATTCCACCGGTCGATGAGGCGCCGGCGCCGCATTTTGCGCTGACCGCAAAGATCGCCGCGCGCAACGGCTTGAAGAGTCTGTCGATGGGCATGAGCGCCGATTTTGCGATCGCGATCCAGTTCGGCGCCACGCATATCCGCGTCGGCTCGGCGATTTTCGGGCATCGCTGACTTGTCGTCCCGGCGAAGGCCGGGACCCACGCCGCGGCTTCTCGGTGGTGCACGGTCGGAGTTGATACACTTTGTAAACAATACATAGCGGTGGTTATGGGTCCCGGCCTTCGCCGGGACGACACCGAGTGTGA
This sequence comes from Bradyrhizobium sp. AUGA SZCCT0182, assembly GCF_018130185.1. Classification (NCBI taxonomy): domain Bacteria; kingdom Pseudomonadati; phylum Pseudomonadota; class Alphaproteobacteria; order Hyphomicrobiales; family Nitrobacteraceae; genus Bradyrhizobium; species Bradyrhizobium sp. AUGA SZCCT0182. The sequence continues at coordinate 8,864 of NZ_JAFCLY010000055.1, read as the reverse complement.
AGCCGTCTACTCGAACCCCACCGACACTTTCCCGAGCACCCCGAAATCGACCGCGCAGAAATCGCCAGCCTGGATCGGCAGCGGCGGATGGCAGGTGCCTGTGGTGACGACCCGGCCCGCCTTCAGTGTCACGCCGAGCTGGCGCAATTCGTTGGCGAGCCAGGTCAGCGCCAGCCGGGGATCGCCGAGCACGTTCTTGCCGTGACCGATGAATTGCTGGCCGCGCAGCGTGGTGACAGGTCGTTCCTCGACCAGGTCGCGCGCGCGCCAGTCCGCCGTCGTGGCCGGGCCGAGCACGAACAGATGCGCGCAGGCGTTGTCGGCGATGATCTGGGCGTCGCCGGCGCTGACGAAATCCGAAAAGCGCGAATCCGGAATCTCGATCGCCGGATGCAGCGTGTCCACGGCATCGAGCACCTGGCTCATCGTGTAGGGCGTCGATCGCGACGGTAGATCGTAGCGCATGCGAAACGCGAATTCCGGCTCGGCAACGCGCATTTCGTTGCCGGCCATCGACGCCGTGCCGCCGTCAGGGATCACGGTCTCGGCGAGAATGCGTCCGGCCATCGGACCGTCGACATTGATGTGTTTCTGCCCGGCCTCGCTGGTGGCCGCGATCTTCCAGCCGAACAGATGGGTCGTCGAAAATCTTTCGATCGCGGCCTGGATCGCATACGCCTCGATGCGGTCCTGTGGCCGCAGCCAGTTGTCGAGCGCGTCAAGCTTGGTGCCGGCGCGCCAATGGCCGTGCAACGTCTGCGATGCAGACGCAATCTGATGTCTGTCCTGCATAATCCCCGCATCCTGAAATGAAGTTCATCCAATAGTAATTTTGGTTTGCGGCCCCATCCGCCGCAGCAACCGCAGCATCGCAGATTTTGTCATCGAAACGCAGCCTGCTGTGGCGGAAAAATTCGTGCGCGCCAGATGCAGGAACACCGCGCTGCCGCGGCCGGCAATACGCGGCGCGCTGTTGTGATCGATCTCGACGATGAAGTCATAGAGGTGATCGTCGCGTGTGAGGCGGTCGCCGGTCTGGTCACGCATGAGCTGTATTGGCTGGTTGTAGTGACGGTCCTTCGGGTCTTCGCACCAGCCGTCCTCGGGCCGGATTGGCCGGACCGGCAGAAAGGTTGGCGGGCGCGAGTGGCGGTCGGCGCGCCACCATAATTGCAGTGGCCGGTAGGTGCCCCGCGGGGTGCCGCCATCGCCTTCGCGCTTGTTGGCGAGGATGCCGCCGCGACCAAGTGCCACCGGGACGGTCCAGCCGTCCGCCGTCAGCCAGCCCCGGCGCGGGTCGCCGGCGCCGCGGTGAACCCTGATCGCCGAGAGCGGCCGATCACGCGCTTCTGTCCCATAAGTGATTGAAAAATTGGTGCTTCCCATGCCAAACGTCCAAATCCTGGGGTTGCCTCCCCGGCCGCAATTGCTCTATTTGACGCCCATTACAGGACATTCATCCAACAGCCCCTCGAATATGGGATACACTGCGGTTCGCCTTGTGAAATTGTAACAATCTCCTACCTGATTCCGTACCCGATGGCCGAGGTTCGCCCGCGAACCAGTTTCGTCATCGACCAACCGACCAAGACCGGCTTGAGACGCTCCCACTTGTGTCCGCCGCCTGCCTCAAGAGGATCGTACCTATGGCCAATGCCCGCAAGATCCTGATCGTGGATGACGATACCGATCTGCGCGACACGCTGGTCGAGCAATTATCACTGCATGAGGAGTTCGAAGCCTCCGCGGTCGATACCGGCGCCAAGGGCGCCAGCGCCGCCAAGGCCAATTCCCCCGATCTGGTGCTGATGGATGTCGGCCTGCCCGATACCGACGGCCGCGAAGTGGTCCGCTCCCTGCGCAAGGGGGGCTTCAAGGCGCCGATCATCATGCTGACCGGCCACGACACCGATTCGGATACTATTCTGGGCCTCGAATCCGGCGCCAATGACTACGTCGCCAAGCCGTTCCGGTTCGCCGTGCTGCTGGCCCGGATCCGGGCGCAACTGCGCCAGCACGAGGCCAGCGAGGACGCGGTGTTCTCCGTCGGCCCCTACAGCTTCCGGCCCGGCTCCAAGATGCTGACCGGCGCCAACGCCCGGAAGGTGCGGCTGACCGAGAAGGAAACCGCGATCCTGCGCTTCCTGTACCGGGCCGGCCAGATGCCGGTGTCGCGCGAGACGCTGCTGCAGGAAGTCTGGGGCTATAATTCGGGTGTCACCACCCACACCCTGGAAACCCACATCTACAGGCTGCGGCAGAAGATCGAGAAAGATGCCGCCAATCCGGAGATCCTGGTCACGGAAGCCGGTGGCTACAAGCTGGTGCCGTGATACGATTCGGCCCACGAATCGTACCTCCCTGGGCATCACCGGTTCCGTATGTCGATCGAAGATGATGTAGCTCTGCTTGAGCGCGTCCCGACACTGCGCCTGTTGGGGACGACGGCGTTGCGCATGCTGGCGATCGGCTCGGAGCAGCGCGAATTCGGCCGCGGCGACCAGTTGTTCAACGCCGGCGACGAGGCGGATGCCGGCTATATCGTGCAGCGCGGTGCGTTCCGGGTCGAGGACGGCGGCGCTGAAATTATCGCAGGCCCCGGTGCCCTGATCGGTGAGCTGGCGTTGATCGTGGCGATGAAGCGGCCGTCGAGCGCGATCGCGATCGAAAATTCCACCGTGATCCGGGTGTCGCGCAGCCTGTTTCAGCGCGTGCTCGAGAGCGACCCTGCCGCGGCGCGGGCGCTGCGCGACGAACTCGCCACCCGCACCAGCCAGCTTGCCAGCGACATATTGATGGCCGGCGCCAAACTCTCTACCTGATCCCAATCACACCTCCAGCGTCACCGTAACCGGCACGTGATCCGACGGCCGCTCCCAGCCGCGGGCATCGCGGGTGATGCGGAAATCGCTGACGCCGTCCTTCAGCGCGCGCGAAACCCAGATGTGATCGAGCCTGCGGCCCCGGTCGCCGACGGTCCAGTCGGCGGCGCGGTAGCTCCACCACGTATAGACCTTCTCCGACATCGGGATGCGCTCGCGCGCGACGTCGAACCATTCGCCATGGGTCTGCGCCGCCAGCAGCTTTTCGCATTCGATGGGGGTGTGCGAGACCACCTTTAGCAGCTGCTTGTGCGACCACACGTCGTTCTCATGCGGCGCCACGTTGAGGTCGCCGACCAGGATATGCCGGTCGTCGCCGCGCGGATGCAGCGGCTCGCAGGCTTTCATCTCGTCGAGAAATTTGAGCTTGTGATCGAACTTCGGATTGAGCGCGGGGTCGGGGATGTCGCCGCCGGCCGGGACGTAGAAATTATGCAGCACCAGCGGCTTTGCGAGCTGGGCTTTTTCGCCGAACGCCACCGAGATGTGCCGCGAATCGATGTTGTCGCAGAAGGTGCGGATATCCTTGGTCTCGAACGGCAGTTTCGAGACGATGGCGACGCCGTGATAGCCCTTCTGCCCGTTCAGCGCGACATGCTCATAGCCGAGGCGTTTGAAGCGCTTCAGCGGGAAGGCATCGTCGATGCATTTGGTCTCCTGCAGGCAGAGGACGTCAGGCCGTACCGATTTGAGGAATTTGGCGACGATGTCGATGCGCAGGCGCACCGAGTTGATATTCCACGTTGTCAGGGAAAAACGCATGCGGGCCCGAAATGAAAAAGACGTGCGGTTGATGACGCACGTCCTTTGCCCCTAATCAAGAATGTTCAGCCTGGTGGCATCGAATAGTTGGTGAAATCGATCTTGAACAGGCCGGGGTCGACCTTCTTGGAGGTATCCAGATTATAGACCGCTATCGTGGTGTCGTAGCCCTGCGGGTCGGTCACGGTCCATTGCTTGAGCTGGCCGTCCTTGGTGCCGACCATCAGCATCAACCGGCTGGTGCCGATCAGCGCCTGCTTCTCCTCGATGGTGACGCTGATGAAGACGTCATCGGCGGTGACGCTGACGACGTTGGTATCCTTCAACAGATCGATACGGTCCGACAGCAGGAACCGGAGCGGCGTCTGCGACAACGGATAGATGTCCTGGGTCGCGAGCTTCTTGTCGCGCACAGCGAGCGACGATCCGTCGGCGACGATCGCGATCTGGCTGGGCGCGTCATATTCGAAGCGCACCTTGCCCGGCTTCTGGATCACGAAGTCGCCCTTGGTCTTGCTGCCGTCCGGCCCGACCTGGACGAAATTTCCGACCAGCGTCTGCAGCGACGACAGATACGAACTCACTCTGGCGGCCTGCGCCTTCTGGTTGGCATCGAAGGTCGCGAAAATATTGGCGGGCACATTGCGATTTCGATCGGGGATGACAGGGTTCGGCGGCGCCTGGGTCGTTCCTGTCTTTGACGGCGCCTGGGTCGCACCTGTCGTCGCCGGACCTTTTTGCGAATCCTGCGCGCTCATCTGCACGCCGCCGTCGCGGGCCTTGGGTGCGGGCTTTGGGACCGGAACGTTCTGCGAAAAGCCTGATGTCGCTGCGCCGGCAACGGACATGGCGATCACAAGCGCCAGTCCGTAACGGACGCCGCGATGGGTAAAGTAGTGTGTCATCAGATATTTCGAATCTCTATTCAACGGATCGTCCCACTGCCGGTGGTTTTATCGCGCTTTCGACCAAAGGAGATATCGTTTTTCCGTGAGAATTATTACGCCAAATTCAGTTCGTTAGTGGGTCCAATCGCTTGAAATCGCTCTAGAAACCGCTTTCTTCTTCCTCGACCAGAATTTCGCGTTTGCCGGCGTGGTTGGCCTGGCCGACGATGCCTTCGAGTTCCATCCGCTCCATCAATGACGCCGCGCGGTTGTAGCCTATTTGCAGCCGGCGTTGAATGTAGGAGGTCGAGGCCTTGCGGTCGCGCTTGACGATCGCCACGGCCTGCTGGAACAGGTCGCCGCCGCCGTCGCCACCCATGCCGGTGGAATCGAATACCGCGCCGTCCTCGCCCTCGGCAGGTTCTTCCGCCGTAACGGCCTCGAGATATTCCGGCTGGCCCTGCGTCTTGAGATGGCGCACCACCTTCTCGACTTCCTCGTCGGAGGCAAACGGGCCGTGCACGCGGCTGATCCGTCCGCCGCCGGCCATATAGAGCATGTCGCCCTGGCCGAGCAGTTGCTCGGCGCCCATTTCGCCGAGAATGGTGCGGCTGTCGATTTTCGACGTGACCTGAAACGCGATGCGGGTCGGGAAGTTCGCCTTGATGGTGCCGGTGATGACGTCGACCGAGGGACGTTGCGTGGCGAGGATCACGTGCAGGCCCGCGGCGCGCGCCATCTGCGCCAGCCGCTGCACCGCGCCTTCGATGTCCTTGCCGGCGACCATCATCAGGTCGGCCATTTCGTCGACGATGATGACGATGTAGGGCAGCGGTTCGAGGTCGAGCTTTTCGTCCTCGTAGATCGCCTTGCCGGATTCCTTGTCGAAGCCGGTGTGCACCGTGCGCGTCAGCTCCTCGCCCTTGCCCTTGGCTTCGACGAGACGCTGGTTGTAGCCGTCGATGTTACGGACACCGAGCTTGGACATCTTCTTGTAGCGCTCTTCCATCTCGCGCACCGCCCATTTCAGCGCGACCACGGCCTTCTTCGGGTCGGTCACGACGGGCGTCAGCAGGTGCGGGATGCCGTCATAGACGGAGAGTTCGAGCATTTTGGGATCGACCATGATCAGCCGGCACTGATCGGGCCGCAGCCGGTAGACCAGGCTGAGGATCATGGTGTTGATGGCGACCGATTTGCCGGAGCCGGTGGTGCCGGCGATCAGCATATGCGGCGTGCGCGCCAGGTCGATGATGATGGATTCGCCGCCGATGTTCTTGCCAAGGCAGAGCGGCAGTTTGGCGTGCGACTCGTCCTTCAGCGACAGCAGTTCGCGCAAATAGACCTTTTCGCGATGCGCGTTCGGCAATTCGATGCCGATGGCGTTGCGGCCGGCAACCACGGCGACGCGAGCCGACAGCGCGCTCATCGAGCGGGCGATGTCGTCGGCGAGACCGATGACGCGGGAGGATTTGATGCCGGGCGCGGGCTCGAGTTCGTACAGCGTGACGACAGGGCCGGGATTGGCCTTGACGATCTCGCCGCGGACGCCGAAGTCGCCGAGCACGCCTTCCAGCGCGCGCGAATTGGCTTCCAGTTCGCTCTTGCTGAGCGGCTGGCGATCGGACGCTTTTGGTGCCGTGAGCATCGAGACCGCCGGCAATTCGAACTTGTCGGATTTCCGTGGCGATGCCTTTGGCGCCGCCTTCTTGCGCGGGGCGCGGGCGACCGGGGCTTCCTCTTCCTCGTCTTCTTCCTCTTCTTCGTGCTCGTCTTCTTCCTGGGCTTGCGGGGCAATCGACGGCGCCGTCCGGCCGCCGAGGCTGGGCTCCTGCCGCTCGAAGGAAGCGGTGCGGGGCTGCGGCGCGCTTGCGACCAGCGAACGATAGGCCGTGGACATCAGCCAGCCGAGCCGGGCCTTGGCGCTCATCAGGGCATGATAGACCCAGCCGAGCGAGACCGAGCTGCGATCGCGCTCTTCCTCGAACGGCGCGTCATCGTCCTCGATCGGTGTCAGCTCCTCGTCGTCGCGCGGACGCGAACCCCAGCCGCTCGCAAACAGGAAGGTGGCGCACATCGCCGCGAACAGGATGATGCCGAGCACCAGCCGGTAGATGAAACCGGCGGGCCCGAAGATTACGGCCGGCGCGCGCACCAGCGCATCGCCGACGACGCCGCCAAGCCCGGTCGGCAGCGGCCATGCGCCGCCATGCGGCCAGCAGCTGGCAAAGCCTGCCGCAATGATAGTGCAGAGGATCCAGCAGGCCAGGCGCAACGCTTCGCGGTCGAAGGTGCGATGGGTCAGCATGCGCCAACCCCACACCGCGACGGGCAGGATCAGCATGATCGCCCCAAGGCCGAGAATCTGCATCAACAGATCGGCGCCGATCGCGCCGGGATATCCGAGAACGTTGCGGATCGCACGCGAGGTCGCGTGGCTCAAACTTGGATCCTGCACCGACCACGTCATCAGCGCGGCGGCGGCGACGCCGGAGATCGCGATCAGGCACAGGCCTGCGACCTCCCGCAGGCGCCGCGCCAGCGCGTCGCGGATCGAGGCCGGCAGATGGCCGACCAGGGGAATGACACGTTCGATCGCTGGCATGCTCATGGGGCCCTGCGATTAAGCCAAGGTTTCGACCAGGCGGTGCAACGCCTCGGCCGTTGATTCACTGTCCGATACCAGCGCCAGGCGGATATAGCCGGCGCCAGGATTGCTGCCGTCGTTTTGCGGACGCGACAAATAGGTTCCGGGGATCACGCGCACGCCGGCATCGCGATAGAGCTGCACCGTTGCAGCCTCGTCGCCGCCACGGTCCGACACATCGAGCCAGACGCAGAAGCCGCCGGCGGGCCTGACATAGCCGTAGCGATTGCCGAGGATCTGATCGGCGAGATCGAACTTGATGCGATAGAGCCGGCGGTTCTCCTCGACATGCGCCTCGTCGCTATAGGCGGCAGCCGCGACGTGCTGCAGCGGCACAGGCACCTGCGGGGCGGCGACATTGCGCAGTTCGTGAAAGACGCTGAGAAATTTCTTGTCGCCGGCCGCGAAGCCGACGCGCATGCCCGGCAGGTTGGAGCGCTTCGACAGCGATTGAAACGCGACGACGTTGCTGAAATCGGATCCTGCGCATTCGAGCACGCTGCCCGGCGCCTGTTTGGTGTAGATTTCCGAATAGCACTCGTCGCTCAGGATCATGAAGCCGTAGCGATCGGCGAGTTGCGTCAAGCGGGTGAAGTAGTCGCGCGAGGCGACGGACCCCTGCGGATTGGCCGGCGAGGCGATGAACATCGCAACAGTGCGCGCCAGCGTCGCTTCATCGAGCGTATCGAGATCCGGCAGGAAGCCGTTGGCGAGCGTGGTCGGCAGATAGATCGGTTCGCAATTGGCGGCGCGCGCGCCGGCGCCATAGGCCGGATAGAACGGGTTCGGCATCAGGATCGCCGGCCTGCCCTTGCGGGGACCGACATAGCGCGCGGCCGTGATCGCCGCGAAGAACAGGCCTTCGCGGCTGCCGTTCAGCACCAGAATTTCGCTCTCGGGATCCATTGCCCGGGGCAGCTGGAACCGGGCCGAGAGCCAGTTCGCGACCGCCCGGCGGAATGGCTCGATGCCCTTGGCGATCGGGTAGCGGCCGAAATCGGCGATGTGTTTGGCCAGCACCGGCCCGACGAAGCTCGGGACAGGATGCTGCGGTTCGCCTAACGATAACGCGATCAATGGCTTACCGGGTTGATAGGGAGCCAGAAGCTCGGCCGTCCGCAGAAACGGCGAACGCTCGGCCTGACCGGCAGCGGGGACACTGCCGGCGCCCTGCGCCACGCCGGAAGAGGCGGTCATTGCCATGTCTAAAACGCCAGCACTTTCAATTGCGGTCGGGGGGACGGACGGAGCGACCGGAAGCGGATCAAACCACCATAGATACGGCGAGGTTAAGACGCGATTAACCATCGGCGCCAGCGTCGATTTTGAGCGATTTTTGGGTACGTGCGGCTCCCGCTCATCTGAAATCCGTCACCGTGAGGTGAGCTCTTGCGCGCCTCGAAGGGCGACGGCCCGGTCTGTGGCCGATTCATCCTTCGAGGCTCGCTACGCTCGCACCTCAGGATGACGGGTCGACATATGTTCGCGTTCTCGCGACGCATTACGCCCGAGCTTTGCCAGAAACTTCCCGCCCTCTCATTAAGAGGGCGCAGGGAATGCCGGATGCGCGCTGCACCCGCGGTCCCGTGTGCGGTTTGCACAAAACAAAGTGCACACGAGCATACAGGGCAGCGGAGAACACCCGGCCTTCCCTGCGCAATGGCTTTACGGCTTATGCCGTGATCT
>NZ_JAFCLY010000054.1:0-58163 GCF_018130185.1 Bradyrhizobium sp. AUGA SZCCT0182 | reverse complement strand
GAGTCGACAAGCCCGGGTTCTCCGATGGCGACGTGAACCAGACCGGTCGCCGGGTTGAAAAACGTGACATCGGGCGGGCCTCCGATCGGCCAGACATTGGTGGCTTCGCCCGAGGTGCTGCTTATCTCGACCAAGGTTGAATCGTCACAAGCAACATAAAGCCGTTGTCGGAAATGATCGATGTCGAGACCGTGAGCGCCCGATGACGGGATTTTCCAATGCGTCACCGCGCCAAGGTCGGGCAGGCGGGCCACCAGCACCATGGAAGGCTCGCGGATGCAGAGGAACAGCCGCTCGGAGGCGGCATCAGTGACGCACCAGCGCGGCCTTCCCGGTAGCTCGATCGATACCTGTTTGTGGTCACTCAATCCGTAAGCGTGCAGCGTCGGCGCTTCCTTGTCGTCGCCGATGCAGGCGGCGATCCCAAGGTCGGACCGGGCCACGATCACAGCGCCGTTTGGTCGCGCGTCGGACTTGAAGGTGGCGCGGGTTTCCAGCGTGACAGCATCGAGCAAGGCGACGCTGGCGCCGCCGCGGTTGGTTGCCAGAATCTGTCCGTCATCAGCGACAGCGCCGGCTACGCCCGGAAATCCCGGCAGAGTCGCGATATGCCTGCCGGCGTCGTGGTCGATCACCTCGATGCAACTGCGCGCGGTGTGTGCAATGAAGACACGTCGGCTCTTCGCATCGAAGGCGGCGTGGTCAAACTCGCTGCCCGCGGCTTCTGGTATGGCGATGGTTCCGATTGTTTTCAGCGGCATGTCGACAAGCCTCAATCCTGCTAGCCCTTCGTACTGGCGGTCTTGTCTAGTGCAGCGCGAAGTCCGCGGGCAAGTTTCAACGCGTCGTCATTGGCCCAGAAATGAAGGAAGAACAGCCGCGGCTGTTCGTCCAGCATATGGCTGTGGACGGCGGTTACGTCGATGCCGTTCGATCGCAATGCCCTGATCACCGGATTCACCTCGTCACCGGAGAGAACGAAATCGCCGGTGATGGCTGCCTTGTCGCTGCCGGTGGGTTGAAATCCGATGGCAATCGCCACGCCCATCGGCCCGACTGGACTCAACGGCATGCCGTTTTCCGTCACCGGATCACGGCGCGACACGGCGAACTGATAGACGCCGCCATTCGCCTGTCCCTTGACACCTATGATCTGATCTAGCTGTGCCGTATCGAGTTCGACCGCTGGTGGAGGCGCTGCGGCAGGCGTCGCGAGCGGGGTCTTGCTCGCCGTCAGAGCATCGCGAATGACGCTAGCCATCTTTGCGGGATCGCCGTGGCCTCCGACATGCATGTAGAACGTGGCCGGGCTGGCGCGCAGCAGGTGATTGTGGACGGCGGTGATCTCAAGCCCACCTTCAATCATCTTGAGCATGACCGGGTTGATTTCGGCCTCCAGCAGCACGAGGTCGCCCATCACCATGGCCTCCCCATGCATTGGCTTGAACGCGATCCAGCCGCCGAGCGCCAGAGCCGGTTTGATGGTGACGCCGTCAAGGGTCACGGTCAGATCGGTGCGGGGAAAGCCGTAGCGGTGCACGTCACCCGAAACCGCGGGCTTTCTCCCGAACGTGTCATCGACCTTCTTCCAGTCGATTTCCTGGGCGGTCGCCGCGTTCGTGAGGGAGGCTGCGAAGATCGAAGCCACGAGCCAAAGTTTGGGACCCATCTATCTCTCCTTCGGATTTGAGGGGATGTCGGACTGCGGAATAATATCTGACAGGAGAATTTCAGTTTCGAATCCCATCGCGCGTAACGCAACGGCGAAGCCTTCGCTGATTTCCTCCGCACTGCAGAAATAAACGCGAGCCCTCGCGGACGGAATCGATCGGCGCCGGGTCGGCGTCGGTCTGTCCACAAAGAGAAGTTAGAGAAATTGGGAGTTTTCGGTCGTCCATGCGCAATTCTCTCGACAAATCGAGCGTTGCGCAGATCTTGGACGGGAACCGTCTGAAGGGGAGTCTGCATTTCCCCGAAGCTATTTTTAGTCGGAGCGATGCGTACGCAACAGGAAGGAATGAGACGCAGCTCAGTCATGTATCACGAGGCTGTGTGCCCTGTTCCTTCAAACTATTTGGCGTCGCCGTAGGTTACCTCGTCAAACAGCGTGACGCTGTCGGCCTTGGTCCACAGCCCTACCTTGCCGGCATCGGTGAACGTGGAATCCTCGACTTCGAACAATTGTTTGCCTTTGAAAGACACGCCGAAGCGCGAGCCTCTAAAGTCAATACGTAAGCTGTGCCAGGTATTCGCCGGAACCTTGACGTCCGCTCCGTAACCACCCTTGCGGCCGACTATGTCGAGCGGGCTTCGAACGCCGTTGACGGTCTTGTAGAGAACGACATTGTCCTCAAGCGCGTTGGCTCGCATCACGTAGTAATTGTTCGCATCTTTCGCCCGCCAGACGATGCCGGCGGCGCGGTCCTGGGAGCCGGCGATGGCCTTGAACTTCACCTCGACAAAGCCGTCCTTGATGCTGGTGTCGTTCTTCAGGAGCAGCGGATAGGTCGCTTGGCCGGATTGCTTGAGCACCTTCGACTTTGACGGCGCCGTTTCATCGCTTTCGACCGTCCATTTCGAGTCGCCGGATCCTGTGAGGGTAGCCGTCCAGCCCTCAGGCGCGACACCGGTTTGGGTGCTTTCGAAACTCATCGCGTGGTTTGACATATCGTTCACTCCCGTGAGGAAAAGCGTGGCCGCAATGACGGCTCCCCTGAATCTCGCCGCAGAAAGCCCAGCGCACGCCAAATCGACGGCGGCTGATATCTGGCCAGAAGCGGGCTGCAGATTGCGTTCGTTTGGAGGAAATGGTGGCATTCGTTCGTCCATGTGCATATTGCCTCGACAAGTCGAGTGTGCACAGTTCTTGGACCGAAGCCTCAAGGGGAGACTGTACTTCCCCTGGGCACGTCATAATTCAGCAGGGCGACAAATGCAACATCAAGCGGCGGCTAAGGCCCGCTGAACAGGCTCGGTTATGGACAGCAACGGTTACGTACATCTGCTGGCAGGTTTCGCTCTTCTGGCTTCGACGCCGTGCCTCGCGCAGGATTCGCTCGTTACCTACAAATCCCTGGCCCCCGGAATCGCTCTCGAACTAGCCCAATCCGCCCTCGCGAATTGTCAGCAGCGCGGCTACCAGGTCGCGATAGCCGTTGTCGACCGCTTCGGCGTAACACAGGTGATACTGCGCGACCGCTATGCCGGGGCTCATACCCCTGCGACTGCATCGGGCAAGGCGTGGACCGCGGCAACCTTCCGCACCAGCACCAGTAATCTGTTCGCCATCAGTCAGCCCGGCATGATGCAGGCGGGAATTCGCAATCTTCCGGGCGTGGTTGTCATTGGCGGCGGACTCGTCGTCGAGGCGGGCGGTTCGCTGGTTGGCGCGATTGGCGTCTCGGGAGCGCCCGGAGGCGATGCCGACGAAGCCTGCGCCAGGGCAGGGGTAGAATCGATACAAGGGAAGCTCGATTTCTAAGTTGGGCGCTTATCGTTTGAGCAACGGCTCACGGCATGTCTCTTCATGGCACTTTTCGGACATCGCTAATCTGGCGGGCGTTGGCCGCTTCTGAGTGAAAAGCAGACATCGTTATTATTCGATTTGCGACTGGCCGCTCATGGCGCTAAGCGGTCTTTGGGTGTGAGCTCCAGCTGGCCGGGGGACGCTTCGTAAATCGCTGGCAGGCCAAGGAATCCGAATGAGATTTGCCGCCCAAACGTGGTTGAGTTCGTTCAAGGACAGTTCGTTTGCGTCGGTCGTCATGTTGCGCTCTCCTTGCCAAAGGGACCACCCCCTCCATTTGAGCGGAGTGTATCGAAGCACGCGCGCTCATTCTGTGACCGGCATCCCCCACATTCGCTTGCGCCGTGACGCTGCAGCCCCAATAACGCGCTCACAAAAAAGTGGAGAGGAAAATGCCAGCACCGTTCGTTTTCACACGCCGCCAGCTCATGGCGGCCGGCGCGGCGACGGCGGCCGTGGCTTCCGCGGGCCCGGGGTTTGCGAACACGGCATGGCCGGCCAAACCGATCAAGATGCTCGTCGGCTTCGCGGCCGGCGGCCAGACCGATCTCTTCGCACGCACCTATGGTGACTACATTTCGCGGCAGGTTGGACAGACCGTGGTGGTCGAAAACAAGGTCGGCGGCGGCGGCGCCGTCTCCGCGGTGGAACTCAAGCGGTCCGCGCCCGACGGCTACACCGCGATGATCAACAACACGACGACGTACATGACCAACCCGGTGACGATGAAGGACATCCGCTATGACGTAGGCAAGGATTTCGTCGTCGTCAGCATCATGCCGACCGGCAGTCTTCCGTTGATCGTCAGCGAAAAGTGTGGCGCGAAAAATCTTGAGGAATTCATTGCCTACGCGCGCAAGACCGAAAAAGTGAACATCGGCACCTATGCGGCCGGATCCTACGCGCATATCGCGATCGCGGAACTCAACAAGCAGTACGGCCTCAAGATGGAGGCCGTGCACTATCGCGGCGAAGCGCCGATGTGGACCGATCTCGCGGGGCAGACGCTCGACGGCGGGATCGGGAGCTACACCGCCGCGCTCGGCGTGCTGCAAACCGGCAGGGGACGCGCGATCGCGGTGTCCCGCCGCCGCATCAGCGTGTTGCCTGATGTCGCGACCTTCCACGAGCAGGGCGCAACCTCGCGCGCCTTTGGCCTCACCACGTTCCAGGCCTGCGCCGTCCCCGCCGCAACGCCAGCCGAAATCGTGCAAAAGCTGTCGGACCTGTTCGTCGCCGCCGGCAAGACCGATGCGATCCGAGAGATGCTCAAGAACCAGGCGATCGACGAAGCCCCGATGACACTGGAAGCCAGCCAGACGCTTTACCGGACGGAAGCGCCGATCTGGGCCGAGCTGATCGCGGGGCTGGGGCTGGAGCCGATGTAGGCGCGACTTTCGCCCGTCCGGCTTTGGCGCGGCGACCGTCACTCGATTCGCTCAATTTTTGACAGCGTCTCGCCAGCGTCCACGGCCGAGCAAATCATTTGGCCGAAATATTCGCTTAGCGGATCACCTCGGCATCGCCGACCTTGTGCGTTTGAGGGCTGCCGCAAGCGAAATATGGGATCGGCCCGCGTGTAGTTCGAGCAACGGGCGCTCGTCCTCTCCCGTCCAGGGAGTGTTGTTTCCGATCATCGCGAGAACCCAATCTGCGATTGCGTATGGGTGGACTGCCCCGGCCCAGTGAAGATCGGGCCAGTGACTTCGAGCGTTTGCGATGTCCACGTCGGTCTGCTCAGGGCATAGGCGGACGCGAGGCGAATGACCGCTCCTGGCGCAAAGCGGTCGTCCGAAACGCGTCATTGTAACGGCCTGATAACAGCATCCTATATCCGGCAAAAATAATATAGCGGCGCCAATCAATATCTTGGTCCGCGTGAAGGGCTTGCGAGCGGCGACAACCAAGGTTTGACCAAGGAGATGTCGCTATGGCGTTGTCTAGGCCAACCCGTTTGGGTCTGGCAATCCTCTTACTCCCCTGACGGCTCCCCGAGAGACGATTCGAGAGCTCAAAATGGCAGAATAAGCTGAACTACGTGCATCAACCCCAACCCTGCATAGGTTAGGTTCCGATGAAAGTAGCTCACGGCTTCTAATGACGGCTCAGGAGGTCGGTCATTGCGCAGCGACCTGATTTCCGATGTCGATCGGCCGCAAGAATGTCCCTTCGTCGTCTGTAAAGATGAATGTGCCAGAAGTGTTGCGATAACGCGAGGCTTGGTCGTGCGATCGTGAATAGAGTACGGCAACACTCACGAACCGGTCATGTCCCAGATCGTCGTGTTTTGCGAGCCTCGAAATGTCGACAACTTGAACCCTTTCCTTCAGGGCAGCCTCTCGCACAACCGGATCGTCAACATCGATATCGCCCGCACGCGCAATACCACCATCAAGAAAACTGGACACTCGAAGCGCGCTATCATCCTTGGAAACCAGAACCAGCAATGGTGGCTTGAGCGGACCGATGGCTTGTGCCTGAGCACGGAACGTCTTCGCATTGATGTCGGGCGCCGCCAGCACAACACGGCCTAGCCGGGCAATCACTCGGTCTTTGCCTTCGAAACGAAGTTGGCGCAGAGCCTCGACGGTCAACATGGCACCCATGCTGTGGGCTACCACCATAATGTCGCTGACCTCGGAACTGCTGCTTAGCATCGTTAGCAAAGCCATCAGATGATCACGAGAATAGTTTGCCGATTGCTTGTCCATTTCATAAGCACCGACCCGACCTTGCGATGGCCACGCGAACAGGATCGGAATTCCGTCGATGTTGATGTCCGCTTGCAATTGCGCGATCCGGAACAGCGACTCTTGGAAGGTATTGTTGAATCCGTGCACGAAAACAAAGGCTTTGTGCTTTTTCCGCCGAGTATTGCCTTGCGGAGCCACGGCTTTACGAAAATCGGTTTCGCTCAGTGCAGCCTGATCCACTACAGCAAAGCTGCTCCCTGGATCGGGAGTTGCGGTCGGCATTTCGATATTGCCGGGCTTGTGGTTAGGGGGCACCGAGACGGCAAACTTTGCAAAGTTGAGCACATTGGAGCGGTTCGCAGTGAAGACGTTTCCTGACGAAACCTCGCGATCACGCGTAGTCGCCACATAAATTTGCAGGGTCTTCCCACCACCGGAGGCCACCACGGGCGTCAGCACTTCTGGCCCAAGTCTGGTTGCGCAACCGACCAAAAGGAAGGAAAGTAGAACGGCGACTGACCTGCCTACCGTGCGACCGCTACTCCACATCGACATAGCAACTGTCTCCCCACCCAATGCGCACTAATACTATTGCTCTTGGGCCAACGGCGCGCGGTGACCATGTGGTTAGTGTCCGCTTAGCACCAGCGTCTTGATCGGCAGCAGCACGGCCTGGATCCGCAATAGAATTGCGTGCACGAGGCCAGTGGCGTCAACGACGTGCAGCGCGAATTTCTTGAATGAACCCAGTTTCCCGGACGAAATCAATTCGTGATTGCTGGTGTAGGCGTTGGCGATACAGCTGCTGCCGGGCGTCACGCCCTCCAGCCCGCCCTTGTAGATCGGCTCCATGAAAACGAGAATGGTGCCAGGACGCACGGTGCTCTGCGCCTCGATCAGTTGTTCGCCGCCCCTGAACTGGCCGGCTGCGATGTAGTCCTGCACATTGGTCACCACCATCGGAATGATCGTCCACGGCTTGGAAATGCAGGTAGCTTCGGCCACCATTCCGACCTTCATGACCTGAGCCTCGATCTGCCCAAACCCCGCCGAGAGGGCACGCCGACCCGCACCGTCCGGAATCAGGACGCCGGCCGTCCGTATCATTGGATTGACGATATCGCCCGGCCTCAGCCCAAACTGCTCGACCCGCCCGTCGAACCCTGCACGAATGAAGGTCTTGTCCAGATCGACCTGCGCTTCGGCCAGCGCTGCCTCTGCGCTGGCTTTCTCGGCGGGCAGGAGGGCCGTGACGCGGACCGCCGCGGATTGCTTTGAAGCGTTGGCGGCATCGAGCGAACCCTGCCGGCCCGCCTGCAGCACCGTGAGTTTTTCGATGTCACGCTGCGGGACGATACCGGGATTGCGTTGCTGGAGGTCCCGCTTGGTGTTCAGCTCATCGGTCGCTTGCTGATAATCGCCCTGCGCCTGCAGGATCTGCCCTTCGGCCTTGAGAACATCGGCCTGCGCCGACAGCATGGCGGCATCGACTTCGGCGATCTTGCGCTTAGCCGTCAACAGCGCCGCCTCCTGTTTGGCGCTGTCCAGCCTGAAAATCACCTCGCCTTGTTTGACGGATGCGCTGACATCGATGTTAACCTCCGCCACCCGGCCGGCTACTTCGGACATGAGCGGGACGGTACGGTAGTACAACGTCGCCGAAGTGGTCGACGGATGATAGTAGAAGATCATCGTGATCAGCGCGACGGTGAGCATCAGGCAGCCGATGATGCCAAATCTCAGCTCGAACCAGACCGAATAGAGCGTGATTTCGTGGCCGAAGCGCTTTCCTTGCCGATAGCGGCGATAGAGATAGTCCGGCAAGATTGTCACGAGCGAACAAAGGATGATCTCAAGCATGAACCTGTGCCTCACTCTTGGCGGCGGGGCTTCTCGTGCCGGCCGCGTGGGCTGCAGCTTCTGCCGGCGGCTCGGTTGGGTCCGGTCCAGCCGGAACGCCGGCCAGCTTTTCGACCGATCCGGCAATCCTGCGTAGCGGCGTGATGAAGTCCGGCAAGTCGATCATCGCGAGGAACAGGCCGATCACCCAGAACAAATGGTTGTGCGTAAAAAGTGCCAGTAGACCGAGCACAGCAACAATCTCGAATTGCAGCTTGTGAGTTCGATGCGCCATCCGCTCCGGCAAGGTGTGCAAGTGCAGGTAGAGATTGCCGACCCCGAGAACGGCGCCGATCAGGAGGATGCCCATAACGATCATCAAAACGTCGGTGTCACCCGGCGCGGTGATGAAACCTGGAAGGTGATGGGGCGCAGCCGGGTGCGGTGGCTCGTTCACGTAGTTACTCCATCCGAATTAAAATCAACATCGGTCATCACACCATGCGGCCCGCGACTATTTAAATCGGACCGTTACCCCGCCCACTGCAGCCGACACTTCAGCGCCGACCTTCGGGCCGCTGAGCTGCAGTATCACGCCATTGGCATTCTGCAATTGAACGCCTGCAGCCCCGGCCGCAACCGCACCGCCGGCTCCGATCGCGCTGTAACTGCCTTCAAACGCAGCCGGGCTATTCAGATTGACGGCCCGTCCGACCAGCTTGGTTGTCGAGGCTCCGATCGTGAAGCCGATGCTCATGCCCGATACGGTGAACGGATAGCGCTTGCCTCGGAAGGTCAGCACGCCCTCACCGCCGCCAGCTCCGACAATGAAGCCACCTTTCGTGAACACGACGGCAACTTGACCGGTCTCGGCCCGTGAGGGCGTACTAAAACTAGCTAAGCCTGCCAGTAAGGCAACCAGAGCGACGATTATGCCCAATTTTTTCATGACTTTTTCCTTTGAAGAGACGCGATGAGACGCCGACTATTCGGCATTCGATGCTGTAATACACTCAACGTAGAAAGTCCGGCTCCGCAAAGGCCGGCTTCGGATACTTGTAAAAGCCTTCTCCGGGTTTTACGCACAGGTTTTTCTTGTCGAGGAAGTGTGCCTGTATTCTGCGTTCTTCTTCAGTTGCGCATCCCCCCTCACGTCGCTGCAGCGACGTGGTACATGGTCTCCAATCCGACGATATCCATCAACGCGCAAGGACCGAGCAACTTCAAGCAGATCATTCAGGTCTTGTCGATGTCCTCCGCCGAAGAACGTCATTGGCGATCAGGGTATCGCCCGTTTCTGTCTCTAGACCATTCAACATGCATCATCTGCTCCCCTGCCTCGCAACTTGCCCGACCGGAGTCCCGATCACTTGTTCATCTTGATGCCCTGGTCGGTTCTATAGTCTTTGAAGACGACGTCGATCGCCTCGATGACCTTCTTGCCCGGATTGGCCTTGCAATGGACGATGACTTCGTGTTGCAGAGCTTTGGCGCGCGAGACCTGCATCATGTGCTTCTTGCCAAGGCCGTTGTACCAACCGCTATACCAGGCAGCCAAGTAATCCGCGTCTTCCTGAAACGTATTCGCCAGTTGAGCGCAGGTCAGCTTCTGAACGTCGAGATAGCCGTCGCGGTCGGCGTATGTCTTGAGTTCGACCTGAGCAAAGGCCTGGCCCGCAAAAACGATGCCTGCGCAACCCAAAAACAGTTTCTTTGCGATCATTTCAATGTTTCTTTCTAGCATTTTTACACATCAATTTTCAGCGGCCCGATCACTGGCGGGTTCACTGCTTGCGACCATGAACCCGCGATCAGCAGCGCTGACAACAAAATCGGAAACGCTGAGCCGAATGCTGGTTAGGAAGCCGCAGCGCTCCGAAGCGCTGCGGCTCTTCTCGTCGTTAAGAAACGACTTACTGGCAGACCGTGACGATCCGCCCGTAGGCGTCCGCGACCTGCGAGCATGCTCCCGCAGCTCCATAGTAGGCTCCGGCCGCGACGGCGCCACCTACTACGGCTCCGCCGACTATGGCCCGGCGCGTGGTTCGCCGGGCAACGCCGGCGTAACTCATCGGCGTCAGCGGACGGCCGATCCTGGCTTCGGCTGACGACACCAGCGATGACTGTCCATTGTGGGGCAGTTGACCTCCCCAGAAAAGGGCGCCGACGCCGAGAGCGGTCGCGAACCACAGACGGAATAAGGTTGTTCGGGTCATCGCTTGTCTCCTGTCTTGGTGGTGGTGCCCTGCGGGACTTCGTCGATATCGGAGAGATCGCCGAGCGCGATCTTCTTGAAGGAAGGATCCGCCTTGAACGCGAAGGCGTCGGCCGCCACATCGGTCTTCCAGTCCTTGATCCGCAGGGTGTATTGCGGCGCTTCGCCGATGCCCTTGCTGGTAATCACGTACTTGCGCGGGATCGGCTTCGCGCCGGATTCGATCCAGATCTGCCAGTCTGTTTCCACGTTACGGAATGCGAGGTGGTCGCATTCGACGCCGTCGATGACGCCCTTGCCAATGACGGCGGCCTCAACCACGTCGGTCATCAAGACATTGAAGACGTTGGAAAGCAGCAAATCGGCACCAGGCGCTACCACTCCATGCTTATCTCGCAGTACATCAATCAATTCCTCTGCAGTGCCGGGGGCTTCGATCTGGGCGTAGTCCTTGCCGTCCTTGTTGTTGACGGTCAGCATTTTGCCGTCAAACACAATCTCGACGTCGCGGTAACCACCCGTTCGGGTGGCACGAAGCTTGTCCGGACGGCTCAATTGCACCTGTCCGGAGCTGGTGAACTGGATTTTCTGTAACTTTGACGTAATCACCTCGATATCGGAGTCGTAAGTTACGGTGAGAGTTTTCTGGCCGGAAACATAGTCCGCCATTCCCTTTAGAAGCTTCTCGGCTTCGCCGTTCTGGGCACGGGCAGCGGGCATTATGGAAACACTCACCATGAGCGCGGCCCCGATCAAAATTCCGTGCCGTGGTATCACTTGCTTCATCATCGCAATTTTCTCCCGTTCAAAATGTCAACATCGGTGGCCTTCTATGACAGTAGCGGGGGCCTTACGATTGCGCCAGTAATGTCGCAGCTCGAGATCGTTTTAGGAAACCCACAAGATCGCGGCCGTGATCCTGGCACGATGCAAGTTCTGAGGACTACCTGAGCCTAAGGCTGAAAGCGGACTATACTAATCAGACCTTCAAACGAGCCCTTGCGCTTCTCGAACAACGCGCCCCCAAGGTCAAAAGGCCAGTAGCTTTAATAACAACAGAACCAGCCGGCGATTCAGCACAAATCGGGATGGCACAAACTGCATATAATGAAAGTTGACGAGGCAATTCGGAAACGAGCGGCTCCGCTCCCACATTATGAATACAACCGGCTGGTTTTTTCTACTTGTCAAAAAAAACGAAACGGCCCCAGCCTCGGGAAGAGATGCTGGGGCCCCGCTCAAGGGACGAGAGGTCGATGGTTGAGGCACCGAATCC
This sequence comes from Bradyrhizobium sp. AUGA SZCCT0182, assembly GCF_018130185.1. NCBI lineage: Bacteria > Pseudomonadati > Pseudomonadota > Alphaproteobacteria > Hyphomicrobiales > Nitrobacteraceae > Bradyrhizobium > Bradyrhizobium sp. AUGA SZCCT0182. The sequence continues at coordinate 46,614 of NZ_JAFCLY010000054.1, read as the reverse complement.
CGATGCTCAACCGGAAAGTCGGCTTTGCCGGCGGGTTCAACCGATTGCTGCGAAACAAAAACCCGTAGTTTTGCGGGTATATACCCAGGCGAGGTGTTGCTGTCCGATTTTGCATAGACAACCACCAAACTCTCTCGTAGCGGAGCAAACTGCGGTGACGCTAAAGCGGTGCTGCCCAGGAAGATTATTTGGACGGATTGCAGCTATCCTGCGCCATTAGACGGAACGCAGATGCTTACATTCCGGACTTCCATCACGTTTGCGGTGATGGCGTTTATCGTCGCGTTGACCGCGTTGCTGATCGCTATTCAGCTTCGGTCCCTGCGCTTTGCCACCCATGAAGCCGCGTCGGCCTACATGGACGCAACCAGCACCAAAGTCCTGGGGCGCCTGCAAGGCGAACTCTCTACCATCTCGTCCTTGGTCCATGTGCTGGCCACCAGCTCAAGCGTGGCCGACTCAGATGAACGAAGCGAGACCGGCCGCGCCATTCCGCTGTTCAAGGCAGCGCTGCAGGAATTGCCGCAGATGGACAGCATCTATGCTGGCTTCGAGAACGGCGCATGGCTGCAGGTGCGGCGCATCAGCAACCTTACCGAAGAGCAGCGCGAGCGCTTGCGCGCGCCTGCAAATGCGGACATTGCGATCAACCTCATTCGCCCCACCGCGGGAGGTGAGTTGCCGCTGCGGCGGATCTTCCAGGATAAGCAAGGCGACGAGATCGATGAAATCGATCTGTGGAAATACGGTTATGACGCCCGCAAGCGTTCCTGGTACTGGGCGACGATGCAGGCAGACCGGCCGAATGTTTCAGAACCCTACCTTTCCTTCAGTATCGGCGCGCCGGTCATTACCGTCAGCGCGCCGCTGCGCGGCAAGGTGCCGGGCGTGATCGCGGCCGATCTCAAGCTCGATACGTTCAGCGAATTCGTCCAGGCCCAGCGACCGGGACAACATGGCACGGTGATGATCTTCGATCAGGCGGGATCGATCATCGCCCACCCCGAATATTCAGATATGGTTTCGAGCGCAATGACGCACCCGGCTCGATCGTCGTTGCCCAGCATCGACGAAATTAATACGGGAATCCTGGCCACGGTGATTCGCGGTGCATACAACAAGGACAACCACGAAGGAAATATTGAGGACGGAACGGGGAAAAGCTTCCTGTTCAAAGTGACTAAGTTCGCGCTGGGCGAACGTTACAATGGCAGCATATTGATGCTGGCGGCCCAGGATGACTTCGTTCAGAACGTCCGCAGGCTCCAGTTCAACGGGCTCATTCTCGCGATCCTCGTTGGCGCGGGCTTCCTTCCGGTCGTATGGATGTTTGGCAGCCGGATGTCCCGGTCTATCCAACACATTACAGCGCAGGCGCGACAATTGCAGACCTTGTCCGAACCCGAGCTGGTGCCGGTGACGTCCTACATCAGGGAAATCCACGCGCTCGGCAACACCATGAATCTGGCGCAGCGGGCGATCTGGTCGTTCGCGCACTTTGTCCCCAAGGAGATCGTTCGCGGCTTGATTGATAATTCCATCTCGACCAGGCTCGGCGGTGCAAAGCAAGACATCACGCTGGTATTTACCGACGTCCAGGGTTTTACCACCATTGCGGAGTCGGCCGATCCTGACGTGCTGATGCGGCAGACGTCGCGGTACTTTTCCGCGATGACGGAGGCGTTTCTCGCCGAGGGCGGAACCGTCGACAAGTTTATTGGCGACGCCGTGATGGTGTTCTGGAATGCGCCACACCCGCAACCTGACCACGTTGCGCGCGCCTGCCGGGCGGTGCTCGCGGCCAAGGCTGCCGGTGAGCGACTTAACGCCGAATTCGAGGCTGACGGCATGGAGCCGTTCATTACAAGATTCGGCATTCATGTCGGTGAAGCCGTGGTCGGCAATGTCGGATCGACCGAGCGCATGAATTACACGGCACTCGGCAACACCGTTAATTTGGCGGCCCGTCTCGAGGGCCTGAACAAGCAAACCGGGACAACGATCCTGGTCAGCGAAGATGTATACCGGCGAGTTCAGGGTCTCTTCGTATTTAGAGCACTGGATGCCGTCGTGGCCAAGGGCATGACAAAAGAAACCCGCATTTTTGAACTGGTCGGAGCTTCATTATGAAACGGAAGCCGACCTTTAGCGTCATACTGTCGATGATGTTCACGGCCTGGGTGAGCTTCGTCGCTTCGACCGCTCACGCCGCCGAGGACACGATCAAGGTCGGCATCTTGCACTCCTTGACCGGTACGATGGCGATCAGCGAAGCCGTCCTTAAGGACACGGTGCTCATGCTGATTGCGGACCAGAACGGGAAAGGTGGGCTGCTTGGAAAGAAACTGGAGCCGGTCGTCATTGACCCCGCGTCCGATTGGGGCGCGTTTGCTGCGAAGGCCAGCGATCTGCTGGTCAAGGAAAAGGTCGCCGCGGTATTCGGTTGCTGGACCTCGCTTTCCCGGAAGGCGGTTCTCCCCGTTTTCGAGCAACACAACGGCCTGCTTTACTACCCCGTTCAGTACGAAGGCGAAGAAAGCTCCCGCTCCATTTTCTACTTGGGTGCCGCGCCGAGCCAGCAGTCCATTCCGTTATCTCATGAGCAAGGAGGGCGGCAACGTTCGCCGATGGTTTCTGCTCGGGACCGACTATCTTTATCCGCGCAAGACCAATCAGATCTTGAGCGCCTATCTCGCGGTCGAGGGTGTGGCCCCGGAGGACATTACGTCGATCTATGCGTCGCCGCATCAGTCCGACTGGCGCGAGATAGTTGAAAGCGTGAAGGCCTTTGCCGCGGCTGGAAAGAAGACCGCGGTGATCTCGACCGTTACCGGTGAATCAAACACGCATTTGTACGCTGAACTGATCAAGCAACAGATCGACGCCAGCAAAATACCGGTCATGGCGCTCTCCGTCAGCGAACGTGAGCTGCGCAGCGTGGACCTCGGCAAGCTCGCAGGCCACATGGCAGTGCGAAACTACTTCCAGTCCGTCAAGTCGGCAGAAAATGACGCGTTCATCAAAATGTGGGCGGATTTCAACGGACAGCGGGATAAGACCACAAATGATGCGATGGAGGCGACCTTTATCGGCTTTCGGATGTGGGCGCAGGCCGTCAGCCAGGCCGGCACCGCCGACGTCAATGCGGTCCGACAAGCCATGTACGGCCAGCGCGTAAGGGCACCAAGCGGTTTCGAGGTTGTGATGAACACCAATCATCATCTCTCCAAGCCAGTCATGATCGGCAAGCTCGAAGCTTCCGGAAGCTATGACGTAGTCTGGCGGTCAATCAGTCCGATCAAGGCTTCGGTCTGGAGCAGATATCTTCCCGAGAGCGCCAGACGCATCGCCGATTGGACATTTCCCTGGGTTTGCGGCGGGTGCATCGAGCCGACATACAAGGATTGGTGATAGGATTGCTTCGATCGGCACGGCGCAAGCGAGATATGTTCGCTGCAAACTGCCTTGTCGATCGTAACCACAGCATGAGGAGCCAAGATGATCACAATTCCTCAACTCACCGCGGAAGCACTGGGTTCATTCCTGGCGCAGGAGACTAGAGGTCGATTCGTAGCTTCGCAGGCTGGATTGACAGAGCTCCTGCCCTTTGCAGCCAAGCTGGCATTGGAGTGCATTGGCAACAGTGACGCATTGTACCACAACATCGAACATACGATGCTCGTGACCCTGGTGGGCCACGACATCTTGATTGGTCGCACGTTGGCACGAGCCACCACGGCAGACGACTACACAAATTTCATCTTAGCCTGCTTGACCCATGACATCGGTTACGTCCGCGGCATCGTCCAGGGCGACGAGGACGACGCGTATGTTGCGGACGTCAGCGGCCGCAAAATTCAGTTGCCCGTTGGATCTTCAGACGCCGCGCTCGCGCCATACCACGTCGATCGCTCAAAGCTTTTTGTGATTGAACGGTTCGATGCGGTGGAGGGAGTTGACGCGTCGAGAATTGCCAAGGCGATCGACTACACCCGCTTTCCCTATGAGACGACACAGAAGGCCGACACCGACGATCTTAACGAAGAGGAAGGGCTACTATTGCGGGCAGCCGACTTGATCGGCCAGCTAGGCGACCCAAATTACATGCGGAAGTCCAATGCTCTCTTTTACGAATTCGAGGAGATCGGCCTGAACAACAAGCTAGGCTACGCAACCCCCGCCGACATCGTTTATAAATTCCCCCAGTTCTACTTGACCAATGTCGCGCCGCAAATACAGCTTGCGATCCGCTACCTCAATGCGACTTCCAGGGGGCGCCAATGGATCGCGAACCTCCACAGCAACGTTTTTCGGGCTGAACGCGAGGTGAACCTGTCTGGGCCGCAGCGATAAAAAGTCGAGCGTAAGAGATCTCTCAGGCCCTCGCCAGATCGAGCGATCGGGCGGCTTCTCGGTACTTTCCTGAGAGCTCAACCCTGTGAAGGTTATAGCCGCATGGAAACAACTCCAGCAGGCTATGCAGCCTTGCGAACAAAAATTGCGCGCTCAAAAGGGCCGGTGGGCAAGCTGCGCGAGACCTTCGCGCCCTGTCGCCGCAACGAGGCCGAACTCGGCAAGGTGGGCTCGGAGCGCATTGACCAGCTGCGTGCGCTGACGGACTAAAAGATCCCGTGTTCGATGTAACATCAGCAAGGCTTGCTGATCGGCCGACTTGATTGGCACGAACCGCATCGATGGGCGTGTCACGGCTTCACAGATCGCAGCTGCGTCGGCAGCATCGCTTTTCGACCGTTTGACATAACCCTTCACATAGCTCGGCGGCATTAGACGAACGGTGTGACCGAGCTTGGAGATTTCACGTGCCCAATGATGACCGGTTCCGCAGGCCTCCATACCAACAGGCAAGCGGGAAGCTTACTAAAGAAGTCCAAGACCTGCTTGCGCCGCAACTGCCGGGTGATAACGACCTTGCCCGCAATATCCACGCCGTGAACTTGGAATACGTTCTTGGCGAGATCAACGCCGATGGTGCTAACATGCATGTGGACGACCCCCTCAGGTGATTCGTTGTTCAACGATCACCCCTTTGGCACATCCGATGCCGGGAGCGGGCGTCGTCCACCACATCATTCGCGTCGGTTTGGCCGGACCACGGCGACTTCCGGTCTAAAGTGAACGGACATTCTCAGGATAGGCGAGCATGTCTCAAAGGTGCCATTAGGAGAAGCCGGGTCCGCTCCGCAGCGTCATGTCGCAGTCAGGCTCGGCCGACGTGGCGGCGAAGCCAGTTGGTGGAGAATGGCGACGAGCTCGGTGTGCACAGGCGATGTCCGGTCACTGAACGCCTCGATTGGGTTAGCTTCGGTGAGTCGGTTGAGATGTGTGAGCAGGCGAATGCGCCGACGGCGGGTGAGTTTGGCCTCGGACGAGCGCCAGCGGAAGAACAGGCGATACAGCTCACCGTCTCCGAAGAGCTGGTTAAGTTCGTGTATCGTGACGTAGGCAAGGAACAGGACCATCAACCATATCTGAATTGACAAAAAACGCGCCAACGGAAATTGACCAGCGAAGTGGTCTCCGAAATCGGCGATAGCGCCGCCTGCGGCGACGAAATGGACGAGTTCCTCGGCCAGCCGCACAGTCAAAACGCACAGCCAGTATATGGCGCTCTTGAACAAGATGGGCTGGATCATTGGCGCGCCGTCGAAGCGGCGCATGAAGGGTAGGTTGTCGGTTACCAAAACGGCTTTTCCGACCAGTAACGCCGCTACTAGCGCGGTGAAGAAGCCGCTGTACTCGATGCCGTGCTCCTGCAGGATCAGACGTTTGGTCCATAGGATCAGGTTGAAGCCGACGAAGAAGAAGATTGTTGGCGGAAGCGCATGCCTTACCTGTGTGAGCCACCAGGTGACGGCCCGCCGCAGGAGCGTTGTCGGCGTGGAGGCAGCGGCAACAGCGGGCTGATTCATATGTTACCTCCCAGTGATTGCGCCGAGCCATCCTAGGAAAGGAGACACGGCAGCGGCTCGTCAGAAATGCAACGTTTTTGACTAACGCTCCCCCGAGAAGAGGTAAACGGTTCGGGCGTTGACCTACCTCAATGATGGTTGGGAAAACTGGCTTCGTCCGCTTTGGGGCATTCGCGTCGTTTTGCCGGTCTGACCATGACTTCCGGCCCTCCCCCGGAAGCGGACATCGCCAGATCGGCTCGGCTCTTCCGCTTCGTGATAAAAGTAGACATAGGTCACTCCTTTGCTTTTTCTCCCGCTCGCTCGCAAACTCGGGTAAGCTCCAACTCACCATCCAACTGAGCACTGGAGTTACAGCGGACGGGGAGCGACATGAAACACACAGCCGCAGCAATCGGCATTCTGATCTCTTTCGCGACATGCACGGCGAATGCCGACACCGTCACAGACTGGAATCAGACAGCGATCGGGGTCCTCAAGGCTGAGAATATTGCCGGCAATCCGTGGACCCGCGGCATGGCGATGGTCCATGTTGCGATGTCCGATGCCGTCAACTCGGTGCAGGGCCGATATGCCCGCTATATTGCCACAGGGGATTTGGCGCGCGATGCATCGGCCGAAGCCGCAGCCGCGTCGGCGGCCCGGCAACTCCTGCTCCAACTTTATCCCGGTCAGAAAGCCTTGATTGAGGAGGCTTACACCACCTCGACCAAGGCGATCCCGGATGGTGCAGGGAAGACCTCGGGCATAGCGCTTGGCGAAAAGGTGGCTGCGCTCGTCCAGGCCGATCGCGCGGCTGACGGCACCAGTGCCCCCGACACTTACCGGCCCGTTGCCACGCCGGGAGTATGGATACCTACCACGCCGCCAATAATGGCCCAATATGCCCAAGCGAAGCCTTGGGTGCTTAAGAGCGCCGACCAATTCCGCCCAGGCCCGCCCCCACAATTGACAAGCGCGATTTATGCGCGCGATTACAACGAGACGAAGAGTCTAGGTGGCATCCGAAATACGGCGCGGACAGCGGAGCAGTCCGACATCGTGAAGTTTTGGACGCAGGCGAATATCAGCCCCGCCTGGCAGGAAGCGGCGCGACAGATCTCGGCGGCCAAGGGATTGGGACTCGCGGAGAATGCCCGGCTCTTCGCCTTGCTCAACATGGCGATGGCGAACACCTTCATTAACGACTGGGATGCGAAGTTTACCTACAACTTCTGGCGTCCGGTCACGGCGATACGCAACGGCGATATGGATGGCAACGATGCCACCGAGCGCGACGCCGGCTGGACGCCGTCGAATGCAACGCCGATGCACCCGGAATACCCATCACAGGCGGCGATCGTCGCCGGAGTGTCGGCACGAGTGCTGGAATTGGTTGTTCCGTCCCCGCATGGCGTATCGGTGACGGCCACCGACCTCGTCGATCCAACAAAGAAGCGTCAGTTTGCCAGCATCAAAGAATTGGCGGACGAGCAGTGCAATGTGCGGGTTTGGGGCGGGATCCATTTCCGCAACTCGCTCGACGTCGGCGTGGACATGGGCAAGAAGATTGCCGACTACATGGTGGAACACTCGCTCAAGCCCTCGCAATGAGGCCCCAAAAAATTTGAAATTTGAGAAATTCCTGACCTTGTAGGGCTGAGAGTCAGACCGCTATCAACCATCGGACGTCCGCTGCGGGTCAAACTGAGAAGGTCGGGCGGGCAACCGGGAAGTCGGCTTTGCCCTCCCTCAACAGCGGACTTCGTCAGAGGCCATCGGCATGTCTCAAAAGTGCCATTAGCGACCATTCGCACCGCAGCAAATTACAGCTCTATATTCGATTCCAAGTTCAACAGGAGCAATTGATCGCGCTTGCGGCGCGCCCACAGGGTGTGAAATTGAGGAATCGCTCCTGAGATTTGGCGACGAGGTCGCTTTGGCCATGTTCAGGTGACGATCAACCCAAATTTGGTCGGCTGGATCACTGGAAGCTCACCAGGTGTTGCTCCATTTAGAAAGCGGCTGACATAGGCTCACTTGCGCCACAATCCCCGGATTGCGCTCCGCTCCATCCGGGCGACTGACTAACCTCGCTCAAGGCCTTGCGGCGTGTCTTTAGCCGCAACCTGATCTTGATACTTCGTGATGACCTCGCGGGCGTTGAACAGCAGCCGCTCCCGGCCCAGCTTCGCCAGCGGCGAGGCGCGGATGCACGCCAGCACGTTGGGGTTCGCCGCCGCCAGCCAGACCGTGACCCCGTCCGCGGTGAAGCGTCGCTCCCCGTCCACCAGCATTTGTAAGGCCGAGTATTCGATGTCGGGAACGCGGCTCAGGTCCAGCGCCACCACGCTGGGGCGTTGCTCGGCAATGAGTGCGCGGATCTGGTCGCCCACCTGCTGTGCATTGGCAAAGAACAGCCGGCCCTCGGGTCGCAGGATCAGCAGCCCCTCGAAGGTTTCGTCGTCGGGATTTTCCGGCGAAAGCGGCCGCAGCACGTCGGCCCCCCGCTTGCGGCCGATCACATAGACTTTCGAATTGACCACCTGGCTGGACAGTCCGATCAGCGACAGCACGATCGCCACCATGATGCCCTGCAGCGTCCCGAAGATAAGGACGCCGGCAAACGCGGCGATCGCCCAGGTGAATTCTAGCGTCCGGATCTTGCGAATCGCGATGAACTCGGCGGGACTGATCAGGCCTACCGAGTACACGATGACAACGGCTGCCAGCACCGCCTGCGGCAGCTGCCCGAGAAACGGCGCAAACACCAGCATGGTCGCGGCTGCCGCTGCGGCGGTGATCAGCGAGGCGGTCTGCGTTCGCCCGCCGACCGCGCGAACCACGGCGGATTGCGAGGTGCCGCCGCCGGCCGGCATCGCGCCGAACAAGGCGCCACCCAGGTTCGCGGCGCCGGTCGCCACCAGCTCCCGGTTGGCGGTGATCGGGGGGTCGGCCGGCGCTGCAAAAGCCCGGCCGGCGGCGATCGTTTCGGTAAAGCTCATCAGGGCGATGCCAAGCGCCCCGGGCAGCAGCTGTCCCACCAGGGCGAAGCTCGGCAGCGTCAAAGCGGGCAGCGCTTGCGGAATGGTGCCGACGGTTGCGACCTCCGACGCAGGCAGGCTGAAGAACCACGAAGCTGCAATCCCGGCCGCCACCACGAACAGCGGGGCGGACGAATGCGGCTTCAGCCGTTCGGCCACCAGCAGGGCGACCAGCGCTGCGACGGCAACCGCGACCGTGATCAGCGACGCCTCCGGCACGTGCTGCGCCAGGCTGGCGATGTCATGGAAGAAGCCCCGCTTGGTAACGTGAATGCCGATCAGCTTCGGCACCTGGTCGAGCACGATGACCAGCCCGATGCCAGCCTTGAAGCCGGTGAGCACGGGCGTCGATATGAAGTTCGCAAGAAATCCGAGCCGGAGGACCGAGGCACCGATCAGCAGCACGCCGGTCAGCGCGGTCAGCGTTGCGGCTGCGACCGTGAGCTTGACGGGATCGCCGTCGGGGACCGCCAATCCGAGCTGTGCACCGGTGAGGATCGCCAGCGTCGTCGTCGAGCTGACGCTCAGCACGCGCGACGTCCCGATGAGCGCGTAGACGATCAAGGGAACGAACGCGGTGTAGAGCCCGACGCTGACGGACAGCCCGGCAACCGTCGCATAAGCCATGGCCTTCGGCAGAACCACGGCAGCGGCCGTGAGCCCGGCGATGGCGTCGGCGCGGAGCGTCGAGGACGAAAGTCCGAGGTTGGGCGTCATGGGCCTGGTCACTTTCCGGCGGGGTGTCCGCTTCGACATCCGTTGCGCTGGCGCGGCGCGTTGACAAGCAAGAGCGTAGCCCGGATGGAGCGCAGCGCAAAGCAGCTGCCGGGTCACGGCGATGGGGTTCATTATCGACTTACGCTTCCGTCATTGAGGTGGACTTACGAGCAGCAATTGCTGTGGCCCATGATGATCCTCCGCGCTCTGGACATTGCATCCTGGTCGCGCATCTCGACCCATGGCAGGGGCTGGAGCGGCTTCGCCACTGCCAGCATGGCAGTCTGCCGATGTCCGTTGTGGGTCGATCGCTACAGATCGTTTGCCGCCAGGTCCTACTCGAAGTCCGCCTTGGAACGCTTTCCTTGCGCCGCACGAAGGCTACTCTAATACGGGGCAGAGCGGACATGCTTGCCCACCCTTTGACCGCCGATTTGTGCCATCAACAGAAATGCACTCGCTCTCCAGAGTAGGCTACAGTCGTTCGCTTAGAGCTCGCATCTCGTGTAGTTCAGGCTCATCCCCGCAATCTCAGGAAATGACCGGGAAAAGTTGTTGTCGTCGATAATTTTCAGGCTGAAACGGAGATCTTGGGTCATGACGCTCGACGCGCAAGCTGCGGAGAGCTCTAGGCTATTGCCCGCCTGCTTCCTTGATTTGATGGTGCAGGTCCCGGTTCTTCCTCTGATCCGGTCGCCATCGATGATGAGACCTGAACCGAAGACCTCGGAAAACTCTGCATACACGACTCTATTATCCTGCTTTGTGAAGACCTGGCCGCATAGATCCGCGTGGGTCGCCCATGCGCCGGTAAGTTCGATTGCCCGCGCTTCCGCCACGGAAAGGACGCTTGAGCCCAGCATGATGACTGCGCCAACTAATCGGAACACTCTAGACATAGCCTGTTCTCCAAAATTCAAAGGCGCAGCAAACACCATTATCAACATATGGTTCGCTTCGGCGCAACGGCCAAGGCCTGACGGCCCGCGCCGCAACGCATCGGCATTTACCGAATGGGAGCCCCAAAGCGCGGCAACATTATATGCCCGGTGGCGATGCTCATCTGCCTGGTCGAAAGCGGGTCTTTTCGAGGTCGGCTTGGGTGCCTGCTCAATGAACGGCATGCAAGTTGCGGTCGGCCTGTGAAGCAAAGCTTACTAAGATCATGCTGCCCTGTTACTCGCTTTAGGCGCCAGTTTGATGCATCGATAAATGCTTCAGCGCTTTATCATTGGCGCGAGATCCCAAATTTTTGGCGCGTCATCACAAGACCTGGTGGCCACCGTCGATTTAGAAGCGTCGGCACCACATGCCAACGTTAGTTGAGCGCATGCCGCAATACCGCTACGTGCGGCGCTTCTGTCTGGCGCTTTTTGCCCCTCTACCCCGAATAAAACGATCGTCCTGGTCGCGGAGGCGCCGTTCGACTCGCTCAGGACCGAGTTCCGATGATTGGTCTAGTGCTTGTGACCCATGGACGCCTTGCCGACGAGTTCAGGGCGGCGCTCGAGCATGTTATGGGTCCGCAAAAGCAAATTGAAGCCGTCGCGATTGGGGCCGAAGACGCCGCCGATTTGTGTCGAAGCGATATCATCGAAGCGGTGAATCGTGTCGACAGCGGGGATGGTGTCGCTATCCTCACCGACATGTTCGGCGGCACGCCCTCCAACCTCGCGATTTCCTGCATGAGCCGTCCAAACGTGGAAGTGCTCGCGGGCATCAACCTTCCCATGCTGGTCAAATTGGCCAAAGTGCGCGAGAGCCGCTCCCTGCTGGAGGCTGTAGACATGGCTCAGGAGGCCGGCCGTAAATACGTCACCACCGCCAGCAGCGTGCTTGCGGGGAAATGAGGACGAGGGGCGCTCTAAATGAACCCGCCCCAATGACGAACCCGACCAGCCGGGCCAATGATGTCCGTTGTTCAAGGTAACCCGGAAGTGGCCGACCGACTGCCAAAACGGCGCTTTCGACCCAACTGAGAAATTGGCGTGGGGCTCGCGTTTAGGACCACGACGGCTCTTCGCTCCCCCGGCCGCCTCGTGGTGGATCGCGACACCCGCGGAACGCAACCCGGTCAGCAATGCAGTTCTTAGAGAGGCAGGATCGAATCCAATGTCCTTGGCGTTTGGTGGATGTGCTTCGCTGCCCCGGAGCGCCAAGTGCAATCTCGCAAGGTGCTGAACGATGAGATTTACCTGACCGTCAGTCATGGGAAATCTCCGACACTTTGGAGCGAACGCTAACCAAAGATCAACGCTTTGAACCACAGGGACGGCCGATGAGGAAGTGGCCCAAACATGGCGGTTTGAGACCTTGTTCCGCTTCTGGCACGAACGGGCTAACCAAGGTGGTCCGACGATGTCCGTTATTCAGGGTGAACCGGAAGTCGTGGTTCGGAGTCATCCGGACCGTTTTTGACCCGATCCGGACGTTGGGATCGTTGGGCAAGGACCGTTAGAAACGCGGCCGAGACGAAGCCGCCGCCATTCGCACTACCAGCTTCAGGAATTGCCGCACGGATGCCGAGGGATCGCCGCGACGCGATGCGAGGGCCAAAAGAGCTTTCGGCTGAACTGGCCCACTTAGCGGGCAATAGCGGACACCATCCACCTTCATATGTTGGAGTGAAGCGGGCACCATCGCAACGCCAAGACCTGCCGCGACCAGATTTAATGTCGAAACGATCCGAGGCGCCTCTTGGCCAAGCCGAGGACTGAACCCCGCGTCATGACAGGCTGCGACAGTAGCGTCGTATAGCCCTGGTCCTAAACGGCGCCCATAGACGATGAAGGTCTCGTCCGCAAAGTCCCGGAGGGACAGTTTGGAACGGCGGGCGGATTTGACGAGTGGATTGCCAATTGGCACCGCCATGATCATAGGCTCCGTCAACAACGAGTCGAGCTTTAATCCCGCCCCGTCAGCGGGCGCGCTACGGTAGAAGGCGACGTCGATTTGATCGTCGCGCAGTCGCTGGAACAGGTCGTGGCTGAGGCTTTCCTCTATCGTCAGCGTTACCCGGGGAAAGGCTTCCCGGAACGCGCGGATGACCCGCGGTACAAAAGAATTGAACGGCGCGGTCGGCGCCGCTCCGATACGGACCTGACCCTGTTCGCCTTGCGCGGTGCGTTGCGTGGCCTCGATGGCGCGCTGGACTCTTGGAAGGATGTCGCGGGAGGCCTGAAGCAGCGTATGTCCAGCATCGGTCAGTTCAACGCCGCGCGCCTTGCGCCGGAATAGTTGCACGCCTAATTCCCGCTCGAGCGCCTTGATTTGTCGGCTGAGTGGCGGCTGCTGCATATTTAGCCGTTCGGCAGCCCGTGTAATGTGACCCGCTTCAGCAGTCGCCGCAAAATAGCGCAAACTTCTAAATTCCATTGTCATACCCAACAGGTATCAATTGTAGTCAAACCTCATCATATCTGAACTAACAAGATGATGCTATTCGTACGTCAGCGTCGCTGGCGCGGCTCGCGCAATGCGACCGAAACTGTCGGAGGACGCACATGAAGCTTCCGCGCCGCCAATTCTTAAAAATGATAGCAGGCGCCTTCGTGTTGCCGGGCGCCTCCGGCATCGCGTCTGCGCAAACCTACCCGGCGCGGTCAGTGCGCGTGATCGTCGGCTATGCTGCTGGCGGGGCGTCGGACATCGCGGCGCGGCTGATCGGACGACGGCTTTCCGAGCGGCTCGGCCAACCATTCATCGTCGAGAACCGCCCCGGCGCGGCCAGCAATCTCGCGACCGAGACGGTCGTAAACGCCCCGCCGGACGGCCACACGCTGCTCCTCGTCAGCGCGAGCAACGCAATCAACGCCACGCTTTACGACAAGCTAAATTACAACTTCATCCGCGACATTGCGCCGGTCGGAAGCATCACGCGTGGGCCTCTCGTGATGCTGGTCAATCCTTCGTATCCCGCAAAGACAGTCGCGGAATTCATAGCACTCGCGAAGGCAAGGCCTGATCAGGTCAACATGGCATCGGCGGGCGTCGGAAGCCCGCAACATCTCGCGGGCGAGCTATTCAACGCCTTGGCAGGGATTAAGATGCTTCACGTGCCCTATCGCGGTGCGCCACCTGCGCTGACGGATCTGATCGGCGGACAGGTCCAGGTTTATTTCGGCTCCATGGCCGGTGCGATTACGTATGTCAGGTCCGGTCAACTTCGGGCTCTCGCCGTGACTTCCGCGACCCGGTCAGAGGCACTCCCGGACGTTCCGACGGTCAGCGAATTTGTGCCGGGCTACGAACCAACCACGTGGTATGGGATTGGTGCCCCGAAGGGGACACCTCCGACGATCATCGAAAAGCTCAACGCGGAGATCAATGCCGCTCTAGGCGATCCTGGCGTTAAGGCTCACATGGCCGAACTGGGTGAAACGCCGGTTTCGGGTTCTCCCGCCGACTTTGCGCGGTTGATTGCCGACGAGACCGAAAGATGGGCCAGGGCGGTGAAGTTTTCTGGTGCGAAAGGAAGCTAGGCTAGGCTGGCTGTCAGGTAAATTTCGCGAAACGATGGACCGTGGCAGATTCCTGCTGTGTTGAAAGAGTGATGCGAAACTCCTGCTCGCGGACGGGGGGCGCCTGTGCAATGCTGCGTTCATGTCTTCGATCGACAGAGGCGGTATCAAGCGCCGTAGCCTGCTGGAGGCCGGCACGGCGGCGCTTGTTACTTTGGTGTCAACACAAGGTTCGCTGGCGGAGCCGGGTTATCCTTTGCGCCCCGTTCACGTCATCGTGCCGTTTGCACCAGGCGGCGGGGCGGACATCCTGGCGCGACAAATCTCTTGGAAACTCAGCGAGCGCCTTGGGCAGCAGTTCTATGTTCAGAACATCGCAGGTGCCTCGGGCAACCTGGGAACGGCTCGGGCAGCAAGGGCAGCGCCAGACGGCAGTACCATATTGTTTGTGTTCGGGTCTTTTGTGATCAGCCCGAGTCTATTTGCCAACCCTGGCTTCGATCCGAAGCGAGATTTCGCACCGGTAACGCTCGCCGCCACAACTCCTACGGTGCTCGTCGTCAATCCATCCATTCCCACGCATACGGTTGGAGAATTGATCGATCACATCCGGGCGAATACAGGCAACCTAAACTTCGCGCATGGAGGGATGGGGACCCAAGGGCACTTAGTAGGCGAGCAATTCAGGTTGGTTCTTAATCTCGACCTCGTAAACGTTCCCTTTGGTGGCGCAGCTCCAGCCACGGCATCGGTCGTCGCGGGCCATACGCCGATCGGGTTTATTTCGCTCGCGGCCGTTTACCCCCAAGTCAATGAGGGCCGATTACGGGCTCTAGCGGTGACCGGCCCAGCTCGCGCTGGAGCTTTGCCTGAGGTACCGACGATGTCTGAGGCAGGGTTTCCCGATATTGTAGGTGACAGCTGGGTGGGGGTGCTCGTTCCCACCGGCACGCCCGAAAAAATCATCACATTGCTTCACCGCGAGATTGTCGCCGTTATCAACGAGGCGGAGACTAAGGCTCGACTGATGACACTGGGCTATAACCCCGTAGCAAGCACGCCCGACGAATTCGCCCAGCTGATCGGAGCTGAACTTCAGCTTTGGAAGGACGTCATCCGCCGCGCGAATATTAAGCCGCGGTGAAGTCGCCTTCTGGCACGAAACGGACTTGGTGAGCAACGTCAGCGATATCTGCTTTCTGAGGCAGGGCGGACTTCACTTCAGTCCATCTGGACGTCCGAAACTGACCGGAAAAAATCCGGTTCTTTTCGGCCACTATTAGCTACGGAAAGCCGATCATCTCAAGCAGCTCCGCAGCCTGCTCGACACAGCGTCGCCGGAAAGGATTTTTCACTGCCTATCGGTGGTCTGGCCAAGGTGATGCCCTCATACAAAATAACGTCGTTTACGTGAATGCGGAACTATCGTGACGGATGATTCCGTCTGGGTCCGGACGACTAGGAGCACCGATATTGCAGCGACCTTCGCCGAAGTTGGTCCTGACTTCTTTGATCGGGTTCAATTTTGCGAGTCACCAATTGCGAGTAGGACCATAAGGGTAATAGGCGTCGCGGCCACCAACCGAGATCATACCCCCAAGGTCGATATCGTCATATAATGCTTGCGTGGACGCCCACTTCAAAAACTGCGACGCGCTATCAACCTGATCGTCGTGCCGTGCCTGCGGAAATCCGAGGATCTCAAGCAAAAAGTTATCGAGCCATTCAGCTTCCTGCGGCAGATAAACATGTCCGGCTTCAATCTTGGCTGATTGCGCCGCCATGCGATCGGCTTTGCTTCCATCAGGCTTAATCCCGATGGGACGGTTCATTCCGTTCGGCGTATCGCGCTGCAGGTCTTGCAGCAGCAGCATGCCAGGTCCTGCATCTTCAATCAGGACAGTTTCGACGGCGTGTCGGGTGGCCAGGCGTGCGACCATGCGCCTAAGATCTGGATATTGCAGCCGCGCTCGATAGACGTCGATTAGGTAATAATCTTTTTTGACTTTCTGCCAAGTGGTGCAAACAGAATAGTCATTGGCCTGACCTATCATGGTGGCGGTGTCCCAGCTCTGTATGATGCGATCGCCGGGGCCTTTCTGAGGCCGGACATCGTACTGGCGAAACCACTCGCGCTTGATCAGATTGCCTTCGAGAGGGATGGGTCGCTGCTGATACTGGGCGGAGAACATCAGGCTGCCGATCTCCGCCTTAATCCGATCGAGGATTTCTCGATTTTCCCTTTTCGCATGAAGTGCATCACCGACTTTGCGGGTAAAATGTTTGCCGTGGCCGACGACAATTTCAGTTTCTTCAATGGCAATCGCGGGCAGGTCGAGATGATGCCACCCGTCCTGGCGGATCAGATGGCCGGCCAAGTCGTCTTCGTGCAAGCGTTGCATCACCACCACGATCGGACCCTTCTCCTTGTCGTTCAGGCGCGAGACCAGGCTGCCGCCGAACCAGTCGATGACGCGTCTTCTCGCTGGTTCCGACATGGCGTCTTCGGCCTTAAGCGGATCATCGATGATGATGAGGTCGGCGCCGCGACCTGTAAGAGTACCACCAATCGAGGTGGCATAGCGGCTGCCGCCAGCTGTCGTGACTAGTTCCGTGCCACTGTCCTTTGCCGGGCGCATGCCTGGGAACAGCGTTTGGTACCAAGGAGCGTCAATCACCATCCGAAACTGGCGATGAAGCTCGCTGGCAAAATCGTTAGAGTAGCTTACGACGATAATGCGCTGGGTAGGATCGCGTCCCAAAAGCCATGCAACGTAAGCGATCGAGACGCAGATTGATTTCAGCGAGCGCGGCGGCTGGTTAATCAGGAGCCGTCGGCTTTCGCCGGAATGGATTCGCGTTAACTCATAAACGATGGCATCGATGTGCCAGTTCGGCAGATACGTGGTGCCTGGCAGGACGGTGCTGAAGGCTTTCCAGACGAAGTAACGCAAGTCGGTCCTGAGCAGCGCAGAAAGCGGCGCTTTCATTTCGGATCCTCACCGTCATCGTTGCGCGACCCCGGGTCGTCCTTGGTTCTCTCGGCTCGAATTTCTTCCCGGTACGCGTCGAGAATGGCCTGATCGTCTTTGGAGTCGTCGCCGAGCGGCTCGGTAGCCAGGACACCGTCGATTTCAGCAGCGCATTCGATAACCTTTTCCAAACAACGAATGTTACCCTTCAACGCCATTTCTCGAACGCGCCACAGTGATGCCCGTACCGTCGTCATCCTCTTACGCTTTCCGTTATCATTGACGACGACTGGGGCTGCCAGCATCAACTTGACTTCAGTCCTATAATTGAGTGCACCCTTGGGGCGGCCACGAGGATTCCCGCATTGGCCCGGCTTCCACTGGCTGCGCGACGGCGGCTTGCAGTACCCCACCTTGTCATCCTCATTGTCATCAGAATGATCAGCGGCCATGATCTGCCCCCATAATTGGAAGGGTGACGCGCTGGCCGCTGCCAATATCTGCTTCAGAAGCTTCTGTCGTTCCGAACGGCACGCCGGTCTCGGCATGAACGGCGATTCGACCCGTCAGCTGCTGCCACCGCCGAACCGTGCAATCGACAAAGCGGGGCTCGATTTCGATTAATCTTGCTCGCCGTCCCGTTCTCTCAGCAGCAATTAAAGTGGTGCCAGCGCCGCCAAATGGATCAAGGACGATACCGTTCATCTTGGAACAATCCCGCATCGTGTCCGCGACCAAGGCGACAGGTTTGCAGGTCGGATGCAGCGACAGCTTCCCCTTTGCGCTGTTGTTGAGCGTGTTCTGCCCGGGATAATCCCAAACGTTGCTTCGGTACCGGCCGAAGCGACCAAGCTCGATGTTATTGATGTGGGGGGCCTTTCCTTTCTTGAACACGAAAACCAACTCGTGCTTGGACCTGTAAAACGATCCCATGCCCGCGTTGGACTTGTTCCAGATGCACAAATTCTTCATTTCGGTGTAGGTTTCGGCGGTGGCGCCGAGCAGGTCTTTGACGTGGCGCCAATCGATAACGACGAAATGGATCGAGCCGTCGACGGCATGTCGCGCGGCATGACCGAGGGCGGTCGCAAGAAAGCTTTCGAATTCTACCGATGACATTTCGCCGGACGCCATCGCGAACTCAGCGTGCTTGACGGCGCCCAGACCAGAGACATGTCCTTTGATCGGCACGTTCCAGGGTGGATCGGTGAACAGCATTTGAGCGTGCTCGTCTCCGAGTAGCCGGGTATAATTCTCTGCCTGTAACGCGTCGCCGCAGACAATCCGGTGCTGATCCAACACCCAAATATCGCCAGGCTTGGTAATCGGCCGGTACTGTTGATCAATCCTCGGTATCTCGTCTTCTTCATCGTCAGCTGAGGGGCGGAGCCGGACGTCGAGCTCAGCCATCTCGAATCCGCTGATCTGAAGGTCGATGTTTGTGTCCAGCGTGAGCACGTCCGAGAATTCCAGCTTCAGGGTGTCGTCAGCCCAGCTGGAGTCTTCGCCAAGCCGATTGAGCGCCAGCCGAAGCAGGCGAAGTTTGGCTTCGTCCAGGTCCGTAATGGTCACCGCGGGAACCTGAGCTAAGCCTAGTTTCCGAGCCGCCAGGACAAGGCCCCAGCCGGCAACAACCTGGCAATCGAGGTCGATGATAATGGGAAGAACGAAGCCGAACTCGGCCAGGCTCCCTGCGAGCTTGTCGAGTTGGCGGCGAGGGTGCCGGCGGGTCTCTCGACCGAGCGGCTTCAGTTTTTCGGTGCAGACAAGGACTGATGTAAGGTCACGGGAAACAGCGTAACCGTTTTGGTGTACTGGACGAGGTTTCCGCATCGCGGCCCCCTAGTAGGCTGTACTGATTGTCGGCGCACATGCGCCACGCCTCCTGGGGTTTAAGATGCCAGCCCGAATCGCAACTGGGGCCTTGGCTTCCGTAACCGCAGTTCAACGCACGCTGACTAAAATTTCATTAAAGAAGAATCGGTGCGGTGAGCTCTCCACGTGTCTCCAACGTTTTGGGTCCTGTTCTCGGAAATGTGATCCCTGATATCGGCAATCGTTTCCCTGATAATTGCGACAGGGAAATTCGAGTAAACTACTGTGGAAGCGCGGTCTTTTGCTCTAGGGGAAGCTCGTTTAGCAGCCGAAATTAATAAAAATCCCTGTATGTTCCCTGTTAATAGGGAATTTGCCGGCGGAGACTGGTTTGTAACTGACTGCGCGCACCACCAGCCTTCGCTCGCTTCGCGAGCTACGGCTAGGCAAGCCGGAACGTACCCTATCGTAGCGAAGCGAGCGAAGGCTGCCACGCCGAAGCCTTTTGGCGAAGGCGGGCTGGCGCCGCGATCTCCGCCCTCCACCACCCATCCCTCACATCCCCAAATTCTTCACCACCGCCGCCACGGCCTCGCCCACCAGCATGGCGCTGAGCGCGCTGTGGGTGACGGCGGCCACGAGTGCGGCCGCCGCGACCGCCATCCAGATCCGCGGCGCCGCGGCCAGCGTTGTCGGAACCACGATCGAAATCAGCACCGATACCGCCATGTATTTGAGGAAGGCCTCGATGCGCGGCGTGATTTTGACGTAAGACATCATCCAGACGCCGCCGACCCGCGTCGCCATCGTGACCAATGTCAGCAGCAGGACGGCGGCCACCGCCGCAACCGTATCAACCATGGCGCCAGGTTCCGACGATCCCGCCGGCCAGGGCGCCCGCGATGATGTGCCAGCCCGGCGGCAGAACATACGTCCCGATCACGGCGACGGCCGCCGCCGCAAGCCACGGATACAGGTCCTTGGCCCCCTTCCATTGGCCGACGACGACGGCCGCGAAATACGTCACCATGACCGCATCGAAGCCGAAGCGCGTCAGATCGCCGAGAAATGAACCCGCAAGGGCGCCGACCGCGGTGCTTGCGATCCATATCAGCCACATCGCGATGCCGCTGCCGAACAGAATGCCGGCGTCGACTTCTCCCCGCTCGCGGGCGGACATGGCGTACGCAAAGCTGCCGTCGCTGAGTCCGATCAGCGCCGCCAGCCGCCCCTTGATCGGGATCTGCAGCAGCCACGGCGCGAGCGCCGCGCCGAGGAGAATGTGCCGCGCGTTGACGGCGAGCACCGTGAGCGCGAGGGTCGCCAGCGGCAACGGCGCGTACCACAGATCAAGCAGCGCGAATTGCGAGGCGCCCGCATAGATCGCGATGCTCATCAGGATGCTGACTTCCGGCGCGATGCCCTTCGCGGAAGCGGCGACGCCAAACGCGATTCCGAACGGGATGATGAACACGGCGATAGGTGCGATTTCAACGCAGCCACGCCACACGCCTTTCGCGGTGAAGCGTGGAATTTGTGCCCGGTCGGTTACCGTCGTTTGCTCCGCCATGCGGCTATTTGAAAGCGAAGCGTTGGTTTGGTCAATCACGCATCCGATACGACATACCCGAGCCGTGGAAAGTGAACGACGACCTCGCCGAGATCAGGATCGCGCCTGCGGATGGCGATGTGGTGTACGGAGAGCGAGACGATTTCCCCCTCGATCGGCGTCTTGACCGGCTCATCGGCCGAAACCTTCACGATGTTGCCGATCCTCCAGCGTTCGCAATCGCGCGTCGCCTCCGGCGCGCGGGCCTCGGGTGTGGCTTTCGCCGCAATGGTGAGCGCGTCCTGTCCCGAGAGTTCGGTGCGGGTGCCGTGGCCGAGGATGCGGACCCGCTGTTCCCAGTCGCGCAGCCGCGGAAATTCGGCCAGCAGTTCGTCGGCGAGTTCAGGCAGGTTCGAGCGAACGTACCAGATGTTCATGTAGCAGCCGGCATCGGTGAGGCTGAATTCGCCGAGCAGGAACTTCCCGCCATGCGCGAGCTGCGCCTCGATCAGCGCCGCCTGGCTGCGAAACTGGTCGCGATGATGCGGCAATGCTGCCGCCATCGCCTTCACGTCGAACGGCGCGCCGCGCAATTTGGTCCGGTCGTCGATGAAGTCCTGCGGGACCTTGTCGCCCAGCGAACCGAACACCAGGAACACGGCGCTGCCAAAGAAGATCCGATCGGCCCACAGGCCGGTCATGTCAGGCACGCCGCCATTGCCGCCCGGAAACAGCGTCGGCTCGGGAAAGCGCTTCTCGATCTCACGCTGGATGATCCGGGTGTCGCAGAAAATGTCGGCGCCGATCTGCATGACAGGCGTGCGGCGATAGCCGCCGGTCAGCGGCACAAGGTCCGGCTTCGGCATGATGCGCGGGATCAGAACCGACTGCCAGGCGATCTGCTTGAAGCCGAAGATCAGGCGGATCTTCTCCGAGAAGGGCGAGGCTTCGAAATGGTGCAAAATCGGCAACCGAGAATCCGTCATGCCGCTTGTCCCGCGATGTGCCGCCCCGCGATATACCCGAACGTCAGCGCCGGCCCCAGCGTGATCCCGGCGCCGGGATAATTGCCGCCCATGATGCTCGCCATGTCGTTGCCGACGGCGTAGAGGCCCGCGATCGGCTGGCCGTCGGCATCGAGCGCTTGCGCATTGGCGTCGGTCCGGATGCCGGCATAGGTGCCGAGATCACCGATCACCATCTTGATCGCATAGAACGGCCCGTCCTTGATCGGCGCGATGCAGGGGTTGGGGCCGTGCAGCGCATCGCCCTGGTAGCGGTTGTAGGCGCGCGAGCCTTTTCCGAATGCCGGGTCCTGTCCGTCGGCGGCGCTCTTGTTGAACTGCGCGACCGTCGCCTCGAGCCCCCTGGCGTCGATGCCGGCCTGCGCCGCGAGTTCAGCCAAGGTCGCGCCGCGCTTGAGATAGCCGGTTCGCAAATGATGGCCGAGCGGCATCGGAAACGGCGGCACGCAGCCGAGGCCGTATTTGCGCAAGGCGCGATGATCGCAAAGCAGGAACGCCGCGATCTCCTCGCCGGGTTTTGCGACCTTCATCATGGCCTGCACAAAATCGTGGTAGGAATTGCCTTCATTGGCAAAGCGCACGCCCTCGCGCGTCACCGCGATCACGCCGGGTTTGGCGCGGTCGATGAAATGCGGCATCACGCCCTTGCTGCCGTCCTTGCGCGTGGTGATCGAGACCGGCACCCAGGCCGCGGCATTGGGCAGCGAATCCTCGGCGCGGCCGCCGGCGGATTCCGCCAGCCGCAAGCCGTCGCCGGTGTTGCCGGTCGGGCCCGGTGAGTAATGCTCGTTGCCGGTAGGCGCGTGCGGGAACATCGCCTTGCGCCTCGCCACATCATGCGGAAAGCCGCCGCAGGCGAGGATGACGCCGCGCTTTGCATTAATGCGAATCTTGCGCCCGTCGCGCTCGACGATGGCGCCACGCACCGCGCCGCTGTCGCTGATCAGTTCGCGCACGGGTGACGATAGCCATAACGGGATCTTCAGGTCGAACGCCGATTTGGCGAGGCGTCCGGCCAGCGCATTGCCGTTGGTGAGGTTCATGCCGCGGCCATGGCGGATCACGTCGACCAGATGCTTCGACAGCCGCTTGGCGACAAACAGCGCCGAGGTCAGCGACTTGGTCGCGCGCATGAAATGGACGATCTCCTTGCCGGAGCCCAGCATCATGCCGAACACGGTGAGTTCGGGCAGGGGCGCGCCGATATCCTTGAGGTGCTCGCCGAGTTCACTTCCATTGAACGGCCGCGTCACCATCGAGCGGCCGCCCTGCGTGCCGCCGGGGGCCTCGGCGTGATAATCCGGAAAGGTCAACGGCATGTCGAAACGCACCGCGGTCTTGCTGGTGAAGAAATCCACCGCTTCGGGACCGGAGGTCAGAAACGCGTCGACCCGCGCGGCATCGAAGGAGTTGCCGGCTTCATGCCGCAGATAGGTCCGCGCCTGATCTGGACTCTCGACGATGCCCCAGTTGCGCGCCAGCGAGGTGCCGGGAATCCACAGCCAGCCGCCGGACCGCGCGGTGGTGCCGCCAAAGCGCGGCTCCTTCTCGACGACCAGCACCTTGAGCCCCTGATGTCCCGCGGTGACCGCCGCCGACAGGCCGGCGCAGCCTGAGCCGACTACCAGCACGTCGCATTGATACGTTTCTTGTTCGTTGCCCGCCACGCGATCTCCCCATGATCCAATTTTGGAAACTTAAGCAAGTTTCGGCGCCGCTGTCTTCACCTCGCCCCGCTTGCGGGGAGAGCATGGCCGCCTCCGGCGGCCGTCCTTAGAGAACGCCGAGGCGAAGCCTCGGCTATGGCGCATAGCGCGGCGGGTGAGGGGGTACAGGTCTATCGATAGACCACAGGTGGCGGAGAGAGCCCCTCACCCCAACCCTCTCCCCGTAAAGAACGGGGAGAGGGAGGAGAGCAACCTACACCTTCGGCCGCAGCGAGCGCTGCATGTCCATGGTGTAGGTGTAGCGTCCCTCCGGATGCGTGGTGACGGTGACCTCGAACAGTTCCTCGCGCAGGCCATAGTAACGGCGCACCATCGTCAGCGCGGGTGAACCGGGCTTGACCCCGAGCGCCTTTGCCAGTTTCGCCGGCATGCCGCGCGCGAACACTTCCAGTTGCGCGTATTCGATGGTCTCGCCGAACATCTTTGCGATCTGCTCATGCACCGGGCTGCGGCCATGATCGCGCCGCTTCACCACGCCGGCGAATTTCCGCAGCACATAGATTTCGACCCAGCCCAGCGGATCCGCAAATTCATCGGAGCGGCGGATCGCCTCGATCAGGAACCAGTGCTTGCCGGGTTCGCATTTCAGCAGGGCGGCGAGGTTGCGGTCGGCGACAACATCGCTGGAGCCCACCACCTGGCGATAGGTCTCGTTGGAATATCGCAGCCATTCATTGAGTGATTTGACGCTGTGCGTGAACAGCACCGGCGGCTCGGCCGCGATCACCACCGAGCCGAGCCCGGCCCGCCGCACGATCAGGCCCTGTTCGGTGACGATCCGCAGCGCCTCGCGCACGGTCTGGCGGCTGGCGCCGAACCGCGCCATCAATTCGGTCTCGGTCGGCAGCAATTCGCCGACCGGCGTCGAGCCGAGCCGGATTTCCTTCTGCAGCTCGGTGGCGATGTCGCGGTAGCGCGCCGATTTGCGCGGTTCTTTTTTAGCGGCCATGTTGACCGGCATTTTCTTGAAGGCTTTGACATTGCACGGGCAGGCCGGATTTCATCGATTGCAGCGCCGCCTCGAACGCCGACAAGGTCGCCAGCACCTCCGCTTCCCGCACCGGGAATGCACCCTTGTTCTCGATCGCGCTGGCAAAGGCGTCGAGCTCGGCGCGCAGCACGTCGGTAGCTGGATAGGTGAGCCGTTGCGGCGCAGCGCCGCTCTTTCGCAGGATCATGGTCGTTTCATCCAGCACCTCGGCGGAGCCGTCCGTTCCGAACAGGTGTATGCGCCAGTAGAACGGCGTTGCCCGCACGGTGGCAAGGGTGCCGGTGACGCCATTGACAAAATCCAGCGCCACGACCGCCGTATCGAGCGGCGGCGGGCCGGTCTCGCGCCGACGCAGCCGGGCATAGACCCGTTCCACCGGCCCCAGCATGCTGACGAAGGCGTCGAGCACATGCAGGCCCGCGCCGGTGAAGCCGCCGCCGGGCGATTCCTCCGGCGATAGCCGCCATCCGCTGGTGATTTTCTGCGAGTTTTCGTTGCTGTTGTGGCCCTCGACGTGAAGGATGGTCCCGAGCTGGCCGCTTGCCAGCGTTTCGTGCAGGGCGCGGATCGATGGCCAGAAGCGCCGGTTATGGCCGACGGCCAGCATGACCCCGGCGTCGCGGCAGGCGCCGAACATCCGCGCGGCGTCGGCGCGCGTCAGCGCCAGCGGCTTCTCGCAAAAAACCTGCTTTCGCGCCCCCGCGCAGGCGATCACCTGCGCCGGATGCAGCGAATGCGGCGTCGCCAGCAGGATCGCGCCGATCGTGTCATCGGCCAGGACCGCATCGAGATCGGCGGTCAATTCGAGATCGTGTTTGCTGCAAAATTGCTGCGCCGCCTTGATGTCAGGCTCGACGGCGCGGACGATTTTCAGCCGCGGATGGCCGCTGGCGGCTTCGACCAGATTGCGGCCCCAGCGGCCGAGACCGGCAATGGCGGCACGGATCATCGCAACACCTCAGGCAAGGCGGACCGCCGCCGGATCGCCTCGATGACCGCGGCGCTGTCGCGGTCCGGGCCCTCAAGCGCGATCGTGGCGCGCAGAAGTTCGGCCTGGATGGTGGTGAGCGGCAGATGCATGCCGCATCGCCCGGCTTCCTCGATGATCAACTCGGCATCCTTCAATGTCTGGGCAATATGTGACTGCGGCCGATAGTCCCGCGTCAACATCTTCTCACCCTTGGAGTCCATCACACGGGAATAGGCGGCCGATTGCCGCGCCGCCGCCAGGAAGGCGTATCCGTCCAGGCCCATGCGTTCGGCGAACGCGATTCCCTCGGCCAGGGCGGCGCGGTTGTTCTGCAGGATCAGGTTGATCGCGAGCTTGGCCCGGCTGGCGTCGCCGATCACGCCGACGCGGAGGCTGCGCGGGCAGAGAATATTCAGGAGTCCGCCGGCGTGGTCGATGACGCCGTCGTCGCCGGCCAGCAGCGCCGTGGCGGTGCCGTCGAGCACCTCGGTGCTGGTGCCGGATATCGGCGCCTCCACCAGCGGCAACCCGGCGCCTGATGCGCGCACGGCAATCCGGATGATCTCGCCAGGACCGCAGGTCGTGGTGCAGATCACGACCGGCCGCACGGCGCCGGCGCCATCGTCGATTTCATCGAACAATGCCTCGACCTGTTCGCCGCTATAGACGGCGACGATGATTGTTCGGCAACGCCCGGCGAGTTCACGCACCGAATTCGCGACCATGCCGCCACTGGCCTTGAACATCCCGCATCTGACCGGGTCGACGAACCCGACCAGCGGGATCTTTGCGTCGATCAGCCGCGCCGACAGCGCCATTCCCATCAGGCCGAGGCCAACGATCCCGACCGGCGCGTCCGTTGTCATCATCCACGCCTATTTGGCTTCGATGCCGGCGGCCTTGGCATCCGCCGTCCATCGCGTGATTTCGCTAGCGATGAAGGCGCCAAATTCCGCCGGCGGCATCGGGGCAACGACCATGCCGAGGCTCGCAAGCCTTTCGCGCACCGCCGGCGTCGACAGGATTTTCTGGGTTGCGGTGTAGAGCCGGTTGACGACCGGTTCCGGCGTCTTCGCAGGCGCCAGCAGCCCGTACCAGATCGTCGCCTCGAAGCCCGGCATGGCATCGGCGAGCGGAGGCAGGTCCGGCGTCAGTTCGTTGCGCTTCGGCGACGTCACGCCGATGCCGCGCAGCGTGCCGCCCTGCATTTGCGGGATCGCGACCGAGAAATCCGCAAAGGCCAGATCGATCACGCCCGAGATCACGTCGGTGACCGCCAGCGGCACGCCGCGATACGACGCCGAGAGGATCGTCATGCCACCCCGGCTCTGCAGTTGCGCGTTCGATATCTGCGAGGCGCCGGAGCCATAGCCGGCGGTCAGGTTCGGACGGCTCCTGGCGTATTCCATGAATTGCTTGAGATCCCTGGCCGGGAAGTCCGGCTTCACCAGCAGCACCATCGCTGTCGTGATGGTGCGGATGACAGGTGCAAAATCTTTTGCCGGATCGTAGGGCAGGGTTTTGAACATCGCGACGTTGCTGGCCTGGGTGGTGTTGGTTCCCATCAGCAGGGTGTAACCGTCAGGCGCGCTGCGCGCGACTTCCTGCGCGCCGAGACTGCCGAGCGCGCCGCTGCGGTTCTCGATCACGACCGTCTGCCCAAGATCCTCCTGCAGGCGCTGGCCGATCAGGCGCGCGACCTGGTCGGGTCCGGCGCCGGCGGGAAACGGCACGATGATCTTGATCTGCCGCGTCGGATATTCGTCGGCGGCGTTGGCCTGCGGTCCCGACAGTCCGAGCAGGACCAGACCGGCGAGAATGCGAAATCGCAGCTTCATCCCGTTTCCTCCAGCCATCATCGGCGAAATCTCTTTACGGATTTCTGGTCTGGATTTATACGGACAAATAGATATGGTGCAAGAGATTGTAGCCTGAAATGGCTATTTTGGCGGATTTATCCGTTCGCGAAATAACCGTATAATCTAGGTCAGATTGGCAACGCCGCGTGGGGAGTTCGAATTGGACACCAGTGAACTGTACGCCCGAGGCCTGCGCCGGCGCAAAAAGCTGTTCGGCGAGGCCGATGTCGCCGAGCGCATGTCTGCAGCAGGCGAGTTCGGCGCGCCGCTGCAGAACATCATCAATGCCTATGTCTATGGCGACGTCTGGGAGCGGCCGGCTCTCTCCGACGGCGTCCGCAGCCTGGTGATGCTCGGCATGATGGCTGCGAGCAACAAGCCCGCCGAGTTCCGCGTCCACGCCAAGGGGGCGCTGGCGAACGGCTGCACCGCGGCGCAGGTGCAGGACGTCCTGTTGCTGGTGGCGATGTATTGCGGCGTGCCCGCCGCGATCGAGCCGACGCGCATCGCCGCCGATATTTTCGGCGAAGCCGATCCCGCCACGAAGCCGCAAGCAGATGAAGCCATAAGTTAGATTCTGCAATGAAATCCGTTCCAACCGTCGACGCGCACCATCATGTCTGGCGCCTGAATGATCTGCCCTGGCTGTCCGGGCCGCCTGTGCCGCGCATTTTTGGACCCTATCAGCCGATCTGCCGCGATTACTCGATCTACGAATACCGCAGCGACATCATGGACTGCGATATCGTCAAATCGATCTATATCCAGACCAATTGGCCGGCGGGGCGGAGCTACGACGAGGCGCGGTGGGTTCAGTCGATTGCGGATACGACGGGCTGGCCGCACGCCAATGTCGCCCATGCGGATCTCGCCGATCCCGACGCCGGCAGTTTGCTCAAGCGTCTGGCGGCATTGCCGGCGACACGGGGCATCAGGCAGCAATTGCATTGGCATGAGAACGCGCAATACCGCTTCGCGCCGCGCGCGGACGTGATGAACGATGCGGACTGGCGGCGTGGTCTCGCGATGCTGGCCGATCACGGTCTGCTGTTCGCTTCCCAGATGGCGGACGGCGCGAAGCTGGCGCGGTCGTTCCCGGACATCGTGTTCGTGCTCGAACATGCCGGCATGCTGGAAGACATGTCGGCGTCGGGCTGGCAGCTTTGGCGCGACGGCATGGCCGCGTTGGCGCAATGCCCGAATGTCAACGTCAAGCTCTCCGGGCTCGGCACCTTCGTTCACGCCTGCCGCGCCGACGTGATCGGTCCGATCGTCAAGGAAACGGTCGCGATGTTCGGCGCGGACCGTTGTTTCTACGGCAGCAATTTTCCGATCGAAAAGCTCTGGACCGATTACGGCACGCTGTACCGCACGTTCCGAAGCGCCATCGCGCATCTCAGTGATGCCGAACAGGCCGCCATCCTGCATGACACCGCGAGCCGGCTGTACCGGATTTGACTGGCTCGTGTTCGCTTGGCAGCAAACAGGTTACTTGGCAAACGGGTTCTGCCAGCCGCCGCGCGCGGCGGGGGTTCGCGGCGGATAGGCAGCTTCGAGATAGCCTAGCACCACGGCGCGATCCTTGTCGTCGAGTGCGGGCATGTTGTGGCGCCTGATCATGAGGTTGATTGAGTCCTCCCACTGCGCTCGCGTCAAACCTTGCTGGGCGACGAGTTTGAAACCATGGCAGGCGGTGCAGGCATAGAACGTCTCGTCGCGGCCGGGCCCGGCGGCAAATTCCTCCGGGCTTTCGTCACGCGGCGTGAAGGCGGTCTGGGCGATCGCCGGCGTCATCCACAGCAGTGCGGCGACAGCCATTCCCAAAGCTCGCAGCATCAGCCCACCAGCACCGCGATCCGGTGCATGGCGTTGCCGCCATAGCCCTGCGGATTCCAGAAGCCGGCCTGGTGCGGCTGCATCGCTCCCTTTGAATCGGTCGCGCGCGTCCAGATTTCAAAATAGCCGTCGGAAGCCAGCTTCACGCTCGCGGTCCAGCGCTGCCAGTCATATTTGTTCTTCGGCTTTTCCAGCTTGGCCCTCTGCCAGTTCGCACCGAAGTCGGTCGAGACGTCGATCTGCTTCACCGTGAGGTCGCCGGCCCACGACGCGCCTCGCAGCTTCAGCTCCTTCGTTCCGGCTGCGAACTTGGCGCCATTCGCCGGGCTGGTAATGATCGAGCGAACCGGCATCGATTCCAGGATCCGGAAGTTTGCAGGGTCGCCCTTGTCGCCGGGGATCATGGGCTTGATCGGGGTGCGATAGGAAAATTCGGTCATCCCTGGGCCGTCATGCTCCTTGTCGCGGATGGTGATCTTGGTCAGCCATTTCTGCGACGCCGAGCCCGGCCATCCCGGCACGATCAGGCGCACCGGCCCGCCATGAATGTTCGGCAGCGGCTGGCTGTTCATAGCCCACACGATCAGCGTGTTGGGATCCATCGCCTTTTCGATCCGCACGCCGCGCGAGATCGCAGGCTTGGTTGCGTCGCCCGACAGATGCAAATCGGCGGCATAGTGCGCGGTGTATTTGGCGCTGGGTTTGAGCCCGGCGCTCTTGAGCACATCGGCAAGCGGCACGCCGGTCCATTCGGCGCAGCCGACCCCGCCATTGCTCCACTGGTTGCCGCGCGCCGGCGGCGAGAATGCCCCGCGACCGTTGCCGCCGCACTCCAGCACGATGCGCCGCGTCACCGTCTTGTATTTCGATTTCAACTCGCCGAGCGTGATCTCGATCTTGTTGTTGACCTCGCCGTCGATGGTAATTTTCCAGGCGTCGGGATTCTTCGTCTCTT
The DNA here is from genome assembly GCF_018130185.1 of Bradyrhizobium sp. AUGA SZCCT0182. Classification (NCBI taxonomy): domain Bacteria; kingdom Pseudomonadati; phylum Pseudomonadota; class Alphaproteobacteria; order Hyphomicrobiales; family Nitrobacteraceae; genus Bradyrhizobium; species Bradyrhizobium sp. AUGA SZCCT0182. The sequence continues at coordinate 16,785 of NZ_JAFCLY010000054.1, read as the reverse complement.
CGGGCAGCTGTCCGTTGTTGCGGATGAAGAACTTCTCGATCGGCGTGGTGTCGTCGTCGAGCAGGCTCTCCGGCGTCTCCGCCACCAGCGGCTTGTCGCCGAGCAGGATGAGCTTTTCATTCTTGCCGGGGAATTTCAGATATTGCGGCCCTTTCGGCGCGGCGGCCGCGGGCGCGGCGCCTTGTGCATAGGCGGCGGAAATGTCGGCGCCGCTGCCGGAAATCCCGAGGGTGACTCCGAAGGCAGCAAGACCCGTCGTTGCCAGGAATCTGCGCCGGTCGATCTGCATACTGTTCTCGCTACTGGCGGCCTTCCGCTCCGTATGCGTCATAACGTTTCTCCCCCGGTCTCTGTTTCTTGCGGGTTCAGCCGGAATCTTTCCCGGCCCGCTTGAGACGAGTATTTGCGCTTTGCTGCCGTGCCGCAAGGCCGCGAATATCGCTCGGTATGCGTCCATCCAAGGTCTGCCACCCGGTCGGTTTCCACGTTCGACCCTTGCGCAGCCAGCACATCGGCGGCACATTTGCGGGGCGACGCACTCGTTGCCAATAAAGACACTCAAGGAAACGCCATGGCGGCCACGCGGATCGACTGCGACATCCATCCCGCGGTGGGCGGAACCCGCACCACGCTGCTGCCCTATCTCGACGATCACTGGAAAGAGCAGGTCGTCAGCCGCGCCATCGACGGCCTCGATCTCAATTCCTATCCGCCGAGCATGCCGTTGTCCGGCCGCGCCGACTGGCGCCCTGCGACGGGCAAGCCCGGCAGCGACCTCGCGATGGTGCAGCGCGGTGCGTTCGACCAGCTCGGCGCCAGCCACGCGATCTGCAATGTGTTGTACGGTGCGCAAGCGGTATTCGATCCTTATATGGCGGCCGCGTTCTGCAAGGCGATCAACGACTGGATCGCGGCCGAATGGCTCTCGAAGGACAAGCGGCTGCGCGCCTCGATCGTGGTGCCGATGCAGGCGCCGGATCTCGCGGTCGAGGAAATCGAGCGGCTTGCGGGTGATCAGCGCTTTGTCTCCGTGCTGGTGCTGGCGCAGGGCGATCAGCTGCTCGGCAAGCGTCACTTCTGGCCGGTGTATCAGGCCGCCGAGAAACACAAGCTGCCGATCGCGATCCATGCCGGCAGCCAGTACCGGGGCGCGCCGAGTTCGATCGGCTGGCCGTCCTACCGCTACGAATTTTATTTGATGGAGGCGCAGGCGTTTCAGGCCCAGATACTGAGTCTGGTCTATGAGGGCGTGTTCGGCAAATTCCCGGGCTTGAAGGTGGTGCTGATGGAATCAGGCGTCAGCTGGCTGCCGGCCTTCATGTGGCGCGCCAACAAGACCTGGCGCGGCGTGCGCGTCGAGGTGCCCTGGGTCGAACGCGAGCCGGCCTCGATCATCCGCGACCATTTTCGCGTCACGATGCAGCCGTTCGATGGCCCGCCGGATGCGGCTGGCGTCGCAGATATCATCGAGCAGATCGGTTCCGACAAGATGTTCCTGTTTGCGTCCGACTATCCGCACTGGCAGTTCGACGGCAATGACGCGATGCCGCCGCATCTGCCGGCCAGTATCGTTTCGCGCATGTGCGCCGACAATCCGCTGGAAACCTTTCCGCGGCTGAAGCTTGCGGCTTGAACTACCTTATGAGGAGGATCGCATGAGCGACGTCATCGACCGCCCGATTCTGGAACAGGAAGCCGCCGCCAAGAGCCGGCTGCGCATCATCGACTGCGACGTGCATCCGAGCATCCATGCCCATAGCGACCTCGACCAGTTCATGACGAAGCGCTGGCAACAGCATTTCAGGGAATATGGCAGCCATTTGCGCACGCCCTATATCGGCACCACGCCCTATCCGCGCTCTTCGCCGCTGATCGCGCGGCGTGATGCGTGGCCGCCGACCGGCGGGCCTCCGGGTTCCGATCTCTCCTTCATGCAGACGCAGCACCTCGATCCCCTCGATGTCGAGTACGGCATTTTGCAGGTGCTCGACCTCTTCATCTTCTCGCAGCAGAATCTCGAATTCGGCGCCGCGATCCAGCGCGCCATCAACGACTGGCAGCTCGCCTTCTGGTCCGATCGCGATCCGCGGTTGAAAGCCTCGATCCTCGCCGGCCAGGACGACACGGCGCTCGCGATCGCCGAGATCGAACGCTGCGCCAAGACCGGCCGCTATGTGCAGATCAACGTCTGCCCGCGTGCCAATGAACCCTTGGGCCGCCGCCGCTACTGGCCGATCTACGAGCGCGCGCAGGAACTCGGCCTGCCACTCGGCATTCACGTCGGCGGCTATGGCGGGCACGCGCCGACCGGCGGCGGCTGGCCGTCTTATTATGCTGAAGAACACCAGAGCAACGCGCATACCATGGCGTCGATGCTCTGCAGCCTCGTGCTCGAAGGAATCCCTGAACGTTTCCCGAACCTGAAGATCGTGTTCATCGAGGGCGGCTTCGGCTGGATCCCGCCTGCCATGTGGCGGATGGACCGGCATTTTGAGACCTTCCGCAGCGAGGTGCCGCATCTGAAGCGCAAGCCGTCGGAATATGTGAAGGAGCATTTCTGGTTCACGACGCAGCCGATCGACGAGCCGGATGAGGCAAAACATTTGCGCTCGCTGATCGAATGGGTCGGTGTCGATCGCCTGCTGTTCTCGTCGGATTACCCGCATTGGGACTTCGACGATCCGCGCTTCGCGTTCAGGACGCCGCTGTCAGAGATCGAGCGCCAGAAGATTTTCAGCAGCAACGCGCGCTCGGTCTACAAGCTATGATAGTTTAACCCAAGCATGGCCCGGCACATCGTCGCCCGCACCTCAGACATCCCGCCCGGCGGCAACAAGGTCTTTGGCGTCGAGGGCCGCGACATCGTCGTGTTCCACGTCAATGGCGAATTCTTTGCGTTGCTCAATCGTTGTCCGCACGCTGGTGCGCCGCTGGAGAAGGCGGCGTGCGTGGCGCGATTGACCTCGCCGGAGCCCGGTGTCTATCAGCGCTCGCGCGTCGGCGAGCTGCTGCGTTGCGCCTGGCACGGCTGGGAGTTCGACATGCGCAACGGGCAATCCTATTTCGATCCGAAGCGCGTCAAGATCCGTTCTTATCCGGTTGCGATCGAACGCGGCGAAGAGCTTACTCAAGAACTTGCCAAAGGTCTTGAAGACCTCGAGAAGGGCCCCTATGTGGCCGAGACCTTTGCGGTCCATGTCGAGGACAGCTACGTCATCATCGAGACTTGAACCGCCGCAAGATTTTTCTCTTTTCATCCCACCCGAAGGAAGAAGCATCCCATGACGCACGCCATCCGTTTTCACAAGACCGGCGGTCCTGAAGTTTTGACCTGGGAGGAAGTCCAGGTCGGCAAGCCTGGACCGGGCGAGGCGCGCATCCGCCACACCGCGGTCGGTTTGAACTTCGTCGACATCTACAACCGCTCGGGGGTCTATCCCGTGCAACTGCCGAGCGGGCTGGGCAGCGAGGGCGCCGGCGTGGTCGAGGAAGTCGGCAGCGGTGTCACCGATCTGAAGCCCGGTGACCGCGTCGCCTACGGCGCCTCGCCGCTTGGCGCCTATTCCGAGGCGCGGCTGATTCCGGCCGATCGCCTGCTGAAGCTGCCCGACGGCATCGATGACAAGACCGCGGCCGCGATGATGCTGAAGGGCCTGACCACGCAATACCTGATCCGCCAGACCTATCGCGTCAAATCCGGCGACACCATTCTGCTGCATGCCGCGGCCGGCGGCGTCGGCCTGATCCTCGGGCAGTGGGCCAAGCACCTCGGCGCCACCGTGATCGGCACCGTCGGCAGCGAGGAGAAGGCGAAGCTCGCGCAAGCCCATGGTTGCGCCCACACGATCATTTACACCAAGGAGGATTTCGTAAAACGCGTCGACGAAATCACCGGCGGCGCCAAGGTGCCCGTGGTCTATGATTCCGTCGGCAAGGACACGTTCCTGAAATCGCTCGATTGCCTCGCGCCGCTCGGCGTCGCCGCGCTGTTCGGCGCGTCCTCCGGCGCCGTCGAGCCGCTCAACCTCGGCCTGCTGGCTGCGAAGGGATCGCTCTACGTCACCCGCCCGACGCTGTTCACCTACGCCGCCAAGCGCGAGAATCTCGTGGCGATGGCAAACGAATTGTTCGAAGTCGTGAAATCAGGCGCGGTCAAGATCGAGGTGCACCAGACCTATCCGCTGAAAGACGCGGCCAAGGCCCATGCCGATCTCGCCGCGCGCAAGACCACGGGATCGACGGTGTTGACGGTGTGAGGCCCCCGTTCTCCGTCATGGCCGGGCTTGACCCGGCCATCCACGTCTTTCTTGCTGCAACGCTGCAAAGACGTGGATGCCCGGCACAAGGCCGGGCATGACGGCGTTCCTTGTTAAGCGCCTGCACGCTAATGCCTTGCTGGCCAACGATCCTGCCTCATCGATAAAATTTTACTAAAATCCGACTCTACCTCCGCACCGCCCTTCAACGCCTCCTGTGTATCTCCGGTTGCGAGAACTCAGGGGGCTGAGATGACGGATTTCTGGATAGTCGGCGGCTTGATGGCGGGAGCGTTCGTCTCGCCGCTGTATTTCCTGATCATGCGGTGGCTCACCAGATCGCAGCGCGCCGCTTTCTTTGTCCTGATCGGCGCGCTTCTGCTGGCAATTTCAGCGCAGATCTACAACAGCGCGATCGCGGGACATTATTTGTCGCTGGCTGACATCCTCGCGATGTTCAGGCCGCTGTCCTTCCTCGCGCTGACGCTGGGCTGGTTCGTGTGCGGCTTGTTCCACGCGCTGGCTTCGCTCGGCCGGGTATGGGCGCCGCAGCTGGCGCGGCCGGCATCGTTGCACAACTAGGACATGGACGCATTAACGCGCAGCCATAGACGCATTGAAGCAAGCTGGACGACAGCCGCCGCTTCCAAACCATTTCGCTTTCAATCGAGGTCTTAAGCCAATGGATGATGATGATGCTTGGCTTGCCGAACTGTTTGAGCGCGGAGGCGACCCGGACCGCGCAAAACAGCTGCCGGCCTGGGCCCTGCTGTTCCACTCGCCCTTCGACCGTTCTGGCGACGCCACGTCGTGGATCGGCGGCGCGCCGAAAGCGCCGGGCAACTTCGAATGGGCGAAAGACAGGGACGGAACGCCACTCCACTTCATTGCCCAGATTGACCTCGCGTCGTTGAAGCCTGAACCGCAGACCGGATTGCGGCCGCCGGGCTTGCCGGCGGAAGGTGCCCTGCTGGTCTTCATCGGAAAATCTTGGGCCTGCCGGATCCTGAGCGCTGCCCAGATGTCCCAGGCAAAGATCCTTCCGCCGCCCGAAGACCTCGCGCCGGTCAGCAAGCACGGCTTTTTTGGCGAAGGGCGAACGTTTCTCCGCCGGCCCGTCACCCCGACGCGTATCTCGACACCGGCGACGACGACCGTCCTGCCTTCCTTCCAGATCCCTTCAAGTCGCCGCTCGACTGGATCGTCAACTGGGGCATCGCCGCGCTCGAAGCCCAGAACGTCATCGACAGCCTCAAATCCGATCTGAGAACGGCGCAGATTACTTTCGTGCCCGGGATTATTTGCGTAGCCGCGGCAGCCCCGCCAACGAACGGGACCCCAGCACGACTGCGCATTACCAAATCATCGGCCGCAAGGCGCCGGACGTGATCGGAGCCCTCGAAGTCTGGCGCGGCTTTGCGCTCTCAAGGCCGCAGGACGAGGCCGTCGACAGGGATTCCTTCGAGGCAATGATGCGCCTGCGCCTCGAACTGCATGACGAGATGCTGCCACACATGTCGAAGCACATGCTCGCGGGCAGGGCCGAGGCAGTCTGGGACGCGATCCAGCGGCAGCATCCGCGCCTCCGCCACGGCGAAGGCTATGGCGAACTCCCGGTGTGCTACCGTCCCTTCGTCGACATGCGCGAAACCGGCTGGCGCCGCCATCGGCTGTTCGGCATCGAGCCGGAATTTGCAAACAACTGGGAAGATTTGCGCGGGCAGGATTGCGTCATCAGCATCTTCGCCGATGATTTGCTCGAGACAACATCGGAGCACGAGTACGGGCTCTCCATCTGGTGCCCGCGCGATCGCATGGCGAAAGGCCTGTTCGACGAAGGCCAACTGGTCCGCCATTGCGCCGTCTAGGCCGCCAAACGGCGCGCGGGACGAGCGAGGTTCATCCAAGCGCCCTGATTGATGAGCACGCGGCCTAGGTCAGCCCCTTCACCATCGCCCGCACGATAACCGCGATCTCCGCGCGCAGCGCCTCGACCGGCACCGCGATCAGCTTCTGTTCGAGGCCGAGCAGCACCATGCCGTGCACGGCGGAGAAAAGACTGCGCGCCGTGACGCCGAGTTCGCCTGGCGATCGTGACGCCAGCAATGCAGCGAGCGGCTGGAAGATGTGGCGAAACAGATCCATCTGCTCGCTGACCGCCCACTCCGGAATAGGCTTGCCCGGCGTCATGCGGTGTTCGAACAGCGCGCGCCAGAGTTGGAGATTTTCGGCGGCGAAATCGCAATAGGCGACCGCAATGCGCACCAGCGTCTCGGTCGGCGAGGGGGGACCCGCGCTTTCGGCTTCGCTCAGCGCGGCATCGAGCCGTCGCAGCGTGCGCGATCCCACCAGCAGGACGAGTTCGTCCATATCGTCGACCAGATTATAGACCGCGCCATTGGCGCAGCCGATTTCCCGCGCCAGTTCCCGCGTCTTCAGCGCCCCCAAACCGCCCGTGGAAATGCTCCGTTCCGCCGCTAGGATCAAATCTTCGCGTAATTTAGCCCGTCTTTCCAATGCCTTAGACATTTTCTACCATTTTCTTGAGCGATGCTCAAAATAGTTCTTGAGCATTGCTCAAGATGTGCTACAACAGATTCATGAGCAACGCTCATAACACAGGGAGCTGCAAATGTTCAAAACTGTTTTGACGCTTTTCCGGGGCAGCGTGGCTGCCGCGGGAGAAGAACTGGAAGACCGCTCGGCGCTTCTGATCCTCGACCAGCAGATGCGCGACGCGGCCGCGGCCGTGGAACGTTCCAAGCGCACGCTGGCGCTGGCGATCGCCGGCGATCAGCAGGAGGGCCGCCGGCTCGACGCCACCAACGCCCGGATCGCCGATCTCGAAGTGCGCACCACCGCGGCGCTTGATGCCGGCCGGGAAGACCTCGCCCGCGAGGCCGCGCAAGCCATCGCCAATCTCGAAGCCGACCGCGACGCCGCGATGACCGCGCGCACGCTGTTCGCGTCCGAAATCACGCGGATGAAGCGCCAGGTCGCCGGTGCGGAGTCTCGGATCACAGAGCTCGATCGTGGCCGCCGCATCGCCCGTGCTTCGGAAGCGGTTCGCGCCATGCGCCGCGGCGGGGTGGAGGCGACCCGGCCTTACGAAGCCACGCTGCCGGAAGCCGAGCGGACGCTGAAGCGTCTGCGCGAACGGCAGATGGAAGCCCAGGCTGCCGACGAAGCCCTGATCGAACTCGATGCCGCCTCAGGACCGCTGGCGACCGCCGAAAAGCTCGCCGAACAGGGCTTTGGACCACGACTGAAGTCGACCGCTGACGACGTGCTCGCGCGGCTGAACGCCAAGCGCACGCAGACGACCTGAACGACCCGTTGAACCAAGCCCACTGAGGCAAGCCGACTGAACCGAGCCTTCGATTTAATACCCAACCTCAAACGTCCACACACAGGAGACTATCATGAACCAGAATGTCCAACCCCACAGCAATGCCTGGGTTACCTTCACCTATGTTTCGTTCGCCGCCTCCGTCTTCATGGTCGCCGTCGGCCTGTTCTATCTGCCGATCGATCTCTGGATGAAGGGCTATCTCACGATGGGCATCATCATGATGGTCCAGTGCTGCGTCACCCTGACCAAAACCGTCCGTGACATGCACGAAAGCGGCAAGCTGGTGAACCGCATCGAAGATGCGAAAGCCGAGCGCCTGCTGATGGAAGTTTCGAAGGCCGCGTAAACCTGTGGCGCGTGCTGGCGAAGGCGGGCGGCGGGTGTTTCGGCATCCGCCGTTCGTTTCTCCGGGGGCGCGCTCTGGCTCATCAACAATCGCGTTGGAGCGCGATCCCGCGCGAACTCCAATTTACCTGGCAAGAGAAAGGTGAGGACGATGCATATGTCTTCCGAAAATCCTCTCGATGATGAATTTGGCGGCGTACCGGCATGGGGTCCGCCCTCGCTGCGACGGGCGCTCGTGTTCCTGTTGCTGGGCCCGATCCTCGGCGTTCTCGTCGCCCTGTCACCCGACGTTGCGAGCGGGGGACTTAACGCCTGGCTCGTGCTCATCGGCAAGCAGGTGTTTGTCGTCGCGCTGCTGGTATCGGCAATCACCGGGCTCGTCGACGGCATCCTGTCCCGCACCTTGTCGATCTTCTTGCGGGCGCCCCTGATCGCGATCGTCGGCGCGATATCGGCCATTGGCCTGCCGGCCGCTTTGCTCGGACCGCTGCCGCAGGAGATGTCGATGGCGCTTGCGATCGGCGGCGCATTCTGCATGGGCGTGTGCTCAGTGCTGTCGCACGAATATGGCCGTACGAACACTTGAAAGCCGGCATCCGCCGTCCGCTTCTGCGGGACGCGCCGCTTCATCAACGGCGCGTCAAGCGTCCACCACGCGCCAATCGGCGAAGTCATGTTACAAGGCGAAAACAGGATTAAGGGCAATGCACGTGTCTACTGAAAACCCTCCCGAAAATGATGCCGACCGCGGATCGCTCTTTACCGATCTGCCCTGGCTGCGACGCACGCTCGTGTTCGGGTTGCTGGGTCCGCTGCTCGGCGTTTTCGAGCTGTTGGCATACGAGGCCGTGCGCGGCGGATTAGGTTACCTGCTTTCCGTCATCATGGGAGTGGTGTTTGTCTTCGGCCTGCTTGCCTCCGTCGTCACCGGGATCATTGACGGCAGGCTGTCCGGCATTTTGCCGATCGCGTTGCGGGCGCCGCTGGCGGCGCTGTCAGGCGCGCTGCTCGCCATTGGCCCGCCGGCTGTCTTGCTTGGGCCGATGCCGCTGGATTCTTCGATAGCAATTGGGGTTGTCGGCGCACTCAATATGGCCGTGTGCTCGCTGCTGTCGCATGATTATGGCCGCAGCCGTCCGTTATGAGGAACTGATTTCAATGAATCGAACGCTGGTGTTCCTGCTGCTGGGTCCGTTATCGGTCGTTCTCACGACCTGGGTCGCGGTTGGAATGCCGTTTGAAAGCTTTGCCCTCTTCTTCGCGGTGCTGTTGTTTCTTGTCACCTTTCCGAGTGTCGGCGATCGTAGGGGTCCTTGATGGACAGCTGGCCCGGGCGATCCCGCTTCTGCTGAGGGCGCCCCTGACGGCGCTGGTCGGCGCGACGGCGGCCATGGTGCTGCCGCGCGCCTTGCTTGGATCGCTGCCGCAGGACATGTCGGTGCAGTTCGGCCTCTGTGGCGCATTCTGTATGGGGCTGTGTTCGTTGCTTGCGCACGACTATAACGCCCAAAAAGCCCGGCCCGACGACGTCAGCGGTTCCCGATCATGAGTCATTTGCAATGGCCGCTCAATGCATCGTTTACCCTTGCGCAACCTGAGGGTGCTTCAATCATACCTCCTTAACTGGCGCGGGCGCAGAAATCCGGCGGCGGAAAGTTCCGCAACGGGATTCACGTCACTGGTCCGGGACCGGTCCTTCACTTCAGCCGCATCAGCAGGATGGCGCCATGAACCAGAATGTCCAACACCACAGCAACGCGTGGGTCACCTTCACCTATGTCTCGTTCGCGGCCTCGGCCTTCATGGTCGCCGTCGGCGTCTACTTCCTCCCCGTCGATCTCTGGATCAAGGGCTATCTCACGATGGGCATCCTGATGCTCGTGCAGTGCTGCGTCACCTTGACGAAGACCGTGCGCGACATGCACGAAAGCGACCGGATGGTGAACCGTCTGGAAGACGCCAAGGCCGAGCGGCTGCTGATGGAAGTTTCCAAATCCACGTAATCGGTCCACGTAACGTGAGCGCCGTGGCTGGCGAGGGCAGACGGCGGGTGCTTCGGCATCCGCCGTTTGTCTGCCTGGCACGATGTCTGCCTCGATGTCTGCCTTGATGTCTTCCTTGATGTCTTCCTTGCGGATTGTTTGACGCCGCCAACACATCGTTTACCCTCTCGCCACCGCAACGTGCCGCACTCATGGCTCCTTAACGGGCCCGGCGCACAAATCCGGATCGGGTGCGGGCAGGTGGCATGGCGTCTTTCTGGAGCGGCAATTCGGCGATCCGTCATGGTTTCGGGCAGGTCCGCGCTGCAGCCGGGCGTCTGCCCGGCTACGCGGCGTTCTGGCTGAAGGCGTTCTCGCAGGAAACCATCGATCTCACCTTGCGCACCCATACCGGCCTGCAGACGCGGATCGTCGAAAGCCCGGGCCTCTCGCTGCCGCAGCAAGACCTCGGCGCACTGGTCGCAGATTTGCGCACCGTCGCCAGCAAGACCCTGCCGGCCGGCAGCCTCACCTACGGGATCTTCTCCGGCGAGCGCGAACGCCTGTCGCGCGCCATCGTCACGCTGATCCGTGAAGAAGCCACCGGCCGCCCGATCGCCTTCAACGCGCTGTCGGTGATGTCCGTCGAGCTCGACGGCGAGCCGCAGGAGGTCACCCATCTCGGCCTCGTGATGGTCGACCCTGACGTGCAGGGGCAGGGGCTGTCCTGGGTGCTCTACGGCCTGACCACGCTGGTGCTGTTCGCCCGCGACGGTTTTCGTCCCAAATGGATCTCGAACGTGACGCAGGTGCCTTCCGTGTTCGGAATGGTCTGCGACACGTTTTCGGATGTGTTTCCCTCGGCTGATGCCAGCGCGCGGCAGAGCTTCGCCCATCTGCAACTGGCGCGCGGCATCATGCGCGAGCATCGCGCGGTGTTCGGCGTCGGTGATGAGGCCGGGTTCGACGAGACGCGTTTCGTGATCACCGACGCCTATACCGGTGGATCGGACGCGCTCAAGAAAACCTGGGACGTCGCGCCAAAACATCGCGACGAGCAATACAACGCGTTCTGCCTGCGCGAACTCGACTACGCCAGGGGCGACGATTTGCTGCAGCTCGGCCGCGTCGATCTCGCCGGCGCGCGGCGTTATCTGCAGCGCGAGGTGCCGGCCGGCTCGATGCCGGCGCTGCTGGCCGCCTCCGCCGTGCTGGCGCTGCAGCGGCTGGTGCTTCCGCTTTTGCATTGGCTGGACGATACGCGCGCATTCGGCACCTTGCGCCCCCGGTCAGGGAGCAGCCGATGAGCCCGATGTCATCAGGCGTGATCGCCGATTCCATCGTCAATCTCTGCGGCGCGCTCGGGCTTTGCGTCGCGATGTTCGCGCTGTACCGGCGCGATCCCAAGAGCCCATTGACCCAGCGCCTGCTCCTGCTGCTTGGCGTCGTCGCGCTGTTGTTCTTGACGCGCGGCGTGGCGTGGTGGACCGGCAGCGTGCTGCTCGACCGGCTGTCGCTGATTCCGGCGGCGCTGCTGCCGCTCGGCGCGCTCATTGTCACGGAAGGTATTCTGCGGCGTCACGCGCCGCGTGCGGCCAAGATCGCGGCATTGGCGGGCGCGGTCGTGATCGGCCTCGGCGGCGTGTTCGGGCTGGAGAGCTACACGACGCCTTATGCGATCGCGCTGGCGATATTCCAGCTTGCGGGATTTGTCATTTGCGCGTGGCTGTTGGCGACGCGGGACCGGACCTCGCTGCTGGCCTCCGAAAACCGCAGCATCGGCCGGCTCGCGGCCGGCGCGCTGATCGTGATCCCCTTCATCGTCACGGATTATCAGGCGCTCGCGCCTGATATGCCGGTCCGGCTTGGCGCGCTCGGTGCGCTATTGGTCGTCACCGCCGTGTTGATCGCGGGTGGCGGCAGCGAAACGCGGCGGCAGGGTATCCTGATGACGGCGCTGCGGCTGGTGAGTTCCGCATTACTTGGCGCGGCAGCCGCCTGCGTGTCGCCGGATGCCGATGCCGCGCAAATCATGCGCTTTTGCGCGATCGCGATTGCGGGCGTGCTGACCATCGGCCTGATGACCGATACGCTGCGCGCGCTGTTCGAAGCCCAGGTGCCGGGAGTTTTGAATTCCGTCGCGGCGTCCGCGGCCGGTACTCGCGACGAATTGATCGCGGAACTGGCGCGCCATCCGATGTTCGAAAGCGCCCGGCGCTACCGCGAAAGCGATCTTGCCGCCTACGATCCGCCATTGTTGCGGAACGCGCTGTCGACGCGCCGGGTGTTGCGCCGTCCCGAAGCGCCATGGGGCCTTGCCGCGACGGATCCCGCGGTCGAACGGTTGATGTCGCTGATGAAGGCCGGCAATGCCACGCATGTGATCATTTTGTCGCATCAACCGGTCGATCTGCTGGTGCTGGCCGTTCCCGTCATTTCCGCCGATCCCGCCACCGAAACCGCGCTCGCGCTGGTGCGGCGCATCCTCGCATTGACGCCGGAAGCGGCGTGACGGCCGACATCAAAATGTGTTAGGTGCCTGACATCTTACGCGGCAAGCGTTCTTCATGACAGGTGCGGCTGATGGACAAGCAAGCGATGCGCGAGGAGGCCGAGCGCCTGATCCGCGAGACCATGGAAAAGAGAAACCTGACCATCAAGCAGGGCAATACGCGGATCGAGACAACTTGCGGCAAATGTGGCGCGCCAAACCGTCTGCAGGCCGAAAAGGGCGCCACCCGCGTCAAATTCGCCTGCAAGCAATGCGGCCACAAGCAAGAGACGCTTTGAGCATCGTCGTTTCTCTCTGACAACGCGAACGGCCCGCCGGGTCATCGGCAGGCCGTTCCGACTGATGCATGGCGCGTTCGCTCGTCTCGCTCAGAACAGACCGGGCAGCAACATGGCGACCCGTTCGCGATATTTGCGATATTCGTCGCCGAAGAATGCGACCAGGTCGCGCTCTTCCAGCCAGATGCCGACGAAGATGTAGGCGGTCGTCACGGACGCGAACAGCAAATGCCCCAGCGTCATGACAGGCGTTGACCAGAAGGCGATGATAAAGCCGAGATAGATCGGATGCCGGATCAGGCGATACAGCCCCGGCGTCCTGAACGCGATGGGCGCGGTCAGGCGTCCGGCGAAATGCGCCACCACCTGCGTCAATCCGAACAGCTCGAAATGGCTGATCAGGAAGGTGCTGTAGAGCACGATAAGCCAGCCCATAAAGCCAATCGCGGTCACGACGCCGGCGAAGACCGGCCCTTCGATGTTCCAGACCACCGCCGGCATCGGCTGCCATTGCCAGAACAGCAGGATCAGGCTGAGGCTGGCGAGCAGGACGTAGGTAGAGCGCTCGATCGCCGGTGAGGCGAAGCGCGCGAACATTCTCTTGAAGCCCTGCCGCGCCATCCCGCTGTGCTGCACGGCGAAGATCGACATCAGGATCAGGTTGATCAGCAAAGCCGTCGACAGCGAAGAGGCCGAGCCGGTGTTGATAGTCTTGGGGACGACCAGTCGCGAGACGAAGCCGACCGCGTACAGGAAAGTGCCGAGGAAAATCAGATAGGCGAGGCCGCCGTAGCATAGGGCGAGCATTCTCATCGCAAAGGAAGGGATTGCGGCAGGCGTACCCGTTTGCATCGTAATCGACATCTTCAGTCTCCTTTGAAATATGCAGTTGCTCGGAAATCGTTTCGTTCAAGCCGGTTCAGGCGGCGCGCTTGCGCTGCCTCGCGGCTGCCAGGACCTGGTCGATCGGGCCGCAGTAGATGCGCGTCTTGTCCAACCGGCGTTGATCGAGCTTTCGCTGCGCGATTGACGCGGCCTCTCGCTCATGGTGGGCGATCGCGGCCGCCACCTGGCCATTGAGGAATCGCCTCAGGCGCGCGGCCAGGACGAGGATCTTCCTCAGCAGGGTTGGCGTCGTCGTGGACTGGAACGGCGCAAGCGCCCGCACTGCATGATGCTGGCCACGTTGCCGTGCGGCAACGGGCCGTCTGGCGGAATATCCGTAAGCGTGGAAATCAGACGAGCCGATCATGTGACGTCTCCGGTTGTATGATCCTTGACCCGTCTGTAAATTGAGATGCGCCCTCACGCTTGGCGGACTCCTTCAGGAGACGTTGGTTTTTCCTCCGCCAGAGGTTGATTTCGATCTGCAATGCTTGGGATTGTGGCGTGGCCTCTGGCGAGGTGGTAATGAAATACCGATTTTCTAATTTCGAGATCGACCTTGGCCAACACGAGCTGCGCCGCGAGGGCGTGTCCGTCCACATCGAGCCTCAGGTCTTCGATGTCATTGTTCATCTGGTGCGCAACCATGACCGGGTCGTCAGCAAGGATGAGTTGATCGACACGGTCTGGCATGGCCGGGTGATCTCGGAAGCCGCGTTCTCCAGCCGCATCAATGGCGCCAGACGCGTGCTTGGCGACAACGGAACGGATCAGCTTTTTATCAGGACGTTGCACCGGCGCGGCTTCCGGTTCGTCGGCGATGTTCAGGCGGTCGCAGCGTCGGATGCCGATGCGGTCAGGCTTGCTCCTGATGACGCCGCTGCAGCGGGCGTGGCTCCCGCGCGGGTCTCGATTGCCACCGACGTGTCTCATCTCGACGATGTCGTCTCGGAAGTCGTGAAGGCGGAAGCCATCGCGCGATCGTCGATCGCGGTGCTGCCGTTTGAGAACATGTCGAATGACCCGGAGAACGACTATTTCAGCTACGGCCTGACCGAAGACATCATCCGCCTCTTGGCGCGCAATCGCTGGCTTTCCGTGATCTCGCGCCACTCCACGGTCGGATTCGGGGGGCGCGTGGTCGATGCGCGTGAGGTCGGTGCCCAGCTCGGCGTGAGTTATGTGATGTCCGGCAGCGTTCGCAAGAGTCGCGACGCGGTCAGGATCACGGCGGAACTGGCCCGGGCTGCGGACGGAAAACAGCTTTGGTCCGACAAATACGATCTTCAGCTCGAGAATATTTTCGATATCCAGGAGGAGATGGCACGGCAGATCGCGGCCACGATCGAACCGGAGCTGTCGAAGGTGGAGCAGCAACTGGCTGCCCGCAAGGCGCCGGAAAGCCTGGATGCCTGGGATTGCTACCAGCGCGGCCTATGGAATCTATGGCGATTTACCACACCGGGGTTTGACCAGGCGGAGGCCTATTTTAGGCGCGCGATCGAAGCCGATCCGGATTTTGCCCGCGGCCATGGCGCGCTCGCCTACGTCAATGTTCAGCGCTCGCTGTATGACGAGCCCAGGGATCGTCCGGCTCGGCTGGAGACGGCGTTGCGCCAGGCGCGTGTCTCCGTGGCGCTCGACGACCTCGATTGTTTTTGTCACTGCGCCCTCGGCCGTGCGCTGTGCCTGACCCGTCAGAATGACGAAGCGCTGGCGGCGATCGACCTGTCGCTGGAACTCAATCCAAGCTTTGCGCAAGGGTATTTTGCGCAAGGGTTCAATCTATTGTGGTACGGGCGGGAGATCGAAGCGGAAACGCTGCTCGATCGAGCGACCATGCTCAGTCCGCGCGACAGCCATCTTTGGAGTTTCCATCACGTGCGCTCCTGGGCGCATTTCTCGCTCGGTGAGTACGACATCGCCGTCGAGTTTGCCCGCAGGGCAACCCGGCAGCCCAATGTCCCGTATCGGGCGTTTGCAACACTGGCAGCCTCGCTCGGCCGTCTCGGCGAAAAGGCTCAGGCCGAAGCGGTGGCCGCCGAACTGCTGCAACGCAAGCCGGGTTACAAAACGGATACCGCGCGGCAGGAGCTCTTCTTCTGCAATGATCAGGGCTTCATCGACCGGTTCGTCGCGGGCCTGCGTGTCGCCGGCATAACCGGCGGCTAGCAAAGCGGCTATTTCACTCGCAGCCGGAGCGGAATGACCTGCCGGTCGGAGCAGGTCATGGTGCCGTTATAGCCATCGGATAATGGTCCGCTGGCCGTGCATTCGGTGCCCGGCATCGACAATGTCGCGTTCAACTGGGACGAAGCCGAAATCTGCAGGCGCATTTCGCCTTTCTTCTCCACCGGGCCGTCCTGCGTGCACAGGCCGATATGCTTCAGTACGAGCGGGCCACGGTAGTCCCTGATGCGGCCGGATGCCGTTTCGGTGACGGTGGCAGTCACTTCCCATTCCCCGAGAAAGCCGGAAGTGCCGCTCACCTCAAGCGCGCGCGCCGGCGACAGCGTCGCCATGACGGCCAGCGTGACAGCCAGACCAAATGCTTTCACAACCTGCTCCCGTGCGAATTGGCCTGTCACTCTTATCACGGCTCTCTCCGCCCGTCATTCCGGGCTCTCGCTTGGCGAGCCGCGGAATGACAGCTTAATTTGGATGTCGTCCTCTCCGCGTCATTGCGACCCGGTGGCTCGCAATGACGGTTAAGTGCGACATATCAGCCCGACGGGCAAATCGCTTCTGGTTTACGGAAATCGTGTCAAGTCCTGAAATAAAAAATATTTCTGTTTACCAGAACACAAATCAGGGGCATATATTCGCCCATCCCGTCCTACTCAGAAGGGCGTCGGCCGTCGTCACGGACGTTGGACGGGTTGCGGTGGACGCTGGTTTACGCCTCGACGACGGCGTGGATAAGCGTACGGCAAAACCGTGTGGTCCTGGCGCCCGTTGCAGGCGTCAAGCTGTTGGAGAAGCGCAAGCGGGAACGGCAGCGACGGAGTCAACCAAGAACTCGTCTCCGGGGAGAGCACGGCATAAGCCGTAAAGCCATTGCGCAGGGAAGGCCGGGTGTTCTCCGCTGCCCTGTATGCTCGTGTGCAGCATTTCTTGTGCTAACCGCACACGGGACCGCGGGTGCAGCGCGCACCCGGTCTTCCCTGCGCCCTCT
>NZ_JAFCLY010000053.1:0-63703 GCF_018130185.1 Bradyrhizobium sp. AUGA SZCCT0182 | reverse complement strand
GCCGACGCCCTTCTGAGTAGGACGGGATGGGCGAATATATGCCCCTGATTTGTGTTCTGGTAAACAGAAATATTTTTCATTCTGGGGCTTGACACAATTTCCGCAATTCAGAAGTGATTTGCGGTCAGACTACAACGATCCGGTTCCATTCATAGAATATTAGGATATTTGCCTATTCTACCTACCTTTTTACCTCCCCTTCAGAAAATGCCCGTAAGAGCTGCGGCGCTGGGATTGCTTCAGCTCTCTCGCGTGGTGCGCCCGAGGTCGCGAATGGCCGAGGAGCAGCCTATCAAGCTGACAAAGATCAGCGGCCGCTCAAACTCTCCCATTTGCTCCCCAAGGACCCATCGTGCCTGTTCAGGATTTCCTCAGCCAGCGAGCGGTGAATGTCATCGTCGGCGGCAGCTACACGCTGCCGAACTGGTACGACCCGCAGGGCAAGCTTCGCACCTTCGCCTGCCGCACCACGCGCGTGTCGCCGTACCGCATGATCGTCGAGGTGCCCGTGGTCGGCAAGATCGGCGACCGCCTGACGACGTATTTCCGCGACTTCGGAAAATTCGAGGGCAGCATCAGCGACACGATGAATCGCAGTTTCATGCTCGAGCTGGAGATGACGCGCGAGCGGCGCGAAAAACTCTCTGATATGCTGACCTGGCTGGAGAAGAAGCAGAAAAATCCGGCGATGCTGGAGCTGCGAAAGAATGCGCGCTTCGTGCCGCCCAATCCGCATTCCACGCTGACCCTGGCGGATAGTTCGATCCACCCCTGCTTCATCATCGATTGCTCGGTCACGGGCGTTGCGGTGTCGACCGCCGTGCAGCCGCCCGTCGGCATGCCGCTCGCGGTCGGCGCATGCGTTGGGCGCGTCGTGCGGCTGTTGCCCAACGGCATCGCGGTCAAGTTCGTCGAGCAGCAAACGGTTCGCGATCTCGAGCGGCTGGTTGCCCGAACCGTTCCAGTGGCGACAAAAGCCGTTATCGCCTTGCCCGAACCTGCGGCGGCCTTGAACGCGGTGTTGGCTTGAATGGCGGGCTTCGGTCCGCAAAAAGCGGAATACCCAGCCTCCCCACACTGATATGTAGCGCGCAAGGGGCTTGCTTCAAGACCCCGGTCATCCCGTAGAACGTCGGCCGAAGCCAACAGCGGGAGGGACGACATGGGTGCGGCAAAGACTGAGCATGCGGTAGTGATCGCCGGAGGCGGTCCGACAGGGCTGATGCTGGCGGGCGAGTTGGCGTTGGCGGGTATCGACGTCGCCATTGTCGAGCGGCGGGCCAGCCAGGAACTCGCGGGCTCACGCGCCGGCGGTCTGCATTCCCGCACCATCGAGATCCTCGACCAACGTGGCATCGCCGACCGGTTCCTCTCAGAGGGACAGACGTTCGGCGTCGTGCACTTCCACGTCCCGCTTGATATCAGCGACTTTCCCACCCGGCACAATTACGGGCTCGGGCTGTGGCAGAACCATATCGAGCGCATCCTGGCCGAGTGGGCCCTTGAGCTGAAGGTGCCGATCTATCGCGGAACCGAGGTGACTGGTTTCGCGCAGGACGACCGCGGCGTGGACGTCGCGCTGTCCGGCGGTGCATCGCTGCGCGCGAAATATCTTGTCGGGTGCGACGGCGGACGCAGCCTGATCCGGAAAATTGCCGGCATCGCGTTCCCCGGATCGGATCCGACCGTCAGCAATTTGCTCGCCGAGGTCGAGGTGGCCGAGCAGCCGAACCTGGGCATCCACCGCAATGAGTTTGGCGTCCATTCCTTCGGCAAGGTGAATTACGAAATCCGCGATGGCGAGGTAGTCTACCTCGATGGCGGGCCGTTGCGGGTCATGGTGACCGAGCGCCACGTCGGAGCCGCCAGCGAACCCAGCTTGCGTGATCTCAGCGAGGCGCTCATCGACATCTACGGGACCGATTACGGCATCCACAGTCCGACCTGGATTTCGAGATTCACCGACATGACCCGGCAGGCCGCTTCCTACCGCGACAGACGGGTGCTGCTGGCCGGTGACGCCGCACATGTGCATTACCCGGCGGGCGGACAGGGACTCAACCTCGGTGTGCAGGATGCGGTGAACCTGGGCTGGAAGCTGGCGCAGGTGGTCAAGCAGACGTCGCCGGAAAGCCTGCTCGATAGCTACCATGCCGAGCGGCACCCGGTCGCCGCGCTCGCGTTGCGCAACACGATGGCGAAAGTCGCGCTGCTCCGTACCGACGACCGCAGCAACGCGATGCGCGAGGCCGTGGCGGAGCTGATGGCCATGGACGAGCCGCGCAAGCGGTTCGCCGCTGCCATGTCCGGTCTCGGCGTTCATTACGACCTCGGCGACGGACACAAGCTGCTTGGACGCCGCATGCCTGATCTCGACCTGATCACCGCAGGCGGCCCGCTGCGGGTGTTCACCCTGCTGCACGATGCCCGGCCGGTGCTGCTCAATCTCGCCGAGCCCGGCAGCTTCGACATCACGCCATGGGCGGATCGGGTTCAATTGATCGACGCCCAGTATGATGGCGCGTGGGAGCTTCCGGCGCTTGGCGCGGTCACCGCGTCCCGACGCGGTATTAATTCGGCCCGATGGATATGTGGCATGGGTGGGGGATTCGACCCAGATGGGACTCGCCGACGCGTTGACCATCTGGTTCGGACCGCCTGCCGCGGCGTAGCCGCATACCCGATCTTTCAGGTTAGTAGCGACGATAGCCCCGATGATATCCATAACCGCGACGTACATACGGGCGGCGGACGACGTAGGCTCCTCGCCGATACACGGGCGCCGTGCGAACGCCGCCGCGTGCACCGCAGACCACTGCAACACTTTCGACATTCGAAGGCTGGAGCTGTCCCAAGGGGGCGAGCGGAATAGCCGAAGCGGTTCCGGTCGAAAGCGCAGCGCCGGCTAAGGTGGCCAGTGCGAGAAGTGCGAATTTGAGCTTCATCTGGTTTTCTCCCTTTGAGTATATAGTCCAGCAGCGCATAGGTTCCTCTGCGAACGAAGGCTGAGTGCGAAATGCGGCGCAGACTCGGCCGGCTCTTGCCACCCACCAGAGAACTGGCCGGGTCCAAGAATTTCGACTACTGACGCCTTGCCTTGCTCAGATATGACAACAACCTTGACCCGGCCGCTTTGAATATAAGAGACGGTGTCTGCCGCGTTGCCCTGGGCGATCAAGGCGCCAGCAGGATTTCGAGCATCAGCTAAATGGCATGGTTGACCCAGGTCGCGCAGCCATCAGTCTCAATGGCCCGTCCCGGGTTCGATCTTGCCGTTCCGGGTTGGGTGGCCCTTCAACATGCAACATGCCGACCAGGCCGCGCTCGGCGCGCGACAGAGCATGATCAACCAGCATATAGTTGCCGGGAACCTCGACCTTGAATTCCGTGATGACTGCACCACCCGCTGGAACGGTGACGGTCTGCACGCCACGCAATGGCTCGCTTAGCAAGCCGCCGAGATTGTAGACTCGGTCGAAAATTTCACCGATGACGTGGAAGGAGGACGTGTAGTTGGGTCCGCCGACGCCGAAATAGATTCGAACGGTTTCACCGACCTTGGCCTCCAGCGGATGCAATTTTGAAAGCGCCCCCACCGAACCGTTGAAAACGAAATATTCCGGCCGCTCGTTCAGCAATTTTTCAACACTGAATTCCTGACTGCCGCGATGGCCGAACGGCGCCTCAGTATAGATCTCGCCCTGCATAACGTAGAACTCGCGATCCACCGCCGGCAGTCCGCCTTCGGGCTCGACCAGCATGAGACCATACATCCCGTTGGCGATATGATGGGCCACCATTGGCGTGGCGCAGTGGTAGACATACAGTCCCGGAATAAGCGCTTTGAATTTGAATGATTTCTCCGCCCCGGGATCGACTTGTGTGGAAGCGGCTCCGCCCCCGGGTCCGGTGGTCGCATGGAAGTCGACCGAATGGACCATCGTACTGTCAGCGGAATTCTTGACGCGCACATCCACGGTGTCTCCGACGCGGACGCGCAGCATCGGCCCGGGAACGCGGCCGTTGAACGTCCAATAGCCGAACGTAGTCCCTTCCGCGAGGCGGCCTTCGAGTTCGACTGCGTTGAGTTCGACTTGTACTGTTTGCGGCGGACGTTGGCCGACCGGCGGTGGAACCTCGGTCGATTTCCTCGAGATGTCGGCTTCGACCAGCACCTGATCGGGCGGAAGCGGCGTGACGACGAGTTGTCCGCGCATGCCCGCCAACTCGTGCCCTGGAACGCTACACAGGTAGGTGAAATCTCCGGCGCGCGTAGCGCGGAACGCGAACGCTGTGCTTGCGCCAGGGCTAAATATGCGTGACGACCTTGCATTCTGTTCCGGAAATACGATGTCGTGCTCGGCCCCTTCTCCGTTGATCAGGATGATCTGCACCGTCTGTCCCTCCGCGGCTGAAAGAAGCGGATTGACTTGTCCGTCGATGGTGCCGCCGACGCCGAGATAGACCATCCGTCCTTCTGCAATGCCGGTACGCAGTGTGTAGCGGGCCTCCGGCAAATAAACAGAAGCGCGCGGTTCGCCCGGGGCTGACGGTTGCACCGGCGCAGCCGCCGGCGAGGGCGAACGCTGCGCAACAACCGGCGCGCCGGCCGGAGACGCGGCCGCAACCAGATAGGCGATCACATCCTTGCGCTCGTTCACGGTCTTCAATCCCGCGAACGGCATTTTGTTCTGCGGAACCAGCTTTGATGGATCAAGCAGATAGGCGTCGAGTGTCGCTGCGTCCCAAATCAAATTGGCAGCCTTCATCGCAGGCGAATAATTGTAGTTGGGCACCTCGCCGGACTTCTTGCCAATGATGCCGGCGAGGCTCGGGCCAAGGGCGTTCTTGCCGACCTCCAGCGAGTGGCAGGCTTGGCATTTTCTGTAGACCTGGCGGCCTGTCGCCGCATCGCCGTCGACGGCTGTCCCGCCAGCCAGTGTTGGGGGTGGCGTGGGAGTAACGGGTTGCGTCGGAGGAGCGTTCGTCGCAGCAGCCGTGAGCGCGGGAGCGCTCGACGGCTGCGTTGGTGCGTGGCCATGCATCTGGTGTGCCGTCGGTCCGGACGACGCCGGGGGGCGGCTTGGCGTCGCCGGGTCCGCTGGTGCTGGGACCGCGGCTGAACTTTGTGGCGCCGCCGCGGAATTCCTGGAAGCAACTGAAGACGCCTGCGGCTGAGAACTGGCGGCGGTGGGCGCGACCGCCAGCGATTCCGGCGGTGTCGATGAGAAAGAAGCTGCGTACAAGATTCCGCCAAGAGCAATACAAAGTGCGGTTATAAGGATGGACCATTCGCGGAGTTTCGCAAGTATCGTTGCCTGCATATGCGATCTCCGTCTGAGCTAAAGATAAGAAAACCCGGTCAAGCAACGACTTCCGAACCACCCTGCTTTTCGACCTCAACGAGATCCGCGCGGGCGCTCAATACCGGTCAAGAAATTCTGGACGAGGAGCGCAATGCTTCCATGGCCGGAGTGTTACTGACTCGCTGTCACCAACGGCTGCCGTGACTGGGGCGACGGTGGAAGCAGCATGCGCTTCCGGATCCGATGTGGCTGGTCAATATTGACCACTATTCAAAACAAACGAGGAGATGGCCCAACTTGAGGAAATGGGGGGGGGCATCATATGGGAGGCCCGGCGACTGGTGGTCGGATTACCTTGTCAGCTTCCATCGTCAGCGGACATCCCCTCAAGCGACGGTTTACGGCGGCCGCGTACAAGACCCCACCATTCCGGACGGCAGCATTGATAGGGACTGCGGCCGTGCGTAAAGTTGCGTCAACGCCTGTGCCCGGCTGCGTTGCCGTGTTCGCCATGCCGGGCGCTTGAACAATAAGAACCCTCGGAGGAAAATCCGTTGCGCCCAAATCCATTGAAGCCACGGCTCGCGGCGGGTGGCTGTGCGTTCGGAACGATGACGTTCGAGTTCTTCACGCCCGGCTATCCTTCGATCTGCCGCGAGTCCGGCGCCGAATTCATCCTCTACGACATGGAGCATTCGGGCGTCGGCTTCGAGACCATGAAAGCGCAGTTCGCATTCTGCCGCGGGCTCGATCTGGTGCCTCTCGTGCGCGTTCCCTCCGGCGACTATCATCACATCGCCCGCGCACTCGACATCGGTGCGATGGGCATCATGGTGCCGATGGTCGAAACATCTGAGCAGGCCAGGGCGATCGTTGGTTGCACGAAATATCCGCCCGTTGGGCGTCGCGGCGCCGCGTTCAATGTCGCGGCGCATGACGACTATGCCGGCGGAGCCGAGACCGACAAGATCGCCGAGGCGAACGCGCGCACGATGGTGATCGCGCTGGTGGAGACCGCCAAGGGCATCGCGAACGTCGATGCGATCGCGGCCGTCGACGGCGTCGACGTGGTCTGGCTCGGCCACTACGATTTGACGAACTTCATGGGCATCCCGGGGCAGTTCGACAATCCGAAATTCCACAGCGCTGTCGATAGACTGGTCGAAGCCTGCCAGAAACACGGCAAGACGCCGGGCTTCCTCGCCGGCGACGAGAAGTGGGCGCGCGATTTCCGCGCCAAAGGCTTTCGCATGATCGCCTACGGCGTAGATGCGCTGTTGATGCAGCGCGCGCTCGCCGACGGCATCAAGCTGCTGCAGGGGACGTTGAGGCCATAGCGGCAAGGGCGACGGTTCGGGACGGTTCGCCGCAGCTCGACGAACTCCGCCAATTTCGGTGGACAACGGGATAGAGCAGATCAAGCAATGGGTGTGTTTAGCGAGGAAGTGACGACGACCTTTGAAGGACATCAGATCGCATGCAGCGCGGTCCCGGATATGGAGAAGGCGGGACGGATGATCTTGAAGTTGTACATCGACGGGCAGCTGGTTGAATCATCCTCCGGTGTGTCTCTTTACACCCGCGCGGCCTTGCTGTGTGGCGCGTTGAAGACGGGAGAGGCCAACCGGGTTGTGGAAATTTATGCGTCCGGATTTTTCATGAAGCGATTGAATATCCATGTCGACGGCAAGCACATAGCGCGAAGCTAACGACTGTTGCCTGCATCTGTCATCGCGACAGCGGGATTTTGTTGTGTCATTGCAAGATGATCCGGGCAGAGTTATCAGCGCCTGACCTCGCAGGACGCCAGTGGTATCAGCGACTTTACCAGCCTCCTGCAGGTGCCGATCGATCCGGAAGCGGTTCCCCACAGGCCGATCTACGCCTTGCGTTTTGGGCGTCGATAGGTTTTAAGCCCGGTAGCTTTCATGACCGCAGCCATGAACGGGAAGCGATTTGCGTGGCCTTGCCGCGCTCCAGACCGAGTTATGCAACCAGCGTAGCGCGTGCGCTTCAATCCGTTCTCCCCCACACAGAAAGGTAATTTTCAATGGCCAAGATGACCAAGACTCAGTTGATCGATGCAATCGCAGAGGGAACGCAGCTTTCCAAGAATGACGTCAAGGCCGTCATCGAGCAGATGGCCACCGTCGGCTACAAGGAGCTGAACGAGTCCGGTGAGTTCGTCATTCCCGGCTTCGTCAAAATGTCTGTCGTGAACAAGCCGGCGACTGAAGCCCGCAGCGGCATCAATCCGTTCACGAAAGAGCCGATGGAGTTCGCGGCCAAGCCGGCCAGCAAGTCGGTCAAGGCGTCGCCGCTGAAGGTTGCCAAAGACGCTGTCTAGGGATGGCGAAGCGGCCGGCGTTCACCGGAACGGCGGCCGCTACAGATCGACCACCACGTAGTCGCTCTCGACCGCGACCTTGATCGTCTCCGCGACATACGGCCCTTTCACCAGGTTGGTGCCGGGCTCGACATTGACGGGATAGGCGCGGGCGCGGAAGCGCTTGGGATCGCAGTAGGACTGGCCGGTGCGGATATCGAATTCCCAGCCGTGCCAGGGGCAGCGGATGATCTCGCCTAACTTGGTGTACTCGATCTCGCCGGGGTCCGAAGATGTGGCGAGCCCGATCAGCGGGCCTTCGCATAGCGCCGCGCCCTGATGCGGGCAGCGGTTCAACAGGCCGAAAAATTCGCCCTTGACGTTGAAGATCGCGATCGGCCGCTCGTCGATGGTGAGGAATTTTCGCGTGCCCGGCGGCAACTCGTCCACCGGGGCAATGACATGCCGGGCCATATTATTTCCTACGCATGATCTTTTTCGGAAAACCGGTTCCCACTTTTCCTGATCATGCGATCCCGTACA
Source organism: Bradyrhizobium sp. AUGA SZCCT0182 (assembly GCF_018130185.1). Classification (NCBI taxonomy): domain Bacteria; kingdom Pseudomonadati; phylum Pseudomonadota; class Alphaproteobacteria; order Hyphomicrobiales; family Nitrobacteraceae; genus Bradyrhizobium; species Bradyrhizobium sp. AUGA SZCCT0182. The sequence continues at coordinate 55,528 of NZ_JAFCLY010000053.1, read as the reverse complement.
GCTTCTTCGCATTGTCGAGATAGAACGCCTGCTTGTTGGCGTCGCTGACGCCGGGGGGCAGCACGCGCGAGGGCTCGTCGAAATCCCAGTGCGGATAGTCGGTCGCGAACAGCAGTTTGTCCCAGCCGATCCACTCGATCAGCTCGAACAGATGCTCGCGGCGTTCCGGATCTTCCATCGGCTGCGTGGTCCACCAGATGTGATCGCGGATATACTCCGACGGACGGCGCTTCAGATGCGGCACCTCGCTGCGCAGCCGGTCGAAACTCTTGTCCAGCCGCCATGAAAGCGACGGCGCCCAGCCGAAGCCGGCCTCGATCATCACCATCTTCAGTTTGGGATAGCGCTCGAACACGCCTTCGAGCACGAGGCTTGCGAGCGCGGTCTGCTGGCACTGCGAATGGCCGACCATCTCCTCGATGTAAAAGCTCGGCCAGCCGGAAGCTGTGATCGGGTTGCCGCCGAAGCCGAAGGCATGGACGCCGACGGGAAGGCCGATCTCCTGCGCCGCCTCATAGATCGGCCAGTAGCGGCGCTGGCCGAGCGGCTCGACATTGCGGCTCAGCAAAAGCACCTGCACGAAATTCTTGTCGCCGGCGCGCCTGCGGATCTCGGCGGCGGCGGTGGGGCCGTCTTCATTGCCGACGACGATCGAACCTTTGAGACGCGAATCCTTGCTGGTCCATTTCTCGATCTGCCAGTCGTTGATCGCGGTCGCCAGCGCCGCGCTGAGATCGTGGTTGCGCAGGCCCTGCCCGGTTTCGAGCGGGTTGAGCACGCCGAGCGTGACATTGTAGGGGTCGAGCAGTTGCTTCTGCATGAAGGACAGCGAGGAGCCTTGTTTGCCGCCTTCCGGCGGATAGGCGTCGCGGCGCGAGGCGTTCGGCTGCGCCTTCGGATAGGGCGGCCCTTCCATCATGCCTTGATAGGCGTGCTTGCCGTAGGTCTCCAGATGCGAATGCCAGCGTTTTGCCAGGAACGGATAGAGCTCGGTCCCGGTGGCGCGCGCGGGATGGATGTCGCAATCGGCGATCGCGGTCTTGACGCTTGCCGATGACGCCGGCTCCGGACGAAACTGCACGTTCATGGCGTTGCCTCCTTGAGCGCGGGCTGCGTTAGACGAGGATAGGTCGCGTGCGGATTATCGATCATGATCTTGCGGACAAGACCTTCCGAAATCCCCTCCGGCAGCACCTCGTCGCCGTCGAATTGCCAGTGCGGATAGTCGGTTGAGAATAGGAGCAATTCGTCCGACTGCATATGGTCGAACAGGCGATTTAACGTGGCGGGATCCGGCGGCGCGTCGACCGGCTGCAGCGAAAAGCGGATGTTGCTGCGCACAATTTCCAGGGGCGCGCGGTCGACCCAGGGCGTTTCCATCCGCACCCCGCGCCAGAACTTGTGCAGCCGCCACAGGTATGACGGCAGCCAGGTGAAGCCACTTTCCAGCATCACCATCTTCAGCTTCGGATGCCGGGCGAACACGCCCTCGACGATCAGGCTGGTCAACTGGGTCTGGAACGCCTGCGCTTGGGCAACGTAATCCTCGACATGATAGGAACCCCAGCCGACCGAGGTCGGCGGGTTGTGATAGGCGGAGCCGGCGTGGATGCCGATGGCCAGCCCCAGCCGCTCGGCGGCGGCATAGATCGGCCAATAGGCGCGTTTGCCGACCGGCATGTCGCCCATCACAAGCATCAGCACCTGAACGAAGCGCGGGTCTTTGGCACAGCGCTCGATCTCGGCGACTGATTTTTCCACGCTCTGGGTCGGGATCACGATCGAGCCGCGCAGGCGGGAATCCTTGTCGAGCCACTCTTGCACCAGCCAGTCGTTCAGCGCGCGGCAGAAGGCGTCCTGCATGTCCTCGGAAAACACCATCTGCACGCCATACAAGGGATTGCAGATGCCGTAGCTGACCTGAAACCGATCGAGCGCCTGCTTTTGCATATCGCTGAGGCTGGAGCCCGGCTTACCCTGCGCCGGACGCCAATCGGGGCGCGCGCTGATCGGCGAATTGGCCGGATAGGATTGCGACACCAGATCGGTCATGCCGCGCGTCGTCACCTGGTCGCGCCAGTAGTCGTTCATATACGGCAGCAGGCTGGTCAGATGGGGCACGGCGGGATGCAGGTCGCAATCCACACCGCCTGCGATCGGTGACGTCATGACGTTTCCTCGGGCATGTTTCCTCGTGCGCGCCCGCGGTCTCACGGCATCTTGTAAGCCGCGCCGCTTGGTTCTTTGGCCGCATTCAAGCAGGCTGGCCGGTGCGCCGCAACTCGGCAAACGCTAGCCCCCTGTGCTAGGAAAACATGGGTCGGCCCTTAGGAGATTTTGATGATTCGGACTGGAAGTACGGCGGTTGCCATCACCCTTTTGCTGGCTGGCGCGGTAGCCGCGCAGACAGCGCCCCCTGCCCCGCCTGCCGCACCCCCGCCGGTCGATTTCTCCAAGGTCGAGATCAAGACCACCGACCTCGGCGACAACGTTTATATGCTCGAGGGCCAGGGCGGGAACATCACCGTGGCGGTCGGCAAAACCGGCATCATCATGGTCGACGGCCAGTTCGCGCCGCTGCACGACAAGATCAAGGCCGCGATCTCAACCATCTCGAACCTGCCGATCAAATACCTCATCAATACGCATTATCACGGCGACCACACCGGCGGGAATGAAGCCTTCGCCAAGGACGGCGTCACCATCGTCTCCGACGTCAACGTCAAGATTCGCCTGGCGGAGGGAACCACCAACGGCCTGACCGGCGTCAAGACGCCGCCAGCCGCAGCCGGCGCGCTGCCGAAGAAGACCTATGCCGGCGGGACGCTCAAGATCCGGCTTCCCGGCCGCGTCGCCGACCTCAGGCACATCGCCCACGCCCATACCGACGGCGACACCTATGTGTGGTTCAAGACCGCCAATGTGCTGGCGACCGGCGACACCTTCACCAATGGCCGCTATCCCAACATCGACTTTGCCAATGGCGGCAACATCAAGGGCATGATCGCGGCGGCCAACGCCTATCTCAAGATGACCAACGCCAAGAGCCGCATCGTGCCGGGCCACGGGCCGATCGCCGACAAGGCTGTTCTGACCGAATACCGCGCCATGCTGGTCACCGCGCGGGACCGCATGGCGAAGCTGGTGAAGGAAGGCAAGAGCGAAGACGACGTGGTGGCCGCCAAACCGTTCGCCGATCTCGACAAGAAATGGGCGCCGACGGAGCTCGCCTCCAAGAACTTCATTCGCGTCGTCTATCATTCGCTGGCTGACAAGCCCGACAAGAAGTCATTGCTGAAACGCATGCTGCGCCGGAGTTGAGGAATGAAAGAGCTCGTAACGATCGCCGAGAAGATCGCCGTCAAACTGATCGAGCGAAAACAAACCATCGCGATCGCGGAATCCTCCACCGGCGGTCTGATCTCGGCGGCGCTGCTGTCGGTGCCCGGCGCATCCGCCTATTTCCTCGGCGGCGGTGTGGTCTACACCCGCGACGCACGGCGCATCCTGATGGACATTTCCGATGAGGCGATGAAGGGCCTCCGGTCGGCGTCGGAGCCCTATGCCAAATTGCTGGCTAATCAGGTGCGCCAGCGCTTCGCCACCGATTGGGGCCTGTCCGAGACCGGCGCCACGGGACCGACCGGCAACCGCTACGGCGACGCCGCCGGCCACAGCTGCATGGCGGTCGCGGGCCCGCAGAACGCGGTGTTCACGCTGGAGACCGGCAGCGCAGACCGGCAGGCGAACATGCAGAAATTTGCGAGCACGGCGCTGGGCCTGTTGCTGGAGAACGTGTCGAAGTAGGCGACGCGACGCGCCGATTGTGAACTGCTTCACACATCGCGGGTCCAATTGATCAAGATCAAGGCCGTCTCAAGCTAAACAAAAGAACAAATCGTGCTTCCCTGAAAGTCATGGAAGCGCACGTGGTGCATGTTGCTGCTGCGAAAGGGGGTGTTCACCGTTTCGAAGGAGAAACAACATGTCGATGCTAAACCATACGTCCAGTACTTTTGTCACTACCGGCGCGATCCGCAGTACATTGAGGTCATGGCAGGCCTGGCTCGGCCACATGATCAATGACTGTATCGCAAAGCTGATTGCCCGGCGCGAGCAACAGGCCAATCTCGTCATCCTGCGATACCTTGCCGACCGGGAGCTGAGGGACATGGGCATCAATCGCAGTCAGATCGGCGAAGGACTGGCGGAAGCCGGCAAGGATCGCTCAGCGCAGCAGGAAGCACTCCAACGTCAGCCAAAGATGTCGCAATGACGTTGAACTTACGATTCGGACCGCAAGCGCGAACCAGTTCTAGCGCTGCGGTCCGGACAGGTTCACTTCCCGCTCCGCCCGGAAGACGTTGCTATGCAGGTTGGCGATCCATTGCCGGCCGCTGGAGGTGACGTTGAGATAGCGGATCGCAAGCTGGATCTGCGGCGCGACGTTGGTCCAATAAAACTGCGGGAATCGATAAACGATGTCGGCGGGCGTGGCGTAGCCCAGCGTCTTGTTCATTCCGATTTCCTCGAATTCGTAAAACAGCGCATTCGACTTGCGCATGTAGTTGGGGTCGCCGAGCTGGCCGATCAGATCGGCCGCACGCAGCAGCAATCCCTCCTCCTCGTTGAGATCATCACCGTCGTTCGGACCCGTGGCATAGGGAAAGCGGGTGTATTCGATCGCCCGGGAAATCCGGGCCGCGTCGACTTCCTCCATGGTATCGAGCCGCTCGATCACGAACAGCTTTGAGCGGTCGACATGGTAGGGCGCAAGCGCAGCGTCGGACGATCCAACCGGCAGATGGATCTTGCGGCCGCTCAGATCAGCAACAAAGGCATCATCCTCGTCGCCCTGGACGACGCCGCGGACATATCCAATATCATGGGCAAGGCAGGCCATGATGAAGTTGGCGTAATCGTCCGCCGTGGTGGCGCGCGCCAGCGCGCGGCCGACCAGGATGTCGTGGCCCACCAGCGTCACCAGCATGGTGTGCTCGATGTTGTGATACAGCGCATCGCTGTTGCCGATGCACTCCAGGGTCAGCCTCGCGGCAAAAGGCAACAGTTTCGTCAAATCGGAATGCGAGGCGCCGAACCGTCCCTCGGTTTCCCGTGACAGGAACGAACCCAGGGCTTGCGCGGTCAATTGGGGGATTGTGATCATCTCGGCACCCGCTCCCGTCTGTGGTCGCGCCGCGACGACGGCCTGCGCCGCAGCATCCCGGCTTTCCGATCGCTCACTTATCGAAGGCATCCTATCACCAATCCCTGCACGACCGGCTGGGTATATCCGCCGCACCCTTTGAAATGTCTGATCGGCGATGCCCGTGATGCGCTCGGGGAAGATACCTGCTCTGCCGTCGCGGCGACGGCTGGATCATGGCGCCGCGCCTGACTATAATCCGCTGAAACCTCGGGGGATCGCAGCCATGCAACAGCCGTTCGACCGCGCCGCAGAAGACCTCGGCAACTCGATCCATTTCGAACATGTCAACGTCTTCGTGCCCGATCAGCGGCTGGCGACATTGTTCTATGTCACCGGGCTCGGACTGACGCGCGATCCCTATCTGATGGTGTCGGACAGCAACATGTGGGTGAATGTCGGCAAGAGCCAGTTTCATCTGCCTGATGGTGAGGCGCAGGTGCTGCGCGGCCATACCGGCATCGTCATCTCCGGCCGCGAGGCGCTGCTCGAACGGCTGGCGTCGGTCGCCAAAAAGCTCGAAGGCACCAAATTCGCGTTCAGCGAACACAATGATTACGTCGAGGCGATCTGTCCCTGGGGCAATCGCGTGCGCTGCTATGAGCCGGACGCTGCACGCTTCGGCCGCATCACGCTCGGCATTCCCTATGTCGAGTTCGACGTACCGGTTGGGACAGCGAAAGCCATTTGCGGCTTCTACCCCGAGATCATGGGAATGCCGGCCGAATTCAAGAACGGCGACGGCACCACGGCGCGCGTCAAGGTCGGCAAGGATCAATATCTGCAATTCCGCGAGACCGACCGGAAGCAGCCGGAATTCGACGGCCATCACGTGCAGATCTACATCACGAATTTCTCGGGCCCCTACCGCAAGCTGCTCGAACGCAATTTGGTCTCGCAGGAAGACAACCCGTACCAGTACCGGTTCAAGGACATCGTCGACCTCGACAGCGGCAAGCATCTGTTCACGGTCGAGCACGAGGTACGCAGCGCCACGCACCCGATGTTCATGCGGCCGCTGGTCAACCGCAACCCGGCAGAGACCAACCGCACCTACGCGCCCGGCCACGAACAATGGGCCTGGGCGATGGGACCGGACGAATATGACAGGCGGTGAGAGAGCGGCCAGTATTGTGTCGTCCCGGCGAACGCCGGGACCCATAGCCACCGAACGTTGTTGTTGCGGAAGGTGTCTGCCACCTTGCCCCAACGGACAGCACAACGCGGTATGGGTCCCGGCGTTCGCCGGGACGACGGCGGTGTATTTGGCCCGGACGGGCCATGGCCCCTCGAAACTCGACCCTATTAACGTTACATCTTAACCAATCATTAAGTATGCGTTTGCGGGCCCGAAAGGCCCGACCTAGCCTGCATCAGGGAGCGGCTTGGGGGAGCCGCCTGGAAACCAACGATTGGTATGTGCCATGGCGTATAGAATGCATTCGGCGCTTGTCGCGTCTTTCAGCGCAGCCGCGCTTTTGCTTGCCGCGGGCGATACGTTCGCAAGATCAGGAACAGCGCCAGGTGGCGTGCGTTCGGGGTCCCATTCGCCGGCCGCCCACGGTTTCGGACATCACCGCCGGCACAATGTCGGGACCTACTGGCCGGGAGGCGGCGGCTATTACTATTCGCCCTCGAATGGCGAGACTGTGGTCGAGGCGCCCCAGTCCACCACCCGCGACATCCGTTACACCTATACCTATGATGTGCCCTGGGATTGGGCGCATCGCTATCCGCCGAACGTTGTGCCGTCCGACCGGCCCTATGTGTCGAGCTGCTCCTCGGAGCCCGTCACGGTTCCCGGACGCAACGGCCAGACGACCATCAACATCACGCGGTGCTATTGATCGGCCATCAGTGTCGTCCCGGCCTAGTGCGCAATTGCGCACGGGGGGCCGGGACCCATACGCCGTGTCGCTCGCTTTGAGGGACGCTGTTCGACGAATTTTGCAAACCACTAAAGCCTGTGGTTATGGGTCCCGGCCTTCGCCGGGACGACGAGATCCACCAAAACCGGGACGACGAACTACTTCTCTCTGAACGAACGCATCAGCTGATCGCTCAGTGGCTTCATCAGATACGAGAACATGGTGCGGTCGCCGGTTTGCACGAAGGCCTCCACCGGCATGCCCGGGATCAGCTTGTTGTTGTCGCCGAGGCGGGCGACTTCTGCCGGCGGCAACGAGACGCGGATCGTGTAATAAGTTTGCCCGGTGCGCTGCTCGGTGGTGACGTCTGCCGAGACCCTCGTGACCTTGCCGTTCAGTTCCGGCGTGGTGTGCTGGTTGAAGGCCGATAGCCGCAGCAATGTCTTCTGGCCGATCTGCAGCTTGTCGATATCCTGCGGATTGACCTTGGCCTCGACCGAGAGATCGTCGGCCTGCGGCACGATCATCATGATGGCGTCGCCGGCGGTGATCACGCCGCCGACGGTATGCACCGTCGATTGCAGCACCATGCCGGCCTGCGGCGCCCGGATGTCGATGCGGCGGAGCTGATCTTCCGCGGTGACCTTGCGCTCGACGAACTCGCCGATCTTGTCGTTGGTCTCGCGCAAATCCTTGGAAACCTCGCTGACCAGTTCCTTGTCGATCTGGATGATCTGCAGCTCGGTCTCGGTGATCTTGCCCTTGGCCTGCGCGCGCGAGGCGATGTATTGCGCGCGTTCGCCCGACAGACGGGCGGAATCGCGCTCCAGCGTGGTCAGGCGCGAGATCTGGATCAGGCGCTGGTCATAGAGCTGGCGGACGCCGACCAGTTCCTTTTCGACCAGTGCGATTTCCTTGTCCTTGGCTTTCTCCTGCGCCGAGAGGCCCTCGATTTCCTCATTGAGTTGCATGACCCGCTCGCGCAGCTGGGCCTTTTGCCCGGCGCGGCCGTGGACACGAACCTCGAACAATTTGGTTTCGCTCGCCATGACGTCCCTGACCTCGGCATCGTCGGCGCGATCGGCCAGCAGCGGAGGGAACTTGATCTTGTCAGTGCCGCGCTGTTCGGCCTCCAGCCGTGCCGCGCGCGCCAACAATCCGTTGAGGGTTTTGACAACGATCGCCAGGCTTGCCTTGACCACGGTCTCGTCGAGGCGGACCACGATGTCGCCGGCCTTGACGGTATCGCCGTCGCGCACCCGCACTTCGCCGACCACGCCACCGGTCGGGTGCTGCACCTTCTTGACGTTGGAATCGACCACCACGGCTCCCGGCGCGATCAGCGCGCCCGAGATCGGCACCGTCGAGGCCCATCCGCCGAATCCGCCCACCAGCACCAGCATCAGCGCCAGGCCGACAACCAGATGCGACCGTATCGAACGGCGGGCGCCTTTCAACTCCTCGCTCATGATTTGGCTCCAGGGGCAACGATCTTGATCGGCGCGGGCGGCGGCGGGACGGCGCGCTGCAGCACCTGGCCGAGAACGGTTTCCTTCGGCCCGAACGCCTGCATGCGGCCGTCCTTCAGCACCAGCAATTGGTCGACCGCCTCGATGCCGATCGGCCGGTGCGCCACCACGATCACGATGGCGCCGCGCTCGCGCGCGGCGCGAACGGCACGGGTCAGCGCCTCGTCGCCCTCGGTGTCGAGGTTGGAGTTCGGCTCGTCGAGTACGATCAGGAAGGGATGGCCATACAGCGCCCGCGCCAGCCCGACGCGCTGCGCCTGCCCGGCCGACAACGCGGTCCCCTGCTCGCCAATCTGGGTGTCATAGCCCTCGCGCATCTTGATGATCATGTCATGCACGCCGGCCTCCTTGGCCGCGGTGATGATCGCATCCGATTTGGCGTCGGGATCGAAACGGGAAATATTATGGGCGATCGAGCCGGCGAACAATTCGACGTCCTGCGGCAGATAGCCGACGTGACGGCCGAGCACGTCGGACGACCATTGGTCGAGCGCGGCGCCATCGAGCCGCACCTTGCCGCGCACCGGCATCCAGACGCCGACCAAAGCACGGATCAGCGACGACTTGCCCGATCCGCTGGGCCCGATCACACCGACACCGGTTCCGGCCTCGACCGCAAAAGTGACATCCTGGACGATGACCCGCTGATCGCCGGGCGGCACGATGGTGACGCCCTCGACCGACAATCGCTTGGTGGGACTTTGCAGCAAGGTCTGGGTATTCTGCGCCGGTATCTGTTCGAGCAGCTTGGTGAGGCGATGCCAGCTCTGGCGCGCCGCGACGAAACCCTTCCAGTGCGCGATCGCCAGATCGACCGGCGCCAGCGCCCGCGCGCTCAGGATCGAGCCTGCGATGATGATACCGCCGGACGCCTCCTGATGGATCACCAGATAGGCACCGACCGCCAGCACCGCCGATTGCAGCATCATGCGCAGCACCTTGGCGATTGCGCCGAGGCCGCCCGCGACGTCGCTGGCGCGCTGATTGCCGGCCAGATAGGTCTCGTTGGCTTCGGTCCAGCGCTTGGTCAGCCGTCCGGCCATGCCCATCGCGACCAGCACTTCGGCGTTGCGCCGGCTGGTTGCCGCCAGATCGTTGCGCCGCGCCGCCAGCATCATGGCGTCTTTGGCCGGCTGGCGCGACATCACTTCGGTGATCACGGTGAGGATCACCAGGATGATGGCACCGACCAGCGCGGTAAGGCCCAGCAGCCAGTGGAATGCGAAACAGATGGCGAGGTAGAACGGCAGCCAGGGCAGATCGAAAAACGCGCCCGGCCCCTGGCTGCCGAGGAAGGAGCGCACGTTATCGAGGTCGCGCAGCGGCTGCAGGCCTTCATTGCGGGCACCCACCATCAGCGGCAGGCGCACGATGGTATCGAACACGCGGGCATTGATGGCTTCATCGAGCGCGGTGCCGATGCGGCCGAGAATCCGGCCCCGGATCAGGTCGAGGCCGCCCTGGGCGACGTATAGTCCCCCGGCGAGCACGACGAGGCCGATCAAGGTCGGCACGCTCCGGCTCGGAATCACGCGGTCATAGACCTCCAGCATGAAAATCGAGCCGGTCAGATACAGCAAGTTGATCATGCAGCTCATGACGCCGACGCCGATAAACGCGTTGCGACAGGCGCGCAGCGCAATACCGAGTTCGGACCGCCGGACACCGGGAGCAGCTGCCATCAATTCGTGTCTCTGCAAAAGGGATTAGCTAACGGGCTGGTTCTACCGATGTTTGTGGCCAGCGTCTATTTAAGTCACGTTAACCTGATGCGGTTCATGCCCCCGCCGGCGGCAGGACGTGTCTGGCCGAAACACCGGGAAATGAGCCTGCAGAGCGGGTTAGGCGGGTCCGGCGCGGGGCTTTGCCGGTTCGGCCGTCGCAAAAGGCGCTGGAATCACTGATATCGAGGCCCGTCCAATTTCGCCGTGCAGGTCGAACACCCACTCCCGGTCCTTAAGCCCGCCTGCCGGCCGCCAGCGGGTTTCGGCGCGGCGCCCGGACCCGCGAATGAGCGCGCACCGCCTTACGGACCGTGGTAGGTTCCGCGCCCTGGCTGCACCCGCCGTGCAGGTATCGACGGGAGTTCTCGCGGCCACATGATCAGTTTTGATACCGATGGCTTGCGGCCGGACGAACGCTTCGATCACTGGTGCGAAGTGCGCGCCAAGGGACTGTTCGGCGTCACCATCGAGGTGTCTCGCGAGCGGCGGCCGGATTTCCACGGGCGGTTCTCCGCCTACGAAACGGGTGGCGCGACCGTCGCTGAACTGCAGGCCTCTTCCTACAGGGTCAGCCGCACATGGGCTGACATCAAGCGCATGTCCGGCGACAGCCTCAACATTTTCCAGCAGGTACGCGGCCCCGGCATGCTTCGCGCCGGCGAGGAGCGTGTCCATATGATCGCCGACGGCACGATGACCATCGCCCATTCCGACGTGCCCTTTGCCGGGACCCCAATCCGTTCCGACGGCTTCCATTTCCGCGCGCTGAAAATTCCGGTCACCGGCAATGCACGGCTCGCGGCCGGCGCGGAGAATTTGCTCTGCGAGCCGTTATTGCCGGAGACGCCGGTCGCGCGACTGATCGAAGCCATTTTTGCGGCGATCGTCGAGCAGCGAATAGAGGCGGCCGACGCCGACGCCACCATTCGCCATATCGCGCAACTGGCGCTGCTGGCGCGCGGCCGGGTGACGCCAGGCACGCCGGAAAGCCGCAACGCGGTGCGGCACGGCTATCTGCAGATGGCGCTGACGTTGCTGAGAAGCCATCTGCTGGAGCCGGATCTGTCGCCGACGCGGGTGGCGCGAGCATTGAATATCTCGGTGAGGCAGCTTCATCTGCTGTTCGAGCCGACCGGGCAGTCGTTCGCGCGGACGGTGCTCGCGATGCGCCTCGCCGAAGCCCGGCGCCAGATGGAATCCATGCCGCTTCGGCCGGTGGCGGAAATCGCCTCTGCCAGCGGCTTCGACAGTCTCGCCACGTTCTACCGCACCTTCCGTCAAACCTATGGGATGGCGCCGGGTGACCTGCGCAAGGATTTGCGTCTCGGCTGATTTGCTGCCCTACCTCCGGCCGCGAACCAGCCGCACCACCAGCAGCAATATGACGGCGCCGATCACGGCATTGATGATCTCCCTGATCACGCCGGTGCCGATGTGAATGCCGAGCTTGGGCAAAAGAAGGTTTGCAACCAGCGCGCCGGCGATGCCGACGAGGATGTCGCCGATCAGGCCAAAACCGGTGCCGCGCACGATCTTGCCGGCCAGCCAGCCGGCGACGAGCCCGATAAACAGGATGACCAAAATGCCCTGGTTGGATACGTGCACCTGAAAATCCCCCGCTTCGCGCGCGTCATCCGCCCCGCGGTTTTAGACTACCGGCAATTCCCCGATGTGACGACCTGAATCTGCCCGCCACGCCGCCTGTGGTGGAACTGTCAATCGCAGTCCGCGTTATCCGGCAATGACGCAACCTGATATTTGGTATGTAAGTTTTGGGCCGGAGCGGACCGACGAGAGTGCGACGAGCATGGTCCGTTCGACCCGCAAATTTAAATCGGAAGTCGACGCCAAACTGTTCGCGATGCAGATTCTGGCGAAGGGCTGGTCTGCGAGCGCCGGCACGCTCAATCCGCACCAGCCCAAGCAGATCGTGGGGCCCGCTCAGATCGAACAATGGGCGGATCCGGGATTGGGTGGATAGCGCGTTTTCATCATGCCCGGCCTTGTGCCGGGCATCCACGTCTTCGCTTCATTCACCAAGAAAAGACGTGGATGGCCGGGCATAGGCGAGCGGAAGCGACGCCGTCCTTCGGACGGCTATGCCTGGCCATGACGATGCTTTGGGTGACTGGGGCCGCTCAGATCGCAGCGATTTCCGCCGGTTCGGCCAGAACACAGCGCGCGATTCGATCCGGCGCAACCTGCACATTCGGCGGCAGTTGCTCGGTGCAGCGCGGCTGCGCCACGCTGCAGCGCGGCGCGAACGAGCAGTTCACCGGCGCCTTGTCGAGCGACGGCGGCGTGCCCGGGATGGTCTCCAGCCGCTGGCCGCGTTTGGCGCCGTGGGTGGTCGATGCCAGGAGCCCGCGCGCATAGGGATGTATCGGCGTCCGGACGATGTCGCGCAGCTTGCCCTGCTCGACGATCTGGCCGGCATACATGACAGCGACGCGGTCGCAGATTTCGATGGCGACGCCGATATCGTGGGTCACGAAGATCACCGACATGCCGAACTCGCGCTGCAACTCGCGCAGCAAGAGCAGAATCTGGATCTGCACGGTGGCGTCGAGCGCCGTGGTCGGCTCGTCGGCCAACAGGATCTTCGGCTTGCAGGCCAGTGCGAGGGCGATCATCGCACGCTGCCGCATGCCGCCGCTCATTTCATGCGGATAGGCATCGAGGCGGCGCTTGGCGGAGGGAATCCGCACCACTTCCAGCATTTCCAGCGCCCGCGCGGTGGCCTCCTTCTCGCTCTTGCCTTCATGGCGCATCACCGATTCGGAAATCTGCCGGCCGATGGTGTAGACGGGGTCGAGCGCTAGCGCCGGCTCCTGGAAGATCATCGAGACGGTCTGGCCGCGAAACGCCGACAATTCGTCGTCGTTCAACGCCAGCACGTCGCGGCCGAGAACATTCACGCTGCCCGAAATCTGCGTCCGCTTCTTCGGCAATAGCCGCATCAGCGCGCGCAACGTCACGCTCTTGCCCGAACCGGATTCACCGAGGAGGCCGAGCACCTCGCCCTCGCCGAGCGAGAGCGAGATGTCGTTGACGGCGTGCACAGTGCGCTCGCCGGTGAATCGGATGCTGAGATCGCGGATTTCGACGAGGTTGGTCATGCCGGTTTGGGTACCTGTTTATGATAGTCCGTGGCGCGCTGGAACGCGGCGCCGATCCGCAGCAGCATCGCCTCGTCAAAGGAGCGGCCGATCAATTGCAGGCCGACCGGCAAACCGCTTTTGGTGAAGCCCGAGGGAATCGAAAGCGAGGGCAGGCCGAGGTAATTGACCGGGCGGGTAAATTTCGTGATCCGCTGGATCACGGCCTCGGCGTCGCGGCTGTTGCCGACATCGCTCTCGGCGATGGTTGCCGCCGGCATCGGCGCGACCGGCGCAATCACCGCATCGGTGCCGGTGACCGCCGCGAGATACGCCGCCAGCGCCGGACCGCGCCAGCGCATCGCTTCGAGGTAGGACACCGCCGGGATCGCAAGGCCGTTCTGCAGCCGCATCAGGACCTGCGCGCCGTAATCCTGCGGCCGTTCGATCATCCATCTTTTGTGGAACGCGGCGGCTTCGGTCGCGAGCACCAATTGGCAGGCGGCCGTGAGCTGGCGCTGGTCGGGCAATTCGACCGAGACGATTTCGGCGCCCTCTTTCTTCAGCGTCGCGATGGTCTCATCGAGAACGCGCGCCACTTCGGCATCGAGATCGTCGACATAGAACGCGGTCGGCACGCCGATCCTGAGGCCTTTGAGCGAGCCCTTGGTGGCCGCCATATAGTCCGGCACCGGCAGCGTGGATGCGGTGAGATCATCGGGATCGGCACCGGCCATCAACCCCAGCAGCAGCGCGCAATCTTCCACGCTCTGCGCCAGCGGGCCGACGGTATCGAGCGATTGCGACAGCGGCATCGCGCCGGCGCGGCTGACGCGGCCGACCGTCGTCTTCAACCCGGTGACGCCGCAGAAATGCGCGGGCATCCGGATCGAGCCGCCGGTGTCCGATCCCAGCGCCGCAAAGGTCAGCCGTGCGGCGACCGCCGAGCCCGAGCCGGACGACGAGCCGCCGGTAATGTGATCGACGTTCCAGGGATTGCGCACTGCGCCGTAATGCGGGTTGTGGCCGGTCGGCCCGTAGGCGAACTCGACCATCTGCAGCGAGCCGAGCCTGATGGTACCGGCGTCCTTCAGGCGCTGCAGCGCGGTCGAATTCGTGGTGGCGACGAAGTCGCGGCGGATCTTCGAGCCGCAGGTAACGACCTTGCCGGCCTCGTAATACATGTCCTTGTGTGCCAGCGGCACGCCATGCAGCACGCCCTTATTCTTGCCCTTGGCGAGATCAGCATCGGCGGCGGCGGCCGCCGCCAACGCCTCCTCCGCCTCGATCGCCATGAAGGCGTTGAGGCGCGGCTGCCATTGCGCGATGCGGTCGAGACAGGATTTTGTCACCTCGCGCGATGAAACTTCCTTGCTGGCGATCGCCTTGGCGACCGACACCAGCGACATCAGGGCCGGTTCGGTGCTCATTTCGACACCCCGGGGTTCTGCGCCAGAAGAAAGCTCGCGGGCTCCAGGTCGAACGGCAGGGTGCCGGCGACCGGCGCGAAGCCTTCGAACGCCGGCCCGATCGAATTGGCGATCCGCTCGGCGACTTCGGCGGTCACCGGCACGCCCGCGACATCGGTCATGACCTTGACCTCTTTTGGACTGGGTTTTGTCATTGCGGATTTGCTCCCTTATGCGTTTTTCTTGGTCGTTTCTTTGGCCGGTGCGCGGCTGTGCCCTGATCCCGGAATGGCCATGTAACACGCCGCCTGGTGACCCAATGTATCGAGGTCGCTGAGTTTTGGCGTCGCATTTGAGCAGAGCGGCTCCGCATATGGACAACGGGTGTGAAACCGGCAGCCCGGCGGCGGATCGATCGGATTGGGCGGATCGCCCGTGATCGGCGGCGTCTGGGTGCGGTTGTCAGGATCCGCCGACGGCATCGCCGCCAGCAGCGCCCGCGTATAGGGATGCGCCGGCTCGTCCCAGACCTTGTCGACCGGACCGAGCTCGACGACCTCGCCGAGATACATCACCAGCACGCGATCACTGATGTAGCGCACCACATTGAGATCGTGGCTGATGAAGAGGTAGGTGAGCCCGAACTCGCGCTTGAGATCGGCCAGCAGATTGAGCACCTGGGCTTCAACCGATTTGTCGAGCGCCGATACCGCCTCGTCGAGGATCACCAGCCGCGGCGACAGCGCCAGCGCGCGCGCGATGTTGACGCGCTGGCGCTGGCCGCCGGATATCTCGTGCGGATAGCGGTTGGCGAAGGTCTCGGGCCGCAAGCCGACCTTGCCGAGCAGTTCGCGCGCCAGCGCCCGCGCGGCGGCATCCGCCATGCCGTGTACCTTCGGGCCGAACGCGATCGAATCCTCGATGGTGAGGCGCGGGTTGAGCGAGGCGTAGCTGTCCTGAAACACCATCTGCATGCCGCGGCGCAGCTCACGTAATGAGAGTGCGCGGCCGACCTGCATGCCGTCATAGATGATATCGCCGGCGTCTGACTTCATCAGATGCATTAGAAGCCGCGCGGTGGTCGACTTGCCGCAGCCGGATTCGCCGACGATCCCGACGGTTTCACCCTTGGCGATCGAAAACGAGACGTCGTCGACCGCGCGGACGGTCTTGCGCGCGCTGAACAGATCACCGCGCACCGGGAAATGCTTGGTCAGGCCGTTGACCTGCAACAGCGGCTGCGCGGCGCCGCCGACATCCTCGATCTTTTCCAGCAGTTCGACCGACGGGCTGCTCTCGTTCATCGCGTCAGTTCCTGATGTCCATGGCGCTGCGCATACCGTCGCTGAGCAGATTGAAACAGATCGACACCGCAAAGATCATGGCGCCGGGCAACGCCGCGACCCACGGATTGACATAGATCGCGGTGCGCAGCGTGTTGAGCATCAACCCCCATTCCGGCTCCGGCGGTTTTGTACCCAGACCGAGGAACGAAAGGCCGGCGGCGAGGATCATCGAGACCGAGATCAAGCCAGTGGCGTAGACGAAGATCGGGCCCAGCACGTTGCCGAGCATGTGCACACGCATGATGGTGAAGGGCCCGGCGCCGGAAGCGCGCGCGGCCTCGACGAAGTCCATGTTGCGCACGCCGGTCGTGACGCTCTCGGCGACGCGGGTGATCTGCGGCACGAACACGATGGTCAGCGAGACGATGGAGTTGACGATGCCGGCGCCGAGCGCGCCCGAAATCGCAATCGCCAGCAGCACCGAGGGAAATGCGTAGAACACGTCCACGGTGCGCATGATCGCGGTGTTGAGCTTGCCGCCGACATAGCCGGCGACAAGACCAAGCGATGTGCCAATCATGAAGGCGAGGATCACGGGCAGAATGCCGATGAGCAGCGACAGTCGGCCGCCATAGACCAGCCGTGCCAGCATGTCGCGGCCGAGCTCATCGGTGCCGAGCGGATAGTTCGGCGTGCCGATATGGCGGAGTCTGCGGATCATCGAGCCCTGATAGGGATCGGCCAAACCGAGCCACGGCGCCAGCAGCGCGGACAGGAAGATCAGCACCAGAATGAAGGCGCAGACCATACTGACCTTGTCGCGCCGGATGCGGCGGCCGACGGTGGCCCAATAGCCCCGCGCCTGGGTGGCCGGTGCCGCCTGCAGGGCGGTATCTGTGATCGCGCTCATGCGCTACGCTCTTTTTGTTTGAGCATGATCTCCGCGCAAACGCGTTCCGCGTTTGTCGCGAGCGAAAACCGGTTCCCACTTTTCCGGATCATGTCAGCTCCGCTTGATGCGCGGATCGATCGACGCTTGCGCGATATCGACCAGGAGGTTGAGGGCCACGAAGAACAGCGCCAGCACCAGGATCGTGCCCTGCAGCAGCGGCAGGTCGCGCTGGAAGATCGCCGAATTCAGCAGCAGCCCCGAGCCCGGCCATGAGAACACGGTTTCGATCAGGATCGAGCCGCCGAGCATATAGCCGAGCTGAAGGCCCATCACCGCGAGCGCGGTCGGCGCGGCGTTCTTGATGACATGGCGGAACACATCGGTCTCGCGCAGGCCTTTTGCGCGCAGCGCCTCGACGAAATCCTGGCTCAGGATGTCGCCGGTCAGGGCCCGCACCGTTCGGGTGACGATGCCCATTGGAATGACGGATGTCGTGATCGCGGGCAGGATCAGATATTTCATGTGCTCCCAATCCCAGCCCCAGGCGCCCGAGCCGCCGGGACCGGCGCCGACCGCGGGCAGCCAGTTGAGCTGCACCGAGAAAATGATGACCAGCACCATGCCGAGCCAGTAATGCGGCACGGAGACGCCGGCGATCGCGATCGAGGTCGCGACCTTGTCGATCCAGGTGTCGCGGAAATAGCCGGCAATCAGGCCGAAAAACAAACCCAGAGTGAAGCCGATCGACGCGGCCGCAATCGCCAGCGTCACGGTATTGCCGACCGCGCGCAGCACCTCCGACAGCACCGGACGGCCCGTCGCAATCGAATTGCCGAGATCACCGTGCAGCGCACGCCACAGCCAGAGCCCGAACTGGACCGGCAGCGGGCGGTCGAAGCCATAGGCAGTGCGCAATTGCGCCGCGAGTTCCTGGCTGGCGTCCGCCGGCAGCACCGCCACCAGGGGATCGCCCGGCGTGATGTGGACCAGCAGGAAGCACACCAACGCCACGCTGGCCACGATCGGGATCACATAGACGATACGGCGGGCGATATAGACGAGCACGAGACATTCTTTCTTCCTTCTCACCTTGTGGGAGAAGGTGGCGCGCGCAGCGCGCCGGATGAGGGGTTCAATCCGCAGAAGCGGTCATTGCGAATGAGAGAGGGGTATCCGCGGAGAGAACCCCTCACCCGTCTTCGCTTCGCGAAGTCACCCTCTCCCACAAGGGGAGAGGGAAGCACACGCGAAGTTGGAGTATCACGCCTTACGGCGCGATCGTCACCGGCGAGAAGTCGACGAACCAGCTCTTCGGCTGCACGAAGCCTTTCACCTTCGGGCTCATGGCGCGCGGAGACACGTCATGGGCGACATAGAGGAAGGCGGCATCGTCGACCGAGGCCGCATGCAGTTCGGCCAGCGCCGCATCGCGCGCCGCGGGATCGAAGGTCTGGCGTGCCTTGGTAACCAGCTCATCGAATTTGGGATTGTTGATGTAGCCCCAATTGTTCGACACCGGAGGTGCCATCGACGACTGCAGGAAGCGCACCAGCGCGAAGAACGGATCCATCGCCGCATAGGTCACGTTGGTGGCGTTGGCGTTGTTGGCGGACGCGTCCTTGGCGCCGCGGCGCCAATTGGTGAACAGCGTGTTCCATTCGATCACGTCGAGCTGGACGTCGAAGTAACATTCAGCCAGCGCCTGCTGCAGATATTCGTTCATCGGCAGCGGTTGCATCTGGCCCGAACCGGACGCCGAGGTCTGGGTCTTGACCGTCAGCTTCTTCGACGGACCGTAACCGGCTTCCTGCATCAGCTTTTGCGCCGCCCTCAGGTCATACTTGATCTCGAAGGTCGGCTTGCCGCGCCAGGGATGACCGGCCTCGAACGTGCCGGTCGCCGGCACCATCAGGCCAGCGAGCAGCCCCTCCTTGAGACCCTCGCGATCGATGCAGAGATTGGCGGCCTTGCGAACGCGAATGTCGTTCCAGGGCGAGCCTTCAATGCGCGAGAACTGCCACGGCCAGACATGCGGCGATTCGTTGGCCTGCAGGGAGAAGCCGCGTGCCTTGATTTCCTTGACCGCATCGGGCGCGGGCGCCTCGACCCAGTCGACCTGACCGGAGAGCAACGCCGCGGTGCGGGCATTGGCTTCCGGCATCGGCAGCAGCACCATCTTGTCGACCTTGGGCACACGCGCCTTGTCCCAATAGCCCTCGTTCTTGACGAGTTCGAGCCGCTCGCGCGGCGTGAACTTCGACATCTTCCACGGGCCGGTGCCCGAAGCCTCGCGGGCGAACGCCGCCCAGGCGGCCTGCGATTTCGCCTTGGCATCCGCGCCCTCAGCCGACTCGAACAGTTTTTGCCATTTCGAGGGGCTCGCCATGAACAGATTGGTCAGGTTGATCGGCAGGAAGCTGTCGGGCTCCTTGGTGGTCAATTCCACCGTCAGATCGTCGATTTTCTTCGCGGAGGCCAGCGTCGGCATGCGCGAAGCGGTGACGCCGACCTGGCTGGCGTCGAAATGCGGCGCATCCTGCTTCAGCACCTTCTCGACATTCCACACCACGGCGTCGGCGTTGAACGGCGAGCCGTCGTGGAAGGTGACGCCGGGACGCAGCTTGAAGGTCCACTTCTTCTTGTCGGCATCATCGACCTTCCATTCGGTCGAAAGCCCCGGGATCATCACGCTCGCCTTGCTGGCCGAGGAGAGGTCCCACATGGTCAGCGCGTCATACATCGTGAGGCCGGTGAAACGGTTGCCCTCAAAGCCCTGGTCCGGCTGACCCAACGTGCGCGGAATATCGGCAGCCGTCATGCCGATGCGCAGCACGGTTTCAGCGCTGGCGGCCAGCGGCAACCCCGCCGCCATTGCCATCGCCAGCGCGACCGCCGTCGCGGTCTTCTTTGATTTCTCGTTACGCATATGCAGCAATCCCTTCTCTACTTCAGGTGACTATTTCTTATGCAAAGTTATGCAACGCCCGTGCCAAAAGAGATAGTTCTTCGCGAAATAGCCATGTGACATATGGTTTCTTCCCGCTCCGCACGAAGAAAAGCCAGTGATGCCTATTCTGGCATCAAGCTTGCAAGTTGGCATTAGGTATTCAGCATACTGCCAACGGAGTTTAGTTCATGCGCACCCGCAATTCGATGCTACTCGTCGCCGCGATGGCGTTCGCCATCGGCGCCCTGCCGGCCACGCCGGTGCGGGCCGAATCCGTGGTGCGCTACGGCATTTCGATGGCCGATATTCCCCTGACCACGGGTCAGCCGGACCGCGGCGCCGGCGCCTATCAGTTCAGCGCCTACACGATCTACGATCCGCTGGTGGCCTGGGAAATGGACGTGGCTGACCGGCCCGGCAAGCTGGTGCCGGGGCTCGCGACTGAATGGAAGGTCGACGACAAGGACAAGACCAAATGGCGTTTCAGTCTGCGCAAGGACGTCAAATTCCATGACGGCAGCACGTTCAACGCCGACGCGGTGATCTGGAATCTCGACAAGGTGCTGAACGAGAAGGCGCCGCAATTCGACAAGCGCCAGAGCGCGCAGGTGAAGACCCGCCTGCCCTCGGTCGCCAGCTACGCCAAGATCGACGACGAAACCATCGAGATCACCACCAAGGCGGTGGATTCGTTCTTCCCCTACCAGATGCTCTGGTTCCTGGTCTCGAGCCCCGCGCAATATGAAAAGCTCGGCAAGGACTGGGACAAATTCGCCAGCCAACCTTCCGGCACCGGGCCGTTCAAACTGACAAAGCTGGTGCCGCGCGAACTCGCCGAACTCACCAAGAACGCGGATTACTGGAACAAGAAGCGGATTCCGAAGGCCGACAAGATCGTCCTGATTCCGATGCCGGAAGCGCTGACGCGCACCAATGCGCTGCTCGCCGGCCAGGTCGATCTGATCGAAACGCCAGCCCCCGATGCGGTGCCGCAGCTGAAATCCGCAGGGATGCGCATCGTCGACAACATCACGCCGCATGTCTGGAATTATCATCTCAGCGTGCTGCCGGGCTCGCCCTGGACCGACATCCGCCTGCGCAAGGCGCTCAACCTTGCGATCGACCGTGAAGGCGTCGTCGGTCTGATGAACGGCCTGGCAAAGCCCGCCAAGGGTCAGGTCGATCCGTCGAGTCCCTGGTTCGGCAAGCCCAGCTTCGAGCTTAAACATGATGTGGCGGCGGCCAAGAAACTGGTCGAGGAAGCCGGCTACTCCAGGCAGAAGCCGCTGAAGGCCACCTTCATCATCGCGCAGGGCGGCACCGGACAGATGCTGTCGCTGCCGATGAACGAATTCCTGCAGCAGAGCTTCAAGGAAATCGGCATCGAGATCGACTTCAAGGTGGTCGAGCTCGAGACATTGTATACGGCCTGGCGCAAGGGCGCGGCCGACGAGATGAACGCCGGCATCACCTCCAACAACATCGCCTATGTCACCTCGGATCCGCTCTACGCCATCGTGCGCTTCTTCCACTCCGGCCAGATCGCGCCTGTCGGCGTCAACTGGGGCGGCTACAAGTCACCAAAGGTCGACGCGCTGATCGACGAGGCCAAGCAGACCTTCGATGCCACCAAGCAGGACGAATTGCTGGCGCAGGCCCACGCCCAGATCGTCGACGACGCCGTGCTGGTGTGGGTGGTGCACGACACCAACCCGCACGCGCTGTCGCCCAAGGTGAAGAAATTCGTGCAGGCGCAGCACTGGTTTCAGGATCTGACGACGATCGGGCTGGAGTAGATTTCCTGTCGTCCCGGCCTTGAGCCGGGACCCATAACCACAGGGTGCAGTTGTCGGTGAAAGGTCTCTCCCACTCCGCCTCATCGAGAAATCACGCGGTATGGGTCCCGGCTCAAGGCCGGGACGACAAAAGCTACTTCGTCAACAACGCGAATGCGCCGTTCCAGTCTTCCGGCGGCGGGGCCTCCAGGAAGTTGCGGATTCGCGCCTCGTAGAGGTTGAACAACAGCTCGAGCGAGCGCACCTCGTCGGTGTGGCGGCCGCGTTCGATCGCGGCCAGCGCGCCTTGCCAGTCGCGGCCGCGATAGCAGGCCAGCATCTCGATGGTCAGGTTGCGCAAGCGCTGGAAACGGCCGGACTGCGCGGTGTCCTCCCGCCCGGCGATGGCGTAGATCACCTCTGGCTCCTTCTTGCCCTTCACCATGATGAAGTCGAGTTCGAGGATCGCGAACTTGTCCTTGACCGCGAGCGCGGTTTTCGAACCGACGATGATCGGGAAGCCGTATTCCTTGGATTGGCCCTCCAGCCGTGAGGCCAGATTGACGCTGTCGCCGAACACCGAATAGTCGAACCGCATGTCGGATCCCATGTTGCCGACTACGCAGGTTCCGGTATTGAGGCCGACGCCGACATTGAGCGGAATGAACGGGCGGCCCTCTTCCTCGGCTTCCTCCATTCGTTCCTGATTGAGTTCGTCGACACGCTCCAGCATATCGAGCGCCGCCTCGCAGGCGTTGAGCTGGTGATCCTTGTCGTCGAGCGGCGCATTCCAGAACGCCATGATGGCGTCGCCCATATATTTGTCGATGGTGCCCTTGCGGTGAAGGATGGCGTTGGTCAGCGGCGTCAGGAAGCGGTTCATCAGCGCAGTGAGGCCCTGTGGGTCCCGCTTGTAGGTCTCCGAGATCGAGGTGAAGCCACGCATGTCGGAGAACATGATGGTCATCTCGCGTTCCTCGCCGCCGAGCACGAGCTTTTCCGGCGACTGCGCCAGCTGGGCGACCAGCGCGGGCGACATATACTGGGAGAACGCGTTACGGATCTGTTTGCGCTGCTTCTGCTCCCGGACGAAACTCGAGAAGATCAGCGTGAGATAGATCGACGTCGTCGATATCAACGGATAGGTGAAATCGATCAGCAGCCGGTGCTGCGAATAGAAATACCAGGACGTTCCGATCAGCGCGGTGGCAAACGCCGCACCGAGGGCGACCAGCGTGACCGGTCCGAACAAGGGCGCGAACGCGATCACCAATAATCCGAACAAGACCGCGGTGGCGAATTCGATCGAGATACCGAAGATCGGCTGCGAGATCACCTCCCCGGTCAGCGCGCTCTCGAGCACCTGGGCGTGGATTTCCACGCCGGGCATGGCGCGCGACACCGGCGTGGTCTTGATATCGTTGAGACCGACGGCCGAGGTGCCGATCAATACCAGTTTGCCGGCGATCTTCTCGGGCGCAACGGTCTTTTCCAGCACGTTGATCGCCGGAACATAGAGCGACGCATCGTGCCGGGCGTAATGGACCCAAAGCTGGCCATTGCCGTCGGTCGGCAGCTGAAAGCCCTTGATGCCGAGGCTCTTGATGCCGGCCTTTTCGGCCTTGATCAGGATCGTGCCCGAACCGGTGGCGACCCGCAGCATCTCGAAGCTCAGCGAAGGCATGGTCTGGCCCTGCGCCTGCATGATCATCGGCACCCGCCGCACGATACCGTCGCGTTCGGGCTTGATGGTGAACAGCCCGCGTCCGGCCGCTGCGTGCTCCAGCACCTTGGTGTTGCGCAGCAGGCCGGGGAATTCGAACATGAAGCGCTGCGGCTCCTCGCCGAGCATCGCAAGCCCGGTCACCGGAAGCGTCTTGTCGAGCACACCCAGCTCTTCCGGCAAACCCGATTCACCCAGCACCACGCGCGAGGCGCGGATCGCATCGGCGAAAACCTGGTCGTTGCTCGGCAGCGAACGCAACCGGCTGCGGGTTTCCTCGTCGAGATTACGGTAGGTATCGGCGACGAATTCCGGGTTGAGCCGGTCGGGCTCCGAAAACACCACGTCGAAGGCAATCACGACGGCGCCGAGATTGGTCAGCTCCGTTACCAGATCCGCAAGCCGCGTCCGCGGCCACGGCCATTGTCCAAGCTTTTCCAGGCTTTTGTCGTCGATATCGACGATCGTGACCGGACGTGCGGTCTTCTTCCGCGGGTCGACGCGCTGGAAGGCGTCGAAGGTTCGAACGCGGATCTCCTCGACCGGAGCAGGGTCCCACACGCGCAGCGCGGCAAACCCGATCAGCAGCGCCACGCACGCCAGCCGGGCATAGCCAAAGCGCCGCTTGAACCACCGCCAAAATACTCTCAGCCGCTTCATGCTGCTTCGGTATCACGGGCAGGCAGATTGTTCCAACGGGTTGCGACCCGCGCCGCGGCATTATGGGACCCCGGCGCTTCCAAAAGGCCGCTCGCCCGCTTTCCCGGCGGACCATGGCTGGCTATGGTGGCATTGGGGGGACCATCGGGATTGACGAAACCGAACACTGCAGGCGGAACCCTTCGGCCGCCGCCCCGGCCTCACGATCGTGTTCGCGCGCTGCGGCGGACTGATGCGCCGCTATTTTCTCGCCGGACCGACGGCAAAATACGGCCACGACCAGACATGCTCGGCCTGATGCTGTGGCCGCTGATCCGCAACCATTGCCTGGTTCACGACAAATATTACGCCGTGCCGGACGTGCCGACGGTCAAGCTGCAGGATCCGAAAAGCAAGGTGGGCGCCGGTTATCAGAACGCGGCGACGGTGCGTGAAGAGGCTGAGCGGCTGGGGGGATTCCGCGGGTCTTGTAAGAGAACGTCTACCGCCGCTGGAGCGTCGCGGTTAGTTACCGATGCCGGGATGGAGGATGAAGTCGTTGGCCGTGAGGCTCGCGACTTGCTTCAGCGTGATATTGTCATCGCCGCCGAGCCAGAGCACCATATCCGCCGGATCGTTCTGGCTTGGCGCCGCATGGTCATGGAGCCATGCATCGATCGTTTCAGGGTTGATCGTTTCGAAAAACGCCCTGAGATCGATGTGGTCCTGCCCCGGCTTGAAGTCCGTGATCGTGTCGTTGCCGTCACCAACCCGGAACACGAACTGATCGGCGCCCGCGCCACCGGTCAGCGTATCCGTATTGCCGGTCGCGAAGATGACATCCTTCCCGTCCGTACCGGTCAGTTCGACATCGCTTTCGCCAGTCACGTTGAAGATGAAATTGACCGTGTCGGAATGGCCGAAGCCATCAGTCACGGTGAACTTGACCGAGTCGTTCTGCGGCTGAGAGCCGCCGCCGGGATTGTATGTGACACCAGCAACGGCAACAGCACCAAGCGCCTCGTCGATATCCTCAAGGTCACCCGGATCGATCGACACGCTGCTGTCCGGGGACGCCCCGGTGGTCGCGGTAAAGGTGAAGGTCTCGGTCTCCGAGGCGTCGGCATCGGTGACGTAGAGACCGGAAACCATCGTTACTCCATCGCCGAGTTCGGAGACGGTGAACAGGTCCGTTTGGATCACGGGCGCCGCCCCTGCACTCTCAGGCACCGTCACATGCGCTTCGAAATAGTCGCTGTCGTGCCCATTGTCAGGAACACCGTGGCCGTCCCAGAGCGTGAACGTCACCGTGCGGGTATCGGCGACCGGGTCCGGCTTGGAGTTCGAGAATTCGATCGCCTGCGTCAACGCCTTGACGGCGGTATCGCCGGCGCTGCCGTTCAGCGTCACCGTGAGGCTATTATCGCCGTTGTGCGCCAGCGTCCCGATCGCGACGTCGCCGCCCGGATCATCACCATCGGAATCGAAATGGACGATCGAGCCGCTATCGACCCAAATGTAGTCGTTGCCCACGATCGACAGCGTGTCGCCCTCGTGTCCGGCCGTGACGGTTGCCGTCAGCGTTCCGCCGGCATAGTTGTCACCGTCGATGTCGGCGGCCGCGACGCCGTAGACGATCGCGACCGGGCTGTCGCCGGCATGGTAGGTCGACGCGAGGCTCTTTCCCGAGTAGTCCGGCGCGTCGTTGGTACCGTTGATGGTGACGACGATATTCTTCTCGGTGCCGTCGATTGACGTCACCGTCAGCGTATCGGTGACGCTGGTGCCCTCGCCCAGCGACTGAACCTCAACCTTGGAATTATCGAGCTGATAGGTCCAGCCGCCCGTACCGCTGTCGAAGGTGAAGGTGAAGGTGCCATAGGCGCCGTCGAGCAAGTCCGGATCGACCGCCTGGAAATGACCTTCGCCAGTGTCGACATCGCTGACCGTCAGCGTGCCGCTGACGGTGTCGAGGGGTACAATTTCGCCGCTGCTCGTGAAGGCGTCCTCGATCAGGCTGCCCTCCCAATCGGCCGATATCGTCGCCGTGTCGTTGGCGCCGGTCACATTCACCGTGAATAAAGCGATACCCGTGGCACCGTTGACGTCCGCGGTCTGCACGGTGAAAGTTTCGGTCTGGGTGCCGGCATGCAGCGCGTTGATCGCGGCGGCATCGGGCGTATAAATGTAGTGGCCGTCCTCGTCCACCGTGAGCGAGCCATACAGGCCCGCAACCGCCGAGTTCACGGCATTCAGTCCGACGATCGTGCCGTAACTCAGCGTCGCGGCCTCGCCACTGTCGGCATCGTACCCGACCAGCGTTCCCGTGATGGTGTTGTAGCTATCGGTAACGGCGGTATCCAGCAGCGGCCCTACCGTCGCCGGGGCCAGGGTCGGCGCATCGTTGGTACCGGTGACATCAATCGTCAGCGTCGCGGACGCGGTCGCGCCGTAGACGTCATGCATGGTGTAGGTGAACACGTCTGCGACATGCTGATCCTGCGTCAGCGCCTGTGTCGTGGCCTTGGTGTTATCGAGCGTGTACGTCCACGCGCCGTTGGCGTCGATCGTCACGCTGCCATAGGTGCCGGCGACCACGCTAGCCACGCCTACGGTCAAGGGGCCGGTTTGCGTTCCGCTGGCAACTCCCTGCACCGTCTTGGTGTCGCCGGCATCGACGTCGAGATCGTTGGCAAGCACGTTACCGGTCGCCGATGCGACGCCGGCAAACGCGTCATTGACCGGACTGACGCCTTGCTCGGAAACCGGCGCACCCGAATTGACGTCAGTCACAGCGACCGGCGCCGCATTTGCAACCGGTGCATCGTTGGTGCCGGTGATATCGATCGTCAGCGTCGTCGTCGACGTGCCGCCATAACCATCGGACTCGGTATAGCTGAAGACGTCGCTGGCGTGCGCGCCATGCGCTAGCGAGTCGGTCAGCGGATTGGTATTGTCGAGCGTATAGGTCCACGTACCGTTGGCGTTGAGAACCAGTGACCCATAAGTGCCGACGACGGTCGCGCCGACATCGTCGTTCGTCAGCACCCCGCTGATCGAACCCGCCACAACACCGATGACGTGGTGGGTATCGATCAGGTCGACGTCGGTATCGTTGCTGAGCACGTCGCCCGACGTGGTCGAGACGCCGGCCAGTACGGAATTGTCGCTGTTGTTCCCCGCCTCGACGATATGGCCGGTGTCAGTGTCGGCAACCGCAACCGGCACATCGTTGGTGCCGGCGATCGTCACCGTCACATCTTGCGTCACCGGCGCACCGTTACTGTCTATGATCGTGACGGTGTAGATCTGGGTAATGGTCTGGCCCAACGCCAGCGACTGCAGCACCGGATCGTTGTCGTTTAGCGTAAAGCTCCAGCCGATGCTGGCGGTGTTGACGGTGTCGGTCGCGCTCTCGTTCACTCCCGTCAGGGCGAAGGTGCCGATATTGGCGGCCAATGCGCCGTTGCCCTCGGCAAAGCCCGGCAGGTTCACGCTGGCATCCGTCGATTTCAGCACGAAGCCCGCAGTATGGGCGTCGATCAGGTCGAGATCACCAAACGTAATCATGCCCGAAGTCGCAATATCGCCGGAAACGTTGACGCCGACGTCTTCCGTCACCCCGCCGGCCGCCGTCGTCGACGCGCCCACAATCGTCGGCGTGTCATTGGTGCCGGTGATCGTCACCGTCACATCCTGCGTGACCGGCACACCGTTATTGTCTGATATGGTGACCGTGTAGATCTGGACGATCGTCTGGCCCTTGGCCAGCGACTGCAGCACCGGATCGTTGTCGTTTAGCGTAAAGTTCCAGCCGATGCTGGCGGTGTTGACGGTGTCGGTCGCGCTCTCGTTCACTCCGGTCAGCGCAAAGGTGCCGATATTGGCGGCCAATGCGCCGTTGCCCTCGGCAAAGCCCGGTAGGTTCACGCTGGCATTCGTCGATTTCAGCACGAAGCCGGCGGTGTGGGTGTCGATCAGGTCGAGATCGCCGAACGTGATCGTGCCCGAGGTCTCGATGTTACCGGAGTCGTTGACGCCGGTATCCTCCGTCACCCCGCCAGTCGCCGTGGTAGATCCACCCACAATGGTCGGCGTATCGTTGGTGCCGGTGATCGTCACCGTCACGTCCTGCGTCACCGGCGCACCGTTATTGTCTGATATGGTGACCGTGTAGATCTGGGTGATGGTCTGGCCCTTGGCCAGCGACTGCAGCACCGGATCGTTGTCGTTCAGCGTAAAGTTCCAGCCGAGCGAGCCGACGGTCGAAACACCGGGATTCTCGCTTATCGCGGTCAGGGCAAACGTGCCGATTTGACCCAGCGGGGCCGCCTCCGAATAGCCCGGCAGATTGGCAGTGGCGTTCGACGACTTCAGAGCGAATGCCGCGGCATGGGTGTCCGTCAGGTCGAGGTCCTGAAACGTGATCGTTCCATTGGCGGTCAGCGTCGCCGCTGCATCCTCCGTCATCTCGCCTGTCGCCGTCGTCCATTCCGGAACTATGGTGGGAACGTCGTTGGTGCCGATCACGGTGACGTCGGCGCCGTTGATGGAGATGCTGACCGGCGTGTACACAACGCCGCCATGGCCGTCGTCGACCTTGATGACGTAGTTGAGGATTAGCTTCTCGCCCTTGGCGAGGAAATCGAAGGCGTGGTCGGCGATGCTGTAGGTCCAGGTCGCCGAACCGTTATGGCCGTTTGCGCCCCCCTGCGTCACGCTCAAGGGAACCTTGACGGCTGCAATTGCCGCCAGTTGCGCCGGCGTCAGCGTCGCGGTGACGTTATGCCCCTGCGCGTCGAGGTATCTGAACGGCTCGGTTGTCGAGATCGCCGCAGTCACCACCGGGCGATCGGTCAAATCGGTATCGGTAAAGGTGACCGTGCCCGAGATCGTATCGATGGTGGTATTGCCGGTGCCGTCCCGCTCGATGACGGTGCCGCCGCTGGTGGCAACGGTCGGCGCGTCATTGGTGCCTGATATCGTGATGGTGAAGGTCTTGAACGTGATCTCGTTGTTCGCCGCGAAATTATTGTCGACCCGCGCCAGATAGGTCAGCGTCAAGGTCTCGCCGGCGGCCAGGAAATCGAAGGCTCCGTCAGGGACGCTGTAGGTCCAGGTCGCCGTGCCGCGGTTTTTCTGGTTGGGATCCTGCACCACGGTAAGCGGCACTTCCACCGCCTTGATCGCGGCTATCTGCTCTGATGTCAGCGATGCGCTGACGTCGCTGTGCTGCGCGTTCTCATACTTGAACGAGGCAAAACTCGCCTGGGCGGTCGGCACGTCGCCCGGATTGAGGTCGGAATACGCGATCTCGCCGGTCAACGTATCCTGCGCGGCACTGCCGGTCAGGCCTGCGCGCTCGGTGAAAGCCGCATTGGAGGTGATGACGTCGGGCGGCCCCGGAATGTGGTCGCCCGATTTGACGGTCGTGGGGGTAGTCGTAACGACGGGAGTGTCGATAATCGGAGTAACCGTCACCTTCACCGGGACGGTTTCTCCGCCCGCCAGTCTGATGAACATGTTTTCCGGAACCGGCGAATCGGTGAACCGGTGCAGCTGTTGAGGATTGTTCAGGTCGGTGAATTTCAGCTGGAAGACATCGGAGATGATCTTCTGCGCATCGGGCGACAACTGCACCGAGGAAAGAAAATTGACCGTGCCCTGGCCGCTGACGATGGTCTGCGTACCGGCCTGATTGACGGTCGCGATCGGCGTCATCGTGGTCTTGTCGAACAGGATGTAGGAGCCGGTGGTGCCGTCGGGCTCGACCAGCACCTGGAATTTCGCCGGCGGCGCTCCGCCCTGGCCCGGCACCGCGAAATCGATTTCGACCAGTACCGCGGTGCCGCGGATGCCCATAGTGGCAACCGGCGTGTCGACCTTCATGTCGCCCTTCTTGGCGGTCGCGCCGGCGACGAACGAGATGGTGCCCTGCACCAGGCTGATCAGCGACGAATTGTTCGACCCGTTCGGGTCGTAGATCATTTCGTTCAGCACCATCCTGGCGTTCGATGCGAGACCGAACACGCTGCCGTCGATGAAGGTGATGCCGAGCGTCGAATCGGAACCGGACTGGACCACGTCGCCTTTGTTGACGTTGTCGCCATTGTTCAGAATGATCGAAACGCCGTTGCGGATCGCGGTCGCGGTACCGACCAGCTTGGTGACATGGCCGATGACCTGGGCCACGCTCGGGCTGCCGTCGGCCTGCGCCAGCTGGGTGTGGCCGGTCAGCGCGCTGACAATATTGCCGGTCAGATGGGCGCCATCGGGGGATGCCAGGGCTGCGCGCTTCTCGCCCTTGAAATAGTCATGCAGCACCAACTCGCGGCCGTCGCCCGACAGGACGAGGTCGACACCCGTGCGCTTGAAATCGCCGGTGAAGAGCAAATGGGCGTCTGGAACGATAATGGCGCCCGACGGCGCATGCGTGGAAACGCTGTCGACGTGGACGTGCCCACCGAGGTGAGCGCCGTGGCCGTCAGGCAACACGTCGGTAAATTTACCGGCCAAAGTCAAATGAGCCCCGCCGCCGCTAAGGTTAATACAAATACAATATTCAAAGGTCTAAGCTTGCATATCACGGATGGTCTTCTACGGAACCATCCATTTTTTGTGCAGCTTGCTTAGGTTAGAGCCGTTTTCTAGATCAGTCTTCCCGATTTTTCTCAAGCATATCTGGTACTCCCCTGCCATACACAGAGGAATACATGGATAAGCTTGAGCACCAGGGAGATTAGTTGAGATATTCGCAGCAAAACGACTGCGGTCTATACTTATCAATCCGATTCCCCCGTATAACCCCGGTATATGATGCGATTTTCCAAGTCAAAACTGTGACTTGGCTTACAACTCACGCGAATCTGACCAGATTAGTCATATTAACCTGAAAACAACGATAACGCACGGTTAAGCACCATCCCATGGATAGGGCAGTCACGGCTCCGCAAAGGTTCGATAAAATTTTCGGGAAACCGGCGAGACAAATTTTAAGCTGTTTCGCGCTTTCCGGCCTGACATCGCGGGTTTTAAGCAGATCAAAAGCCCACCTACCCACTATGCCCCCAGCGAAATGATCCGGTCACGAGTAGGTTAACGAGCCTGCCGATAATGCCCGGACTAGGGGTGTCAGATGGCGATCTCAAATTATCCGCGTGCGTTGCGCGCAACCTTCCTCGCGTGCGGCCTGTCCATAAGCGGCTTGGCCTGGTTCGGACCGGCGGACGCCGGAACGCTGCTGTCACCTGGCGCTGCGGTCCTGGTCAAGAAATCCACCCAGCCGTTCGGGCAGCCCACCGCGATGCTTCTCGACGGCGGATTGCACGAGAAATGGCAAAGTGTGCAGCGCCGCCTCGACGATGAAATGGTGCAGCTTGCGCTGTGCGAGGGCGACCGCGAAGGCTGCGTCTCGCCGGCCGCGCTGCAATTCCTCGCGATCGTCGATGCCGCCAAGCTCCGCGAGGGCCGCGCCCGACTCGGCGAGATCAACCGCGCCGTCAACCTTGCGGTGCGGCCGATGAGCGACCTCGCACAATATGGCCAGCTCGACGTCTGGGCCTCGCCGCTCGCGACGCTAACGCGGGGCGGCGACTGCGAGGATTACGCCATTGCGAAATTCGTGGCGTTGCGCCGGGCCGGCATTGCGCCCGACGATCTGCGGATCGTGATCATGCGCGACACCGTCCGCGGCGAGGATCACGCGGTTGCCGCCGCGCGGCTCGACGGGCACTGGCTGACGCTCGATAACCGCCGCATGGCGATGGTTGAGGATTCCGACATCCGCAATTACCGGCCCACCTTCGTGATCGATCAGCACAGCGTCATGCGATACACCGATGCGCCCCTGCTCACCGCCGTATCCGGCAATCCCGAAGCGCCGGTCGTCATCAGCGCGCTGGCAGCGCCCGGCGTTGTCACACCCGCCAATCAGGCTCCGACGAAAGCCGATTGACAGCAATCCTGCCGCAATTTCATCCGTGGCGACGATGGAGCAACTGCGTGCTGCATCACGCCCTCGCTGCAGCGGACCGGACGGGACGTCGCGCGATCCATGATCGCGCATCTGGGATATCGGATACAAGGCATCCCGCAATTTTCATTGCACGATCAGATTCAGTGTAAGTCATCAAGCCATGCTGCAGTGCAGCCGAAACGCATGTTCATTCCGTTTGGCAAAAACATGACGAGACAAATATTCTCTTTTTCTTTTCGCGCTCGCGCTTGATTGACGCCGTCGTTCCCACCGGCATACCATTCCGACAGATCCGCTAGAGATCATTGGAGGGGACTAGGATGACACGTTGGCCGTGCGGTGATTCTGTTTGCCGTTTTTTTCCTGAAAGCTTTTCCAGTTTGCATCGGCCGGCTCGCCTGGCGCTGGCGATCGGGTTTGGGCTGGCGATCTCCTCCACGGCGGCGCTCGCGCAAAGTCCCGCCAAGGGATCGCCGGAGCACATCAAGGCCGTTACCTCGGCGGTCGACGGCGCCTCGATCAAGGCCAACACCGCGACATCGAACGACTGGCCGACCATCGGCCTCGACTATGCGGAAACGCGCTTTTCCAAGCTGAACCAGATCAACACCGACAACGTCAAGAAGCTCGGCCTGGTATGGAGCTATCCGCTCGAATCCTCCCGCGGTGTCGAGGCAACCCCGGTGGTCGTCGATGGCATCATGTACCAGACCGCCTCCTGGAGCGTGGTGCACGCGATCGACGCCCGTACCGGCAAGAGACTCTGGACCTTCGATCCTGGCATCGACAAGGAGAAGGGCTACAAGGGCTGTTGCGACGTCGTCAATCGCGGCGTGGCGCTCTGGAAGGGCAAGGTTTTCCTCGGCGCCTATGACGGCCGCCTGATCGCGCTCGACGCCGTCACCGGCAAGGTCGTCTGGGAAAAGGACACCATCGTCAGCAAGGACCACTCCTACACCATCACCGGCGCGCCGCGCGTGTTCAACGGCAAGGTCGTGATCGGCAATGGCGGCGCCGAATATGGCGCGCGCGGCTACATCACCGCCTATGACGCCGAGACCGGCAACCAGGCCTGGCGCTGGTTCACCGTGCCTGGCGATCCCTCAAAACCGTTCGAAGATGAATCGATGGCGGCAGCCGCCAAGACCTGGGATCCGGCCGGAAAATACTGGCTCAACGGCGGCGGCGGAACGGCGTGGGACACCATCACCTTCGATCCCGACCTGAACATGGTCTATGTCGGCACCGGCAACGGCTCGCCGTGGAATCGGGACATCCGCAGCCCATCCGGCGGCGACAATCTCTACTTGGCGTCACTGGTGGCGCTGAACGCCGACACCGGCAAATACATCTGGCACTATCAGGAAACCCCCGGCGATCATTGGGACTACACATCGACGCAGCCGATGATCCTGGCGGACATCAACATCGATGGCGCGCCAAGGAAGGTCATTCTTCATGCGCCGAAGAACGGCTTCTTCTTCGTCGTCGACCGCACCAACGGCAAGTTCATCTCGGCCAAGAACTTCGTCGATGTGAACTGGGCGACCGGTTACGACGCCAATGGTCGTCCGATCGAAGTACCGGCAGCGCGCGGCAAGGAGCCGTATGACAGCGTTCCCGGTCCATATGGCGCGCACAATTGGCATCCCATGTCGTTCAATCCGCAGACCGGCCTCGTTTATCTGCCGGCGCAAGGCGTGCCGCTGAACCTGACGCCGGAAAAAATGTTCGTTCACAACGCGCCGACTCCCGGCAAGTTCGGCGCCACCACCGGTTGGAATGTCGGCATGGTGCTGGACGCTGTCCCGCCGAAGAATCCGGCGTTCGGGCGCCTGCTGGCGTGGGACCCCGTGAAGCAGAAGGAAGTCTGGCGCGCCGAATATGTGGCGCCATGGAACGGCGGCACGCTGACAACAGCCGGCAATCTGGTATTCCAGGGCACTGCCGACGGACGCTTCGTCGCCTATAATGCCACGACCGGCGAGAAGCTCTGGGAATCGCCGACCGGGTCCGGCGTCGTCGCGGCGGCCTCGACCTACATGCTCGACGG
Source organism: Bradyrhizobium sp. AUGA SZCCT0182 (assembly GCF_018130185.1). Taxonomy (NCBI): domain Bacteria; kingdom Pseudomonadati; phylum Pseudomonadota; class Alphaproteobacteria; order Hyphomicrobiales; family Nitrobacteraceae; genus Bradyrhizobium; species Bradyrhizobium sp. AUGA SZCCT0182. The sequence continues at coordinate 21,404 of NZ_JAFCLY010000053.1, read as the reverse complement.
CAAGCAATATGTGTCGATCGCGGTTGGCTGGGGCGGCGTGTTCGGGATCGCGGTACGCGCTACCGAATTGCGCAGCCCGGGCACGGTCTACACGTTTGCGGTCGACGGCAAGGCGCCACTGCCGACTTTCGTGAAGTATCAGACCGAAGGCCTGCTTGCGGGCGTCAAGTACGATCCGAAGGACGTGCCCGACGGCACCAACCTCTATGTCGCCGCCTGCGCCACCTGCCACGGCGTGCCCGGCGTCCACAATGGCGGCAATGTCCGTAACCTCGGCTACGTGCCCAAGGAGACCATCGAGAACCTCAAGGACTTCGTGTTCAAGGGCCCGTTCCGCGACCAGGGCATGCCGGACTTCACCGGCAAGCTGACGGAAGCGGATGTGACGAAGATCGCCGCCTTCATCCAAGGCACGGCGGATGCGATCAGGCCGAAGCCGGCCGAAGCCGCGGGACAGCCGAAGCAGTAACCCAACTCGTCATGGCCGGGCTTGTCCCGGCCATGACGGAGAGTGGGATCCATCCAAATAAAGAAAGGGCTGCGCAAGGTGATCGCGCAGCCCTTCGTCGTTCGGAAGGCAAACCTTCGGAAGACGAGCCTCAGAACATCAGGCCTTCCTTCACCAGCACCCAGCGGCCGTTCTTGACCTGCTGGACCTGGGTGATGGTGGTGGCGAGATGGTTGGTTTTCGAGAACACGGTCGGCGGCGAACTGAAGATATCCTGGAACTTATCGCCGGACTCCAGCGCATCAAGCATCTTCTGGCCGCTCAGATCCTTGCCGGCCTTGTTTGCATAATGCGCGAACGTCATCACCGCATTGTAGCCAATGATCGCCTGGGTATTGGCGTCGGCGCCGAACATCTTCTTGTAGTTGACGAGCCAGTCCTTCACTTTTCCCTTGGCGGTGTCTTCGTAGGGAATTTCGAAGCCTGAAGCGGCATACAGACCTTCAACCACTTCCTTGCCGAGCGCCGGCACTTCGAGCACGTTAACCGGCGTGGCGCCGAGGAAGGTGACGTCCCATCCGAGCTTCTTGGCTTCGCCCATCGTGCCGATCGGCTCGCGGAGCACCGCGCCCAACACGACCAGATCGCAGCCGTCGGATTTCATCTTGGCGACCTGTGCGCTGAAGTCGGATGCACCACGCTTGTAGCTGGTGATGGAGGCCGGTGCGACCTTCATCGCGGCGAGTTGCTGGTTAAAACCATCGAGCACGTTTTTGCCGTACTCGTCATCCTGATGCATGATGCACGGCTTCTTGAAATTTTTGGCCTCCATCATGTATTTGAGCGCTGCGCGCGTGCTCTCGACGTAAGGCAGGAGGTTGTTGAATTTCAGCCGTTCCTGCGGCTTGGCCGGATCGAACTTGAAGGTGAATTCGGCCGCGGTGAGCGGAAACAGTTGCATCACCCCGGCCTCGAGCAAAATGTCCTGCGAGGCGAGCACGGTGGGCGATCCCATCGGGCCGACCATCGCGAAGATCTTGTCGCGCTCGACCATCTTCTGCGACGCCAGCACCGCACGCTTCGGGTCGTAGCCGGAGTCCTCCAGGACGAGCTTGATCTTGCGGCCGTGAATGCCGCCGGCGGCGTTGACTTCGTCGATCGCCATCTTCATGCCGTTGGAAACCGGAACGCCCCAGCCCTTGATCGGGCCGGACAGATCCTGATGGGTGCCGATGACGATCTCGCTCGCCGAGATGCCTTCATTGGTGACCTTGGTTTGGGCGTAGGCCGGCAGGTGGGTCAGCGCAAGGGCGCTCACCGCAAGGCACAACGCCCTAGACGATTTCGACATTGCAGTCTCCTCTTCGTTGGCCCGTGTTGAGCGAAGGGTGGGGCCTTCTTGTCCTTCGCCGTTTCTACAAATTTTGCTCAAAGTTCGTCCGTTACGCCACCGCCCGTTCGCCGTACATGGCGCCGATCTCGGCCGCGTAACGCTTGTTCACAAAACTGCGCTTCAATTTCATGGTCGGCGTCAATTCCTCATCCTCGGCCGTCAGCTGACGCTCGATCAGGAAAAATTTCTTGATAGTCTCGACCCGCGCGAAGTTGACGTTGACCGCCTCGATCTCGCGCTGGATCAGGTCCTGGATCTCGGGCGCGCGGCACAGGCTCGCGTAGTTGGTGAAGGGAATGTCGTGGTCCTGCGCGAACTTCTCGACATTCTCCTGGTCGATCATGATGAGACAGGTGAGGAACGGCCGCTTGTCGCCGATCACCACCGCGTCCGAGACGTAGGGCGAGAACTTCAGCTGGTTCTCGATCTCGGACGGCGTGATGTTCTTGCCGCCCGAGGTGATGATGATGTCCTTCATCCGGTCGGTGATCTTGACGAAGCCCTCGTTGTCGATCGAACCGACGTCGCCAGTGTGCAGCCAGCCTTTGGCATCGATGGTCTCGGCGGTCTTTTCCGGCTGGTTGAGATAACCCATGAACAGGAAGTCGCCCTTGATCAGGATTTCGCCTTGCGGGGAAATCGCGACCTCGCCCCAGGGCGCGGCCTTGCCGACTGAACCCAGCTTCATGCGGTCGGGCGGCATCACGGTGGCCACACCGCAATTCTCGGTCTGGCCGTAGACCTCGCGCATGTCGATGCCGAGCGCGAGATACCAGCGGATCAAATCCGGCGCGATCGGCGCAGCCCCGGTGAAGGCCAGACGGCAGCGATCGAGCCCGAGCATGCGGCGGATGTTGCGGAACACCAGCCAATAGGCGAACTGATTGGCGATCCGCAAGGTCAGCGGCGGCGTTTCACCCTCAAGCTTGCTCTCGGTCACGCGATTGCCGATTCCCAGCGCCTGGCGGTACATCCAGTTCTGGAACGGCGTCGCGTCCTTGAGTGCAATCGTGATCCCGGAATAGAATTTTTCCCAGATCCGCGGCACCGCCAGGAACGCGGTCGGCTGCACTTCGCGCAGATTGTCCGGCACGGTTTCCGGGCTTTCGGCGAAATTCATCACCGATCCCAGTGCCAGCGAAATGTAATAGCCGCCGATCCGCTCGGCGACGTGGCAGAGCGGCAGGAACACCAGCCGCTCTTCGGCGTCGGTGGAGGGGAACAGATCGTTGGCGTGGCGCATCTGGTGCGTGACGCTGCGGTTGGAATGCATCGCGCCCTTGGGCGGACCGGTCGTGCCTGACGTGTAGACGAGGATGGCCAGATCACCCGCGCCTCGGCTTGCGATCATCGCATCCCACAGCGCCGGATCGTCGTGACTGTGGTTGCGCCCGAGGGCGGTGAATTCGGCCAGCGACATCACCATCGGGTCGCTGAAGCCAGAGAGGCCTTCCATGTCGAACACGACGATCTTCTGCAGGGTCGGGCAACGTTCGCGGCACGACAGGATCTTGTCGAGCTGCTCCTCGTCCTCGGCAAAGATAACGCGCGTCGAGGAATCGTTGATGAGGTATTCGACCTGGACCGAGGAGTCGGTCGGATAGATCCCGGACGAGACGCCGCCGGCGCAGAGGATGCCCATGTCGGCATACACCCATTCGGGAACCGCGTTCGCGATGATCGACGCGACGTCGCCCGGCTTGAAGCCGGTGGCATGCAAGGCGTAAGCGATATCCTTCGATATCTGCAGCCACTGCCGCCACCTGGTCGGCTGCCAGATGCCGAACGTCTTTTCGCGGATCGCCGGCCGGTCGCCGCGCGTTTCCACGGCCAGCAAAAAGCTCTTCGCGATCGTGTCGGCGACCGTCAGCACTGCCGGTCTGGCCATGCGTCTTCCTCCCTCTCTCGCCTGCGACCGACGCCGGTCTTGTCAGCCGGTCTTGTTGTCGAGGCAGGCTCGAATTTAGCTCAAAATCACTAGGAACGCCAAGGTCTTAACTGCGTCGTTTAGCGCCATGTCTTCTTCTTTTTCCAGCGTCGCTCACCGCGCGCGCCCTCTTCCTTGGCGCCGAGATAGAATTCCTGGATGTCCTTTGAATGCATCAGCCGCTCGCAGCTGTCGTTCATGACGACACGGCCGATTTCCAGCACATAGCCATAATGCGCCGTCTCCAGCGCCACCTTGGCGTTCTGCTCGACCAGCAGGATCGACATGCCCTGCTCTTCGTTGACGCGCTTGATGATGGTGAAAATCTCCTTCACCAGGATCGGCGACAGCCCGAGCGAGGGTTCGTCCAGCAGCAACAGCGTCGGCCGGTTCATCAACGCGCGCCCGATCGCCAGCATCTGCTGCTCGCCGCCGGAGAGCTGTCCGGCCGGCTGGTTGATGCGCTCCTTCAGCCGCGGGAAATAGCCATAGACGCGCTCGAGATCCTCGGCGACGCCGTCGCGATCCTTGCGCGGATAGGCGCCCATCATCAGGTTCTCGCGCACGGAGAGGAACGGGAACACTTCGCGCCCCTCCGGCACGTGGCTTAGGCCCAGCCGCACGATCTTGTCGGCTTCCACGCGCTGGATCGATTTGCCCAGAAATTCGATCGAGCCCTTCTGCGGATCGAGGATGCCGGAGATGGTTTTCAGAACGGTGGTCTTGCCGGCGCCGTTGGCGCCGAGCAGTGTGACGATCTTGCCACGCGGCACTTCGAGGCTGATGCCCCTGATCGCCTGAATCGGTCCGTAATAGCTCTCGATATTGCTGAGCTTCAGGATGATGTCGGGAGCGCTCATGGCATCATCCTCATGCGCCGAGATAGGCCGCGACGACGTCGGGATGGCGCTGCACTTCGGAAGGCGAGCCCATCGCGATCACCTTGCCGTAGTTCAGTGCGATCACCCGGTCCGACACCCGGTTCACCAGCGACATGTCGTGCTCGACCATCAGCACGGTGATGCCGAGATCGGTCTTCAGGTCGCGGATCCAGAACGACATGTCGCCGGTCTCCTCGACGTTCAGCCCGGAGGACGGCTCGTCGAGCAGGATCAGCTTCGGCTCCGAGCACAGCGCGCGTGCAAGCTCGATCACCTTGCGGACGCCGTAGGGCAGCCCCGAGATCAGCTTGTCGCGATAGACTTCGAGGTCGAGGAACTCGATCACCTGCTCGACGCGGCGGCGATGCGCCTTTTCGTGGGCGCGCACGCTCGGCAGGAACAGCAACTCCTGCCACAGCTGCGTGGTGGAGTGGCGGTGCCGGCCGACCAAGAGATTGCTCAGCATCGTCGCGTTCTCGAACAATTCGATGTTCTGGAAGGTGCGGGCAATGCCGAGGCCGGCAATTTCGTAAGCCGGCTGCTGGGTGATGTCCTGATCCTCGAAATAGATCTTGCCCGAGGTCGGCGGATAAATGCGCGAGATCAGATTGAAGATCGAGCTCTTGCCCGCGCCGTTGGGGCCGATGATCGATAGAATTTCGCCCTTCTCCACCGCGAAGCTGACGGCATCGACCGCCTTGAGGCCACCGAAGTGCAAGGACAGGTCTTCGGCCCGGAAATAGCTCATCGGTTCCGCTCCGACTTCACATAGATTTTCTGCCGCTTGAAAGTGGCGCGCTTGTAGAGCGGGAACAGCTGGAAGAAGAGCTTTATCTTCAGCCAGCGTCCGTAGAGGCCAAGCGGCTCGAACAGCACGAACAGCACGATGATCAGGCCGTAAATCGCGCCCTTGAGGCCGTTCGCGGAAGCGATGGCGGCGGCCTTGTCCTGAATTTGAGACGCACTCTCCTTGCCAGCGCCAAACGTCGAGGCGACGCCCGCGATCATGCCGGGCAAGTCGTCCTTCAGATAGGTCAGGAGCGGATCGATCATGACCAGGAAGATCGCCCCCAGCACCGCGCCATGCAGACTGAACGAGCCGCCGATCAGGATCACGATGATGAACTCGATCGAGAGCAGCAGCGTGAACATTTCCGGGCTGATGAAGGACAGTTTGTGGGCGAACAGGCAGCCCGCGAATCCGGTGATCGCGGCGCTGATCGCAAACGACTTCACCTTGTAGAGCGAGACGTTGATGCCCATGCTGCGCGCCGCGGTCTCGCTGTCACGGATCGCGACGAAGGCGCGGCCGGTCGGAGAACGCAGGAGATTGAGTGTGCCGACGATGGTCAGGATCAGGAAACCCAGACAAAGGAAATAGAAGGTCGGGCTATCGCGCGATATCGCCATGCCGAACACCTGCATGGTCTTGACGCGCATGCCCTCATTGCCATGGGTCACGCTTTCCCAGCGCGCCAGGATTTCCTCGACGATGAAGGCAAAGGAAATCGTCGCAATGACGAGATAGATGCCCTGCAGCCGCAGCGCCGGGAATCCGACCAGCGCGCCGACTACGCCGGTCAGCAGGCCTGCGGCCAGGAAATATACCGGAAACGGGACGTTGTATTGCTGCAGGAAGGCCGCCGTATAGGCGCCGATGGCGAGGAAGGCGGCGTGGCCCAGCGACGCCTGCCCGGTGAAGCCCGTCAGGATCATCAGCCCGACGCCGACGGTGGCGTAGATGCAGACGAACACCAGCTGGCTCATGATATAGCTGGAGAGCACGAACGGCGCGACCGCCAAGAGTGCCAGCAGCACGCCATAGGTGACCAGATAGCCGCTGTGCGGCATCAGCCGGATGTCGTCTTCGTAGTCGGTCTTGAAGAGAAAACGCATCGCGGCCCCTAAACCTTCTTGCGCGTGTGCACACCGAACAGGCCTTCGGGCTTGAGCAGCAACACCACGAGGAGAACGAGGTAAGGCGCGACGTCTTTCCAGCCTTGCGGCAGATAGAAGCCGGCCATGCTCTCAATCACGCCGATCAGGACGCCGCCGACCACCGCACCTGGAATCGATCCGAAGCCGCCAAGCACCGCGGCGGGAAACGCCTTCAATCCCAGCACCAGCCCGACGTTGGAATGAATGAAGGTGATCGGCGCCAGCAACACGCCGGCGGCGGTTGCGACCGCAGCGCTGATCGCCCAGACGATCGACACCACCCGCTTGACCGGAATGCCCATGTAGTAGGCAGCCAGCATGTTCTCGGAACTGGCGCGCATCGCGGTGCCGAGCGTGGTGCGGTTGAAGAACAGATAGAGCAACCCGCAAAGGATGACGGTCGCGGCGATCACCGAGAGCTTGTCGTGGGCCAGCACCAGCGAGCCGATCCGCAACACACCCTGGCTGAACGGCGTCTCGATCTTGAGATCGTCGGTGCCCCAGATCATGCCGGCGATGGAGCGCAGGAAATATCCGAGCCCGATCGTCGCCATGATGATGGAAAACTGGGGATAGCCGAGGATCGGACGCACCACCACGCGTTCGGCCAGCATGCCAAACAGCGCCATGCAGATCACAGCGCCGGCGAATCCGAGCCAGTAATTGAGGCCGAGCATACCGATGAAAGTGAAGGCGAAGAAACCGCCCAGCATCATCAAATCGCCCTGGGCGAAATTGACGACCTCGGTGGCCTTGTACACCAGCACGAAGCCGAGCGCGATCAAGCCGTAAACGCAGCCAAGTGCGATGCCACTCACCAGTTGCTGAACGAAGTCCAGCATCGATTCCCCTCCCCCGGATGCCCCGCGATTCTACGGATCGCCTTAACGCATCCTGCCTTCGCGCTCTTGTGTCGAAGCGCTGAAAGTCACATATGTCCGTCCCCATTGAGACCAAAGCGCCGACGACTGTCAACAGAGCGCTGGTTGCGGCCCGCGTTAACAATTGCGCAGAAATGCCGCAGGGCGGAAGTTGGCTTCGAAGTAGCCTTCAAAGTAGCCTTGGAAGCGTTCATATCGGCGCGATTTGGGGTCTTCGATTCACCGCACCGAAAGTTCTTGGGTCCATGGTTCGCGGCGACACATGAAACCCGGACCGTCCCGACCTCATGAACCCCGATGTATCAGCGCTGCAGGTGCGAGGGTTAACGAAGCGTTTTGACCGCCCAGCGGTCGATGCGCTCGATCTCACCGTCCACCGCGGCGAATTCTACGCCCTGCTCGGCCCCAACGGTGCCGGCAAGACCACGACGTTGCGCATGGTGGCCGGCCTGCTGCGACCCGACGCCGGCGCTGTCTCAATATTGGGCATCGATGCGCTCGCCGATCCCGTCGCCGCCAAGCAGATCATGGCGTGGGTGTCGGACGAGCCGATGATTTATGACAAGCTGACGCCACTGGAATATCTCGAATTCGTTGCCGGCCTCTGGGGCGTCGATGCTTCGATTGCCGAATCCTCCGCGCAGGATCTGCTGGTGTCGCTCGGGCTCCAGCCGCATCTGCACGAACGCTGCGAAGGATTTTCGAAAGGCATGCGCCAGAAGGTGGCGCTGGCCGGTGCACTGGTCCATGACCCCCGCCTGATCATCCTCGATGAACCTCTCACCGGCCTCGACGCGCTGTCCGCGCGTCACGTCAAGGGACTGCTGCAGGCACGCGTCCGCGCCGGCTGCACCGTGATCATGACGACGCATATTCTGGAAGTCGCCGAACGGATGGCCGACCGCATCGGCGTCATCGCCGCGGGCCGGCTGGTGGCCGAAGGCACGCTCACCGAATTGCGCCAGCAGAACGGCCGCAACGACACCAGCCTCGAAGACATGTTCATTGCACTCGTCGACACCGACGCGGCCGCATGAGCTCGGCCGCTGATCTCACCTGGTTTGCCCGGCACGAAATCCGGCTGGCGTGGCGCGAATGGCTCGCCATGATGACGGGCGCGCGGCGAAAACGAACACGCGCCGTGATCGGGCTGCTCGTGCTCGCCGCCTTCCTGCATCTGCCGGCCTATGCGGTGATCGGCCGCTTTGCCGATCTGCAAGCCCCGCTCGACAAGCCGACGCTGATCGTCATGTCAGCAACGATCTTCCTGGCCTGGGCCCTGATGCTGTCGCAGGCGATCGAATCGGTGACGCGGGTGTTCTATGCGCGCGCCGACCTCGATTTGATCATGTCCTCTCCGGTCAGGCTGACCAACATCTTCTCGGTGCGGATCGCGGCAATCGCGCTCTCGGTCACGGCCATGGCCCTGCTGTTGTCGAGCCCCTTCGTCGACGTTCTCGTGATCGGCGGCGGCATCAGGTGGTTCTCGGCGTTTGGCGTCGTCATCGCCATAGGCCTGTCAGCCGCGGCGGTTGCGATCGCAATCACGGTATTATTGTTTCGATTGATCGGTCCGAGCCGGACGCGGCTCGCTGCACAGATTCTCGCCGCCGTCATCGGTGCGGGTTTCGTCATCGCGCTCCAGGTCGCCGCGATCCTCTCCTACGGCACGCTGTCGCGGTTTACGGTGCTGACGTCGGACGCCGCGGCGGCCTACGCCCCCGATTTCGACAGTCCGCTGTGGTGGCCGGCGCGCGCCGCGATCGGGGACGGCGAAATGCTCTCGCTTCTGCTGGCCGGCAGCCTCGTGCTGCTCGGCGGCGTGATGGCGGTCTTCTCGCCGAAATTTGCCGGCACCGTCGTCAGCGCTTCGGCAACCGCAACGACGATCCGTCGCGGGTCGCGCGCGACCTCGTTTCGCCGCGGTTCGCGGCAAGCCGCGCTGCGCTGGAAGGAGTTCATGCTGCTGCGGCGTGATCCCTGGCTGGTGTCGCAGAGCCTGATGCAATTGCTTTATCTGGTGCCGCCGGCGCTGATGCTGTGGCGCAGCTTCTCCGATAGCTCGGCCGCGACCGTCCTGATCACGCCCGTGATCGTGATGGCGGCCGGACAACTCGCCGGCGGTCTCGCCTGGCTGACGATTTCAGGCGAGGACGCCGCAGACTTGGTCGCGACCGCCCCGATGCCGCCCGGCAGCGTGATCCGTGCCAAGGTCGAGGTGGTGATGATCGCGATCGGCGTCATCTTCGCTCCCTTGGTGGCTGCACTGGCCTTGGCCTCACCCGTACAGGCAGCGGTCACTGCCGTCTTCGTCGTCATCGCCACCGTGTCGGCGGCCGCGATCCAGCTGTGGTTTCGCGTCCAGGCCAAACGCAGCCAGTTTCGCCGCCGCCAGACCTCGTCACGCATCGCGACATTTGCTGAAGCGTTCTGCTCGATCGGATGGGCGGCGACCGCGATCCTCGCCGTCACAATCCCGATTGCCGCCGTCATCAGCGGCGCCATGACCGCGCTGATGCTGGCCGGGACGTGGAAGATCAGCCCGCGAAGGGATTGATGCGGAAGCGCCCGGTATTCAGCCGTGAACCTCGGCAGACCGAACCCCGACAAAGCGATATCCTATTGAAGTTGAGGGCGGATTTCCGACAAGCCTGACTGGCTGGAAGGCCACGCCGCCGTCATCGATTCGTTTGGCTGGCTGGGCTATCTTGCCGAAGCACTACCGCGGCACCATGTGCCGGGAATGAGCACACAGGAGAGGAAGCGCGATGCGCGAAACCATCAATGTCCCGGCGGTCATGGTGGACGCGTCCGCGGTTGCGCGGATCAAGTCGGAGATCGACATCTCCGATCGGTCGCGCATCGTTACCTTCGGCGATCGCGCGCAGCGATCGGTCGTTGAGTTCGCGGACCGCATCCTCGCCCAAACCCAGAACCGGGAGCTCGGGACAACAGGCAAATTGTTGTCGGACATCCTGGGCAAGGCGCGTGGGCTCGATCCGGCGACGCTCAAGGACAGCGGCTTTTTCACGCGCCTGTTCTCCTCGATGGAATCGCGCTTGCGGCGGTTCTCCGAACAATTCGGCGACGTCGCCTCCCAGATCGACCGCGTCTGCGTCGAACTCGACCGCAACAAGGAAACCTTGCGACGCGACATCGCCGTGCTGGACGAACTGCACGAACAAACCAAGGCATCGCTCGGCGACCTCGATTCGCATATCGCCGCCGGCAAGACCTTTGCCGAGGACTTTCGCCGTGGCCGGCTGGTCGAACTGGAACAGGCCGTGAAGGCAGCCGGCGAAGGCAGCGACGCCTTGCTGGCGGCGCAAACCTATCAGGATGCCGCGCAGGCACTCGACCGGCTCGAGAAGCGCGTCTTCTATCTGCAGCAGGCGCGCCAGATCGGCATTCAACAGCTGCCGCAGATCCGTATCGTGCAGTCCGGCGACGAGACCCTGATCGAGAACCTGCAGGCGACGACCGAACTCGCGATCCCGGTCTGGAAGCAGAAGATGATCCTTCTGCTCGGCCTCACCCGTCAGAAGTCCGCGCTCGATTTGCAGAAGACCGTCACCGACGCCACCAACGAGATGATGAAACAGGCCTCGGAGATGATGAAGACCCAGGCGATCGAGATCGAAAAGCAATCACAGCGCGGCATCATCGATATCGCGACGCTGGAGAAAACCAACAGCGATCTGGTCGACACCATTTCGGGCGTCCTCAACGTCCAGGCGGAAGGCCGCAAGAAACGCGCCGAGATCGAGCAGCGGATGGCGCAATTGACCGACGAGTTGAAGTCAGCGATGTCCAAGTCGACGACATGAAGTCCGCGATGCGACGTTGCCTTGCCGGCCCGCTGTTCGCGCTGGCGCTCGGCATTTCGCGCGGTGCGAGGCTATAAGGAATGCTGCCGGCATTTTCAGGCATGAATTGGATCGCGGGCGGCGCCACGGCAGCCGTGCTGCTGCCGGTGCTGGCGATCGGCACCGGCATGCCGTTCTGGATCGCCTGCATTGTCAGCCTGGCGGCGGGCGGCGGGCTGGTGACTGCATTTTCGCCGCGCAAACCGTTCGAGAGGCTGGATGCCCGTGGGGCCGCGCGGGGCAGAATCGAATTCGCGCGGGAACTGCTGACCGATGCCGAGCCGCTTGCGGTGCGGCTGGAGGTTGCCGTGAGTTCGATCGGCACGCCCAAGGTCGCCGACCGCGTCCGCCATCTAGCGCGGGTTTCCCGCGAGATATTCGCGGGCGTCGAGGATGACCCGTTGCGCATCGATCTGGTACGGCGCTTCCTCACCTATTATTTGCCGCGGGCAGCCGAACTCGCCGAGGCCTATGCGCTGCTTGAAAAGGGCGGCATGCGCGACATGGCGCGGATCACCGCAACGGCTGAACTGATCGACCGGCTCGATGCCGCGTTCACCCATTACGCGAGGAATTTGCAGAGTGCCGACCTCGGCAATCTGGACATTGAGCTCAAACTGCTGAAGAGCTCACTCGACGAGGACCTCGGGCCACCGCCGCAACTCGGCGCTCCCTCGGGTCCAGGGAAGGGGAGAGTCTGATCGACGCCGGGACCGGCGGCTTACGTCTATCTGCGTCAGCATCCCAATCGGTTGGCGACGGCGTAGCCAGCCACTGGTCCAGCTTCGCTCGTTCGATCACGTCGCTGCTCTGGCCTACGCCTTGATCAATTCCAGCACCGCCGCTGCAAACGCCTCGGGCTCCTCCTGCGGCAGGTTATGTCCGGCGCGCGGCACCACCCGATGAACCCGGCGGCCGGCGAATTTCGGCGCGCTCTTGCTGCCGTCGGTGGCCGGGCTCACGCCATCCCCGTCGCCGTCGAGCGTAATGGTCGGCACGGTAATGACGGGCTGCGCCGCCAGCCGGCGCTCCAGATCGGCATATTGCGGATCACCCTCGGCAAGGCCGTAGCGATGGCGGTAGCTGTGGATCACCACCTCGACATAGTCAGGATTGTCGAGCGCGACCGCCGTCCGCTCGAAGCAGGCGTCGTCGAAATGCCAGTTCGGCGACCATTGCTGCCATAATAGTTTGGCGATGCCGCGCCGGTCGGTGGCAAGGCCGGCGCGTCCGCGCTCGAGCTGGAAATAATACTGATACCAGAGCGCCACTTCGCGGTCCGGCCGCGCCGGCACCATCGCCTTGGCGATATCCTGGATGTTGTAGCCGTTGACCGACACCAGGCCGATGCAGCGCTCCGGCCACAATGCCGCGCCGATACAGGCGGCCCGGCCACCCCAGTCATAGCCGGCGAACACCGCGCGCTTGATGCCGAGCGCATCCATCAGCGCCATCAAATCCGCGCCGATCGCCGCCTGCTCGCCCGACCGCGGTGTCGCCTTGTCGCGAAACCGGGTCGGTCCGTAGCCGCGCAGATAGGGAACGATGACGCGGCATCCCTCGGCGGTAAGCTGCGGCGCCACATCCACATAGGCGTGAATGTCGTAGGGAAAGCCGTGCATCAGCATCACGACAGGTCCGTCCGCCGGCCCCGCCTCGTAATAGGCGATCTTGAGCACGCCGGCATCGATGCTGCGCAGCGGTTCCAGCCGTTTCGACGATGGTGCGCGCGCGGCATTTTGGGCTGGCGTTGAAGCTTGCTCGGTCAAGGCGTCACTCCGTTGTGGCATCCGGCCACACGGTATCGCCTAACGCCGGTGAAGCAAATGCGGCACAGGAGCTGTGCGCGATTGACATCATGACGGGCGCTGAATTCGGCGATACAGTATGCCAGCGGCCGTCGCCGCATACGGGTCATGCCATGCTGCGATCGCTTGTGCTTGCCACTGCCTTCCTCGGTTCGCTGATTTTGCCGGCGGCAGCGCAATCGCCGCTGCGCAGCGAATGCCTGGCGATGGCCAATGCCCCGCCGCGGGCAACCCCGGTTAGCCTCCGCCGCACCGCGGCCAAGGTGGAGGAGGTCGCGATCACTTATGTCGGGCATTCCACCTATTACATCGACACGCCCGCCGGCGTGCGGATCGGGACCGATTTCAACGGCTACTACCAGACCGGGCGGCTGCCCGACGTCGTCACCATGAACCGCGCGCACTCGACGCATTTCACGCTGTTTCCCGATCCCAAGATCAAGCATGTGCTGCACGGCTGGGGCGACAAGGGGCAGCCTGCGCTGGTCGGCCTGCGCGTCGAGGACGTCTATATCCGCAACGTGACCACCGACATCCGCCGCTACTACGGCGATGGCGCCGGCGGCGAGATGATCAGGGACGGCAACTCGATCTTCATCTTCGAGGTCGCCGGGCTTTGCATCGGCCATCTCGGGCACCTGCATCACAAGCTCGACGACAGCCATTTCGCCGCGATCGGCCGGCTCGACATCGTGATGGTCCCGATCGACGGCACCTTTACGATGTCGCTCGATGGCGTCTCCGAAATCACCAAGCGCCTGCGCGCCTCCGTCGTGCTGCCGATGCACCGCTTCGCCACCCCGCTCGACGAATTCATGCGGCTGATCGGCAAGCAATTCGAGATCGACCAGCGCACCGAGCGAACCCTGAAGATATCGCGGGAAACGCTGCCCACCACGCCGACCGTGATCATTCTCGACGGGGTCTGAGCCGCCACGACAACGATAACAATAATCAGGGAGTGACCATCGATGGCCGTCAGCACTGCACCCGCCTCGAAGAGCGGGCTCTATGCCGATCCGCGCGAAGACTGGCTGGCGCAACACACCGAGGAGATCATCGACCCCGACCGCCCCATCGTCGACCCGCACCATCATTTGTGGGACCGTGGCGGGCTGCGCTACATGATCGAGGAGATGGCGTCCGATATCGCATCCGGCCACAACATCATCGCGACCGTCTATGTCGATTGCCGCTCGATGTACCGCGCGCACGGGCCCGAGGCGTTCCGCCCGGTCGGCGAGGTAGAATTCGCTAACGGCGTCGCCGCGATGGCCGCAAGCGGCGGCTACGGCAAGGCTGCAATCTGCGCCGGCATCGTCAGCCACGTCAATCTGCTGCTCGGCGAGGACGCTAGGCCGGTGCTGGAGGCGGAGATCGTCGCCGGCAACGGCCGCTTCCGCGGCATCAGGCATTCCGCGGCGTGGGATGCCGATCCCAATGTCGCCGGGATGTATGCGACGCGGCCGCAGGGCCTGCTGCTCGACGCAACCTTCCGCAAGGGGTTCGCCTGTCTCGCGCCGCTCGACCTCAGTTTCGAAGGCTGGCTGTTTCATCCGCAGATCGGCGAACTCACCGATCTTGCCCGCGCCTTCCCGGACACCAGGATCGTGCTCGACCATTGCGGCGGCCCGATCGGAATCGGCAGCTATGCGGGCCGGCGCGAGGAGATCTTTCCGGTGTGGAAGACCTCGATCCAGGAGATCGCCAAATGTCCCAATGTCGTGGTCAAGCTCGGCGGGCTCGCGATGAGCCTGCTCGGCTATGACTTCCATCTGCGGCCGAAGCCGCCGACCTCGGAACAGGCCGCCGCTGCGTGGCGCCCTTATATAGAGACGTGCATCGAGTCCTTTGGACCCAGCCGCTGCATGTTCGAGAGCAATTTTCCGCCTGACAAGGGCCAGTGCAGCTACCAGGTGATCTTCAACGCCTTCAAGCGGCTCGCCGCGCAATACAGCGAGGCCGAGAAGACGGCGATGTTCTCGAAGACGGCGACGGACTTTTACAAATTGAAGCTCGCCTAGCTGACGGCCGGCGTGAGCTCCCGCTCACGCCCATTCTCCCTTACGGAATACCGGGACACTGCTTCCGTCGGCATGAATGCCGTCGATGTCGGTCTCGGCCGAGCCGATCATCCAGTCGATATGGATCAGGCTCTTGTTGCCGCCCTGTGCTGCGATCTGCTGTGGCGTCAGCTTGCCGCCGTCGATGAAGCATTTCGAGTAGCATTGGCCGAGCGCGATGTGCGAGGCGGCGTTCTCGTCGAACAGCGTGTTGAAGAACAGCAATCCGCTTTTCGAGATCGGCGAGGAATGCGGCACCAGCGCCACTTCGCCGAGGCGCGCGGCGCCCTCATCGGTGTCGAGGACTTTCTTCAATACTTCCTCGCCGCGCGAAGCCTTGGCCTCGACGATGCGGCCTTCCTCGAACCGCACCGCGATGTTGTCGATCAGGGTGCCCTGATAGGACAGCGGCTTGGAACTGACGACATGCCCGCTCACGCGCCGGCAATGCGGCGTAGTGAAGACTTCTTCGGTCGGGATATTGGCATTGCAGGTGATGCCGTTCTTGGCCATCGAGGCGCCGCCTTCCCATTCGTGGCCGTCGGCGAGACCGATCGTAAGATCAGTGCCCGGTCCCGAATATTTCAGCGCGTGGAAGCGCTGGCCGTTCAGCCATTGCGTGCGCTCGCGCAGCACCGCGTTGTGTTTTTCCCACGCCGCAACCGCGCCGTCCTGATCGACGCGCGAGGCCGCGAAGATCGCGTCCGCCAGTTTTGCTACCGCGACATCTTCTGCAACGTCGGGAAATACCTGCTTCGCCCATGCCGGGCTCGGATAGGCGATGATGTTCCAGTTGGTTTCGAAATTGACGATCTTTTCCAACGCCGGCTGATAGGCCATCGAATTGGCCTTGCTGGCGCGCGCCACCTTGGTCGGATCCTCGCCCGACAGCAGCATCGGATTGTCGCCGACGATCGCCAGCCGAGCGGTGTTATTGCCGAACGCCTTCGCCATGCCCTCGTAGAGCCAGCCGGCGGCGCGATCGAACCCGTCATTGTGGCCGTAGCGATAGCGCGACAGCGTGATCTCTTCGTCGGACAGGAACGGCGTCACCAGGCCCGCACCGGCCTTGTAGGCATGCTCGGCGATTTTTCGAACCAGCGGCAGCGCCACCGACGGCGCGGTCAAAAGCAGGTCCTGGCCCGGCCGCAACTGCAGGCCGACCTTCACGGCGACCTCGGCAAGGCGGTCGAGTTTCACGGGATCGATCGGCGTCGAAAAATTACGTTCGTGTGCGGTCATGACGGGCCCTCAAATCAATCGTTGCTACAGAGATAGGCGAACCGGCCGGTTCCTTCAACGCTTCGACGACGCCAATACGCGGTCGACCATCTCGGGCGCGAGACCGAGGTAATTCTTCGCCGAGGTCAGGCGGTCGATGGTCGCGCGGTCGATGCGCGAGGAGACCCGCGGGTCCGCGGACAGCGCATCCGCCAGCGTCGTGCCTTTTTCATTGGCGACGCGGCAGGCGTCATAGACGACGTCGTGCGCCTCCTGCCGGCCGATGTCGGGCGCCAGGCCCATCATCACAGCTTCGGCGACGATCAACCCGCGGCTGATATCGAGATTTTCCGCCATCTTCTTCTCGTCCACGATCAGGCCGCCCAACGCGAATTTGGCCTGATGCAGCGCGCCCGCGGTGAGGACAAAACTTTCCGGGATCGCCATCCATTCGGCATGCCATGGCCCGGTGGCGCGCTCAAAGTCCTGCACCATCGCGTCCAGCATCAGACCGGCATGCTGGCGCACGCCCTTGCACGCCGCCAGCATCAGTTCGGATGAAATCGGGTTGCGTTTTTGCGGCATGGTCGAGGACGCGCCGCGGCCCTTCACGAACGGCTCGTAGAGTTCGGCAAATTCGGTCGAGGCCATGATCATGATGTCGAGCGCGATCTTGCCGAGCGAGCCGGTGACGAGGCCGAAGAAATTGATCACTTCCGCAAGGCCGTCGCGTGCGACATGCCAGGTCGAGACGGGCACACCGAGCCCGAGTTCCTCGCACAGCGCCTTTTGAACCTCGAACCCCTTGTCGCCGAGCGAGGCCAGCGTGCCGGCGGCGCCTGCGAACTGGCCGACAAGGACGCGCGGCTTCAATTCCGCGAGGCGCTCGGCGTGGCGATCGAACATCGCGAGATAAATCGCGGTCTTGTAGCCGAACGTCACCGGCAGCGCCTGCTGCAGATGGGTGCGCCCCGCCATCGGCGTATCGCGATAGCGCTTGGAGAGATCGGCGAGGATGCCGCGGAGGGCGGCGATATCAGCCTCGATGATTTCGAGCCCGGTGCGGACCTGCAGGACCACGGCGGTGTCCATGATGTCCTGCGTCGTCGCGCCCCAATGCACGTAGCGGCCGGCGTCGCCGCATTGTTTCACCATCTGGTGCACCAGCGGCAGGATCGGATAACCGACGATGTCGGTCTCGCTGCGCAGCAGGTCGAAATCGAGCGCCGAGACGTCCGTCCGTTTTGCGATTTCCTCGGCGGCTTGCGCCGGGATCACGCCGCAGCGCGCCTCGGCCTTGGCCAGCGCGATCTCGACTTCCGCGTAGCGCGAGATCAGGCTGAAATCCGAGAACACCTCGCGCATCGCCGGCGTGCCGAAGGCGTCGCGGAACAGGATGGAGTCAAGGACGGTGGTCGAGGTCGGAAAGGCGGGCATCGTCGTTTCCTGAAGGGCAATTCGCTGGAATGACTCATGCCACAATCATTGCCGGTTGGGAAAGCCGATCACCATTTCTCGTGCATGGTCCGGACATCGAGCTCGAACGACCATGCGCGCGGCGGCTGTTTGTGCAGGAACACAAAGCCGTCAACGATGCCCTCGATGCTGATCAGGCGCTCCTCGCGGCCGGCGGCCTCCGGGAAACGCGTCTTGATCTTTTCGCCGCCGATCGCGCCATCAACCACGACATGTCCGACATGAATGCCGTCGCCGGCATATTCCTTGGCCATCGCCTGCGCCAGGGTGCGCAAGCCCGCCTTCGACGAATTGAAGGCGCCGTAGCCCGAGCGGCCCCGCAACGAGGCGCTCGCGCCGGTGAACAGCAATGTGCCCGCGCCCTTCGGCACCATGCGGCGGACCGCCTCGCGGCCGAACAGGAAGCCGCCGAAGCACACGACGCGCCAGCTCTGCTCGAAGTAATCGGCGGTCATGTCGATGATCTTGCCGGCCGTGTTATTGCCGGCGTTGTAGATCGCGAGTTCGAGATCGGAACCGGCCTTGTCGAACAGCGCGATGGTATCGGCCTCACTGGTGGCGTCGGCTACGACCGCCGTAGCGCGCCCGCCGGCTGCGACGATGTCGGAAACGACGGCGTCGAGCGCCGCCTTGGTGCGGCCGGCAACCAGAACGTTGAAGCCCTCGGTGGCAAAGCGCTTGCAGAGTTGTGCGCCGAGGCCCTGATCAGGCCCGACACCGATGACAATTGCCGTTCCCATCCATCTCTCCTGCGTTCGATGTCCATCAAGCCATTTTTTATATGACGACCGTCATCAATTCAATCGAAGGAGCTTCCGCTTTCCGCTGTTCACGAGGATATGAGCGTCGGGTGAAGCACGCCGGCCGGTTGCCGGCGCCTCCTCAGTCGCGGAATTTCTTCTTTTTCTTCTTCCCGAACGCGGGCTTCGCAGCGCCGTCATGTTTCGGCTTGGCGGCGTAAGCGGGCTTCTCCCGGAACGGCCGCTTTTTATCGTAACGTCTTTCCTTGTCGAATCCAGCAGCCTTCTCGCTGCGAGGCTTCTCTTCATACGGCTTGCTGTCGCGGGATTTGCCCCCGGGCGGCTTGTTGCTCCAGGGCTTTTCATCACGGGGTTTTTCGTCGCGAGGCTTGTCCCAAGGCTTTGCTTCCCGCGGCTTGTCCTGCCACGGCTTGCCATGCGGCCTCGGTGCCCTCTCCTCACGCTCGCGCGCAGGCGGACGCTTCTCGGCCGCGGGCTCGCCCTGCGGGCCCTCGGGCAGCGGCTCGATGCGAATATTGTCTTCCTTGTCGGGACGGCGGAGGTTGCCGACAAATTTGTCGGCGGCACGCGCGGAAATCTCGAACTCGGTCGTCGTGTCCATGACGCGGATGGCGCCGATGTCGGTCTTGTCGATGCCGCCGCGGCGGCAGATCATCGGCAACAGCCAGCGCGCCTCGGCATTCTTGCGGCTGCCGATCGAGGCGCGGAACCAGACACTGTTCTCGCCCATGACGTGGCGCGCCGACGGCTTTTTCGACTTCGATCGTGGGCTGGCGTTGCGATCGTCACCGCGCGGCGCACGACTATCCCGATCTCTTTCGCGGCCGCGATCCTCGCGGCCCCGGGCGCGATGTTCGCCGGGATCGATGATGTCTTCGGGCGAGGGCAGCCGTGAGCGATAGAGCCGCGCCAGTGCCGCGGCGATATCCTCGGCCGAGCGCTCGGCGAGCAGCGCCTGCGCCAGCATCAGATCTTCTGATGTGGTCTCTTCGGCGAACAGCGCATCCTTCAGCATGCGCTCCTGATCGAGCTTGCGGATTTCATCGGCCTGCGGCGCCGTGCCCCAGATCGCATCGATGCCGGCCAGGTTCAGCAGCACTTCCGCGCGCCGCTTGCGCGCCGGCGGCACCAGCAGGACGCTGACACCCTTGCGCCCCGCGCGGCCGGTGCGGCCGGAGCGATGCTGCATGACTTCGGGATCGTTCGGAATATCGGCGTGGATGACAAGATCGAGGTTCGGCAGATCGATGCCGCGGGCGGCGACGTCGGTCGCGACGCAAACGCGGGCGCGTCCGTCGCGCAATGCCTGCAGCGCGTGGGTGCGCTCGTTCTGGGTCAATTCGCCTGATAGCGCCACGACCGAGAAGCCGCGCTCCGACAATGTTGCCTGCAGATGCCGCACCGCTTCGCGCGTATTGCAGAACACCAGCGCGCTCGGCGATTCGAAGAAGCGCAAGGTATTGACCACCGCATGGTCGACATCGCCGGGCGCAATCCGGATGGCGCGGTAATCGATGTCGGCGTGGCCGCCTTCGTCGCCGCCAACCTCGATACGGAAAGCTTCCTGCTGATATTCCTTGGCCAGGGCGATGATGACGCGCGGCAGGGTTGCCGAGAACAGCAGGGTGCGGCGGGTCTCCGGCGTGGTCTCGAGGATGAACTCCATATCCTCGCGAAATCCGAGATCGAGCATTTCGTCGGCCTCGTCGAGCACGACAGCCTTCAATTCGGAAATGTCGAGCCGGTTGCGCCTCAAATGATCGCACAGCCGCCCCGGGGTGCCGACCACGATGTGGGCGCCGGCCGCGAGCTCACGCTGTTCACGGCGCGGATCCATGCCGCCGACGCAGGAAACCACGCGCGCATCGGCATATTGATAGAGCCAGGCGAGTTCGCGATGGACCTGTAAGGCAAGTTCACGCGTCGGTGCGACGATCAGGGCAAGCGGTGCGCCAGCCCGCTCGAACCGCTCGGCATCGCCGAGCAGTTCGGCTGATATCGCGAGGCCATAGGCGACGGTCTTGCCGGAGCCGGTCTGCGCCGACACCAGCAAGTCGCGGCCGGCGGCGTCATTTGCCAGCACGGCGGTCTGCACCGGCGTCAGGGAATCGAAATTGCGCTCGGCCAGGGCTCGGGCGAGCGGCGGACTTGTGGTCAGGGATGTCACGGGATCAGAACCTTAATGGGCGTAAGCCGAATAAAGCCTCGAACCATACGATTGAGGCTGCCGGCTGGAGGATGCGCGGGTCCGATGACCCGAACGATTTGAATGAGATAGGCACCCTTTAGGCCATTCGCAGCCAAAGCGCCATGGAATGTTGGTGGGGGCTGCATTGCGTCGTTAACGGCGGGGCTATGGCTTTGATATTGCTTTGATATTGCTTCGGTATCCCGTCGTCCTGGCCTAGTGCGCAATTGCGCACGGGGGCCGGGACCTATACCGCGTGATCCCTCGATCAAGGCTCGGTCGCAGGGACCTTTCGTAAAACGCCTCCCTGTGGTTATGGGTCCCGGCCTTCGCCGGGACGACGCAAACGCACGTTCGCGATCTCGCGACGCACAGCGCCCGAGCTTTGCCAGAACTTCCTTGCCCTCTCATAGAGAGGGCGCAGGGAAGACCGGGTGCGCGCTGCACCCGCGGTCTCGCGTGCGGTTTGCACTAAGTAGGCTGCACACGAGCATACAGGGCAGCGGAGAACACCCGGCCTTCCCTGCGCAATGGCTTTACGGCTTATGCCGTG